>DAOSZO010000004.1:3079-76937 GCA_035382085.1 Smithella sp.
AGCGACGGTGCGCTGACCGCAAGGATACAAAACAATGTCGGCGGAGATATCTATGGTTATTACAACGGTATTGTTTTCGATAGCGAAGGCGCGGGCGATGTCCAGATAACCAACGCCGGAACAATTACCGGCGAAGACGGAAATGGCATCTACCTCTTCAGCGGAGGGACGGGCACTTTTACGGTAAACAATACGGGGGACATCACTTCCGCTGGTTCCGATTATGAAGCCATTTACATTGCAGGCTTTGATGACGACTCGCTTAGCGGTTCAGGAACGGGCACCGCGACGATTACCAACTCCGGCACGATTTCCGCCTATGGCTCCGGTATCGGCATTGAATATCTGGATTCGGCAACCATATCCAACGCCGGGCAAATTCAATCCTCGGACAGCGCAGGGCTTTACGTCAACAACGTCGGAGACATCACGCTCAACAATGCCGGGCTGATTCAAGGAGATTATAAAGGCATCTCCATGCAGGACGTCGGCGATGTCTCCATCACCAATCTAGGCAATGCCATGATTCAAGCCAATAGCGACGCCATTTACATTGTAAGCGACGGCAGTGATGTGACCATTACCAACTCAGCCGGCGGCAAAATTCAAAGCAGCGCCTATGGTATTGGTATTGATATTCGATACCCGGACACGGCCACCGTCAACAATTCCGGCAGCATAGTAAGCCCCTCCTATGCCATTTACATCGCAGAGGGAAATGCGGCGATCGTAAATAATTACGCTGGCGGAGAGCTATTTAGCTATGATGACGACGGGATACATATTGAGAATACGGACACGGTTACCGTGAACAATTACGGCAGAATCGAAGGCTACTATGGTGATTATGACGGCGGCGGTATATATATTGGTGGAGCAGAAACCGCAACGGTCAACAACTACGCCGGCGGACAAATCACCGGCTTCGAAGGTGAAGGCATATACATGAACTCCATTGACACCGCCACGGTCACCAACGCGGGCTTGATTTACGGCTACATGGACGGCATCGGGATTGAAGACGTTCATGACGCCACCGTCACCAATTCGGGCACGATCCTGAGCGGTTACGATGAGTATGATTACGCGGGCATTTACCTTGATGGCATTGATAAAGCCAACGTCACCAATCTGGCGGGCGGCTTTATCTTCGGGGAAGATGACGCCGGCATATATATGACTGACGTAAACACCGCAACGGTCACCAACGCGGGAACCATCAGGGGTTATTACAGCGGCATTTCGATTTACGGCTCTGCCGGCTATTCCGAGCTTGTCGCTGACGATGACGACGACCTTGGCCCCAGCAGCGCGACGGTGACCAATTCCGGCACGATTATGAGTGATTATGACGGCATCTACATCGGCGGAATGGATTCGGCCAAAGTCACCAACAACGCCGGCGGCGTGATTCAATCCTACGAAGGCCGCGGCATCGCCATGAAGTATATCGGGACACCGGCCATGGCAACCGCCGAAGTGGTCAACTCCGGCACGATTCAGGCATTCGGTTCTCATGACGAAGATGGTAACGGCGATGCCATTTATATCGCCTACGCCGACGCCGCCAAAGTCACCAACAACACCGGCGGCCTGATCCAGAGCCGATACGGCTACGGCGTGGGCATCATCGAAACCGGCGCGTATGAAGAAACATATTACGATGATGACGATGATCTGATGGAGGTGCGGATACCGGGTCCCGTTGATGTGACAAACTCCGGCACGATTCAGGCCTATCTCGGCGGCGTGGGCGTCGCCTCTGCGGGCGCGGTCACAGTGACCAACAATGAAGGCGGCATCATTCAGGGCGGTGTGGGCTACATGGGCTCGGATGACGATGACGATTACATCCCCTCGGGTGTCGGCATTATCGGCGCGGAAACGATTGACGTGACGAATAAAGGCACCATCACGGGAATTTTGGCGGGCGTGGGCGCTTATGAAGCGACGGGCGGCGCGGGCCAGGACGGTGAGTACGGAACGGAAGATGATGTCGCGGCGACGATTAATATCACCAATTCCGGAACGATTCAGGGCTCCTATACCGGCGTGAGCGCTTATGGAGCGATGGGCGCCCTCGCGAAAGCCATTCCGATGGATGACGATGACGATCTGGATTTGCCGGGCACCATCAACATCACCAACTCCGGCACGATTCAGGGCGGATACCTGGGCGTGGGCGCCGGATACGCGGACATCATCAATGTCACCAATGAAAAAGGCGGCACCATCGAGCTGATGAACATTGGAAGCGGAGGCTTTGGCGTCGGCATCATGTATGGCGGCACGGCCACTGTGACCAACGCCGGAGAGATTCGGGGCGGTCAGGACGGCGTGGGCATGGCCTATCTGACCGAAGCCAAAGTGACCAACTCTGGAACCATCTGGGGAATTGGCAACGGCGTGGGCATTGTCTATGTATACGAATCAGCCACGGTTGAAAACAGCGGCACGATTCGGGGCGTCGTCGAAGGCAGTGGCGTACTCATCACAAATGCGGGATTGGCGACAGTCAACAACAGCGGCACCATTGAGGGCCACTACGGTGTCTATATCGAAGCGTATGATGCCTCCGTCACCAACTCCGGAACCATTCAGGGCGGCAAATACGGCCTGTACGTCAATAATTATGCAAGCGATTCGACGACGATCGACAACTCGGGAACCATCATCGGCTCAACAGGCATAGCTGCGGGTGGCGGTTATACGACCATAGTCAACTCCGGGACGGTTACCGGAACAGGAGGAACGGCCATTTATGTGACTGACGACTACAATACCGTCACTCTGACGACCGGGTCCGTCATCAACGGCATCATTCAGGCCGACAATGAATATCCTGATAACTACATGGTGCTCGACGGCGAAGGCACAATCAACGCCGATCAGATTCAGCGGTTCTCCTACCTGGACAAGACCGGCGCCGGCACCTGGATTCTCAACGGAGATTATGACTATGCATCTGATTCCTATGACGGCCATACCATGACCGTGCATGAAGGCATCCTGGCGCTCGGACAGCGCGGCTCGGCCGATGGCGGCGTGCAAACAGACTACTTCTCGCAGGATGAAGGCGCATCGCTGGGATATGTCGTTTCCGCCACCGGCGCCACGGGGGCGTTGCTGGTCAGTTCGGAAGCGGATTTCAGCGACGGAGCCATCGTCGTGATTCCCACAGCGGGCACCTACGCGAAGGAGACGATCTACGAAAATGTTCTGAATCTATCCTCTGCCGACTTTACTCCGTGGGGCTCCGTGGTTTCAACTTCGGCTTTCCTCAGCCCGGAGATGATTGATCTTGATGAAGACGATATTTTCGACCTGGCCCTGACCCGTCTGAGCTTCACCTCGGGCATGCCGGAGAGTTTAAACGGATTCGGCTCCGCCCTCGACGAAATCTACGACACGGCAACGGGCGATATGCGCACCTTCCTGGATGAACTGCTGGTGCTGTCACCCGAAGACGCGGCGGCGGGCATGGCCTCGGCCAGCGGCGGAACGCAGAGCGCCATGCAGCGTTTGAGCTTCAGCGGTCTGGGCAATTACCTCGGCGTCATCAACAACCATCTGGGCGGCGCCAGCTTCGCCCAAAACAGCGGCAGCTCCGGCATGGCGTTTACGCCCTACACGCAGATGGCGCTGGCCGGCGGCGGTGAGACGCTCAGCGACGCCACACCGCTTCTGCTGGCGGCGGTGGGCAACATCGGCCAGGGTCAAATCGCTTCGGGCACGAATTGGGGTCTGTGGATCGACGGCTACTTCAGCTACGGCGACCGCCGCTCCGACGACATCATCACCAAATACAACCAGAAGCTCTACGGCGGCATGCTGGGATTCGATTTCCGCGTCACGGACAACCTGTTCTTGGGCGTCAGCGGAGGCATCTCCACCGCGAAACTGGATTTCGACGATCTGGCCGACGAAGGCAAGATGAACAGCTATCAGGGCACCCTCTACGCCTGCTACAACGGCATGCCCTGGTACGCGGCGGGCATCTTCACCTTCGCCTACAACACCTATGACTTCGACCGTTACATCACCTTCGCCCCGGGTCTGGTCGCCAAATCGGATTACGACGGCAGAGAATACCTGGGCTACGGCGAAGCCGGCTACAAGTTCAACGCGGGCGGCGTGATTATCCGTCCGTCCGTGGCCTTCCAGGTTGATTATCTGACGCTGGATGCGTTCACGGAAACGGGCGCGGGAATGTACAATTTGACCTATGACGAAAACGACATCGGTTCCTACCAGAGCTTCCTGGGCGTGAACATCAGCGGTCCCATCAAACTGGGCGCCTCGGCCGTGTTGACGCCGGAGCTGAGACTGAAGTGGGCTCACGAGTTCTCCAACGACGACAACATGATCAAGGCGCGCCTCGCGGGCAGCGGCTCCGGCTCGAGCTGGTGGTCGGTGGAAGCCGAGGACCTCAGCCGCGACAGCGCCATTGTCGGCCTGGGCCTGAACCTGAAGTTCAACCGGAATGTGGCGGCCTACATCCAGTATGACGCCCAGATCAACAGCGATCTCATCACGCATACCGGTCTGGTCGGCCTCAGGTTCGAGTGGTAAGAAGGTCTCCCCCAAGGGCGCGCGGGGAAAGGTCAGACAGCCCCGGGCGTCCTTGAGGATGTTCAAAAAAAGGCAGGGCTTTGCAAGCCCTGCCTTTTTTAAATCCTTTTGAGGAATGGATTGACAAAAATCTTTTCCAATTTTAAAGTCTTCCCGGAACCAAAAAAGCAGATGAATGATGAAGCAAAATCATCATCCCGATGACAAAAAGAAAGGAGAAAACGCATGAAAAGAACAATGAAGGGGTTCGTCTTGTCGTGGGCGCTGGTGCTTGCCGTCGCCCTTGGGCTCGGAGCCGCTCCCGCGGGCATCGCCGCGGAGGGAAATCTCAAAATCGGTTTTGTTGACGTCGGCAAAATCATGAGAGACTCCAAGGCCGCCAAGGATGCCAGGGCGATTTATCAAAAAGACCTCGAGGCCAAAAAAGCGATTCTCAAGGAAAAAAGCGACAAGGCGGCCAGCCTGGAAAAGGATTTGAAAAACGCCGGTCAAAACTCGCCCGGCCTGAAGGAAAAGCGCGAAAAGCTGGCTCAGGAAATCAAGGAACTCAAGCGCCTCGAAAGCGACTTCAATGAGCAATTGAAGAAAAAAGACATCGAGATGACGCAGAAAATACTCGCCGATGTGCAAAACATTCTCAAGCAAATCGCCAAAAATGAAAATTACTCGATGATCTTTGAAAGAAGGTCCGCGCTGATTGCCTCCGAGGGACTTGACATTACCGACAAGGTCATCAAACTCTACGACGCGCAGAAAAAATAGTTTGCCCCCGGTCCTGTCCTGAAAAAGACGCCGGAAAAAAGCCCGGATTCCAGCCCCGGGCTTTTTCTTTACCTGAAGGGGCGCGCCACGACATGGGCTTTCTCAGCGGTTTTCCCGCAAGACGCGGTAAGCGCCCAGGAGCGCCGAAACATTGTGCTGCACGCCGTCAATCCGGATGGCGGGCGTCCGAGGGCTTTCCAGAAATCCTCCGACGGCCCGCCGGGACCACTTCTTTTTTCGCGCCAGCTCTTCGGTGACCTGGTTTTTCAGCAAGAACCCGGCGCCGCGGAAAATCGCGCCGACAATCCTCTCCCTCTCCTGCGCCGTACCGAAATCCCGGGCCAGCTGATAGGCGGCGCACAATCCTTCCACGCGGGCGGCCGCCGGCATGGAGCGCGCCGAAGCGTCAAAACTCCCCGCAGCTTCATGATGCGCTTCTCTGTTTTGAGCGCTCAAAACCGCCTCGGCAATCTTTAACGCATGTTCATAATACGCTTTTCGCGGGCGCTGACGGTACAGCGCGTTCAAGCCGTACAAAAGCCAGTGATCATGGCTCAACCCGAAAATGGTTTTCCCGCCGTCCCTCACGTAAATCAGATAGTTTGCCGCTTTTTCCGCCGCATCCAGCCACCGCTCATCGGGATCAAGCCGATACAGAACGCTCAGGGCGTAGACGGCTTCTCCGGGATAGTAGGCGGATTCGAAATCCGAAATTTTCCGCGTCACGAAATCCTGCTTGTGAATCAGGAAACGTCCCTGCGGAGACTGGGTCAGCAAAATCCAGCGCGCCAGTTTTCGGACGGTCTCGAGTTCATCCCGGCTGCCGGTCGCATCCATGAACTTGACCAGCGCCAAAATCGCCAGGGCGTTCGCCCCGAGTTTGACATGTCCGTCATCCAGCGCCACCAGCACCTCCTGCTCGCCGATCCGCCCGGGTTTCAGGGTTCCAAGCAGAAACAAAACGGCCTTTTGAATCCCGGCCAGCAGGCTTTTGTCCCCCGTCAGCTCGTAGATTTCCGCCATGGCGCAAAGCGTTCCGGCATGGCGAAGCATGTTGTACTGCGAATTGACCTGATTCGTCCGGGGAAAGTACTCATACACAAAAGATCCGTCTTCCTTCACGGCGTTTTTCAAATATTCGCCGGCCAGAAGGATCGCCCGCTCCACATCGCGGGCGGAGACATCTCCCGCTTCAGCCTTTGAAGGTTTCGCTCCGGAGGACAGGGAATACAGATGCCGCCGGGCAAGCATCATCGCGTGAAGCTGGTGCTGGGTGACATCAACGCGCAGGACGGGATCCCGTCCGCCGTTCATCACCCCGCCCCGGGCGCGGGGATCGGATGCCTGTTTCAGAAAATCAACCTCCAGCGGGCTTCCTATCTGCCAGGAAAGAAGCCGGAGCAACCCCTCATCAACGACCCGGGCGATTTTTTCAGCGGCCTCGTCGTTTTTTTCCCGGCGCGCCACGGCGTAGGCGCAGCTCAGCCCCTCATAGGCGTAAGCGGTGTTTTTCGGACGCCGCAGAATCTGATGAACGTCCATCATCCAGTCGGCCAGCTCAAGAATATACCGGCCGTACCGCCGGTAGTCCCCCCAGCGCGCCTCATAAATTTCAAAAAACGCCATGGAACCCCACTGATAAAATCCCTTCGTGACGGGACTGTCGGCTTCCCGTTCGAGCGCTTCGCGGACATACGTCCGATACATGGCGTCAGCCGACTCCAGAACCAGCGGCTTCCATGAAACAAATTTCGGCTGCCGGGCGGCCTTTGCCAGCGCCAGCAGCGCTTCTCCGTCAAAATAGGGCGAGGGCTCGCCGGAGGGTTTTCCCGTTTCCAGATCATAACCGGAAAGAAACCGTCCGTCCGTCCGGCGGGCGGAAAGGAGGAAATTCAAATACTGCTTCAAATCATTGGCGTAGCGACTTTTGATTTTTTCATCGCGGATGGACGGAATGAAATCCAGAAGCGTCAGCGCGACGAGCGCGACGGCTCCCAGGGGACCTTTCTTCTCCCCCGGATAGACAAGGTAGCGCGCCTCCCCCGTCACGCGGGAGTGTCGTTTGAAAAAGCCGAGACCTTTTTCCAGCGCGGCAAAGGTTCGCGCGGAGGCCCGTTTCTTGTGGAGCAAAGCCAGACCCCACAGGGCGCCCGCCTGCCGCACCGGATTGTCCTCCGCGGTGGGACGGCGCGAAAGAAAATCGTATTCATAGACGAAATTGCCCTCGTCTTTCTGACTGGCCAGCAGGTATTCTCCCGCCAGTTTGACGCAGCCATCCAGCATCGCCCCATCCAGCCGCAGAGGCGGAGAAAAAGCCGCCGGCCCCGCCGTCGCGGATACGGCGCCAAGGACCATCATCAGGACGGCCAAAAACATTTTCAACCGACAGCTCCTCATTTTCACCCGCCTGGATTTCCGGATAAAAAACATTTCACAAAACGTCTCCCTCGAGATAGAATCCCATCTCGTCTTTTCCCGTGGTCAGACTCCGCTGCGGCGCCGGGGCGCGCGCGCTTTTCTCCCGAAGGACTTCAACCACCGTGTTGAACTCGTTTTCCTCCACCGCGCGGGGCTGATACCCGGTCGCGAGATTGTCGGTGACAATGGGATAAAGACGGACGCGCACGCTGCGGCCGTCCTGATTCGCCGCAAAGATCAGAAAGGCAACGGCGCTGTAAGGCCACGCGTTGTTCTTTGCGTAACGCCCCGGAGTATTGAAAACAAAATTGCCCAGAGAATAAATAATCCACCTGCCCTGATAGTTTTCAATCTCCTGCAGCATGTGGGCGCCGTGGCCGATGACGATGTCGGCGCCCGCATCGATGAGCTGTCGTGCCCGTTCGGTCTGCGCCGGCGACTTCCAGGAATAATTCGCGCCCCAATGCGGAAAAACCACCGCGAGGCCTTTTGGGTTTTTCTCCTTGAACGCCTTGATGCCTTGGAAGACGCTCTCCGAAGCCAGAAGGTTCACGCCCGGCTTTTCTTCTGAGGCGAAAGGCCAGTCGGGCTCCGCGCCGATGATTCGGTCGTCTTCATACGCGGCAAACACCGCGAGCCGAATCAGATCATTCCCCACGGCAATCTCCCGGATGAGGGGACGGGCGGCTTCGCGGGCGTCGCCCCCGGCACCCGTCCGCAGCACGGAAGCCTTATCGAGAACACGTATCGTTTCCAGAAGACCTTCCGTGCCGCAATCCGTCGCGTGATTGTTGGCCAGCGCCACCGCGTGAATGCGGTATTCCTTGAGCAATCGGGCATAGGTGTCGGGGTGTCCGCGATGAACCCATTTTTTCAAAGCCCGATAAGGCCGGATATCAACGGACGTCAGCGGTGTCTCCAGATTCACCATCGAAAAGTCAGACCGATTCAGCAGCGGCGCCAGATTTTTCATACCGTGCCCATGGCCGTAGCGCTCGATTATCTTTCTTCCTTCCTCATACGTGTCGCCGAAGGCGAAATCTCCGCCGAAAAGCACCCTGACGTTCGTCCCCGTCAAATCCCCGGCATCCAAGCGGTGCTTATTCAACCCCGGACCGCAGGCGGTCAGCGTCAACAAAAAAACCGCCGCCGCCAAAGCCATGAGTCCGGTCACCCCAGCAGGCGGATGAAAATGATCAGTCAAAGGTTGTCCCTCCAGAAAATATCAATGATTTTGGCATCTATACATGAACCGGACGGCAATTTCCATGATTCTCTTTTTTGGATCAACATTTCATTGACATACAAAATTGTTCTATTTATACAACATAAATGAACCATTCCATATGCCGCAAGGAGAAACGCAGATGATCCAGCAACAGGGCTTTGACAATGAAAAATACATCCGGGAACAGACGGCTGAAATCCTCAAGAGAGTTGACCGCTTCAACAACAAACTCTATCTCGAATTCGGGGGCAAACTGCTGTATGACTATCATGCCGCACGCGTTCTTCCCGGCTACGACCCGAATGTCAAAATGCGGCTGCTGCAGGAACTCAAGGATAAGGCGGACGTGGTTTTGTGTATTTACGCGGGAGACATCGAACGCAAAAAAATCCGCGCCGATTTCGGCATCACCTATGACGCCGATGCCTTGAAGCTGATTGACAACCTGCGGGCATGGGGCATCCATGTGCTGGGCGTCGTCATCACGCGTTTTGAGGAACAACCCGCCGCGATGATCTTCAAAAACAAACTGGAGCGGCGCGGCATCGCGGTTTACACGCACCGGTTCACCAAAGGCTACCCGACGGACGTGGAAACGATCGTCAGCGACGAGGGCTACGGCGTCAATGATTACATCGAAACCAACAAACCTCTGGTCATCGTGACCGGCCCGGGACCGGGAAGCGGCAAAATGGCCACGTGCCTTTCGCAGCTTTACCACGACTACAAACGCGGAATAAAATCCGGCTACGCGAAGTTTGAAACCTTCCCCATCTGGAATATTCCGCTCAAGCATCCGGTCAATGTGGCCTATGAAGCGGCCACGGCCGACATCCGCGATTTCAATCTGATTGACCCTTTCCATCTGGACGCTTACGGCGAGAAGGCCGTCAACTACAACCGCGACGTGGAAGTCTTTCCGGTCCTGAAAAGAATCCTGGAAAAAATCACGGGAAGGCCTTCCTTTTACAAATCGCCGACGGATATGGGCGTCAACCGCGCGGGATTTGCCATTGTCAATGACGACGTCACGCAGAAAGCGGCCAAGATGGAAATTATCCGGCGTTATTTCCGCTACCGCTGTGAGTACGCGATGGGGTTTGCCGACAGGGAAACCGTTCAGCGAGTCGAGCTTTTTCTGAAGGATTTCAACCTCCAGCCGGAAGAACGTTCGGTGGTCATCCCGGCGCGCGAAGCGGCCGGCACCGCTCCCGCGGGAGAAAGAGATTACGAAAGAGGCAACGAAGGCATTTTCTGCGGCGCCGCCATTGAACTCAAGGACGGCGCCATCATCACCGGCAGCAATTCCTCCCTGATGCACGCCGCAACCAGCATGGTCATCCACGCCATCAAACATCTGGCGGAAATTCCCGACAAAATCAAACTTCTGCCGCCGCAAATCACCGACGCCGTAAAAAATCTCAAAACCGAGATTCTGGGTGAAAAATCGGTGAGCCTTGATCTGGAAGAGGCCCTCATCGCCATCAGCATCAGCGCCACAAGCAATCCCGCCGCCCAGCTGGCGCTGGAGAAACTGCAGGAGTTGAGGGATTGCGAAGCGCACATGACGCATATGCCCACGCCCGGCGATGAAGCGGGCCTGAGAAGGCTGGGCATTAATCTAACGACCGATCCGAATTTCTCGACCAATGACCTGTTTATGACTTGAGGGTTGCTTTTAGGCGAATTCCTTCGAAAGAATTCCAAAAAAAGGGGGCTTTCGCCCCCTCGACGATCAGGAAATCTTGAAGCGGCGGACCGGCCGCACCAATCTTTGCTGCCCTTTTCTCGTTCCGGTTTGTTTGCCTGAAATGAAGTATTGCGACCAGCTGTCGCTTGCGCCGTATTCCGATGAACTCCAGTACCCTTCATCATCCGCATCATAAAAACCGCCCGACCGTTTCACATCCTTATTGGCAAACATCAGCGCCAGTTCTTCCTGAGACGGCAAAAACCAGTCATCAAAACCGCCGCCTCTGTAATCCCGGCACTTCCTGGCCGCGCTGTCGGTGTGTCCCTCCTGCGCGATGATCGCGTCGGTATTGGTCGGTCCGGTACCGAAGGCCGTTGACGTGTTTCCGTTGAGAATGGTCTGAATGATATAATTATCCCACTCATCCTTCTCCGTCCCTTCTATCCATACCATATAAGGATCGGTGGTCTGAGAAGGATTGTCGGGACTCAAATACCAGTCCGGAGGCGCCATTTCCCAGCCGTAAGTTCCATCGGCAGCCGTCTCAATATAGAAGACCTTCCCGACACAGCTGGGACCGCGGTCGCCTATGGCATACGTGCCGGACACCGGCAGCGGATCCCACGTCCATTTGGCGTAAATCGTCATATCCTGGCTGACCTCGGTGTCTTTTGTGAATTCCGTCGTTCCCTCCGGCTGCGTAAACCAACCGGCAAAACTGTAACACGCTTTCTCGGGCGCGGCGGGCAAATCGCCCTCTGTGGTTCCCGTTGCCACGGTATTTCCGGAAGAAAGAATAATATACTGTTTATCCACCGGCGTTCCGCCGTAACTGTTATACGTCAAGGTATAACCGGGATCAGCGGTCCATTTCGCGTACACGGTCAAATTGCTTGTCACAATCGTGCTGGCTGTAAATTGCGTGCCGCCGCCGTTTCTTCCCGTCCACCACCCGCCGAACGAATAAAACAGACGGACGGGATCCGCGGGCAACGCTCCGACGGTCTCCTCCGGTGAAACGACGTATTGAACGCCCACAGCGCTCCCCTCTTCGCTGTCATAAGTCACCGCATAGACTTCCGCGGTTACCCACCGCGCCGAAACCGTTTTGTCGGCCGTGACTTCCGTATTGGCTATAAACTCATGTCCCTCTGCATCATACCAGCCGGCAAATTTAAAACCGGTTTTTGTCGGCGGCGTAGGCATGGTTCGGACGGTCTTTTCCGGCAACGCAACTCCCCTGCTGGCATACAGCGCGCCGTCATTCAGGAAAGTAACTTTATAATTATACCAGTAAGCAAAAACAGTCGTATCCTGATATATTTTTGTATTTTCGGTAACATTGACCCCATAGCCGTCCCGCTGCGTATACCAGCCGCCGAATTTATAGCCCTCCATGGCCGGATCAGAAGGCAGTTCTCCGAGCGCGTCTCCGTAGTTGACTACTTTGCTGGTAAAACTTGGCGGCGTCACCTCCCTTAGGGTATCTTTAAACTGACTGCTGAAAATTACGGTGGAGGGTCCTTTTTCGTTGACATTGGTGGTTTCCAACAGGCCCTGCCCGCAGGAAGCAACCATCAATGCCGCCGTCAGCAAAAGCACCATCTCCATGATCTTCCGGAAAAATCCCATCTTTCCTCCATGTCCGTTCTTTTATTTCTAGATTGTTGATGGCCTGAATAAAGTTCATTATATAATAATTGTCAACAAATTTGTTCTGACGTTTCGAGCTTCCAGTTCGTCGTGTTTCGGCGTGTTTTCCCATCCCTGCACCGTGCGGGCAAAGCCGATTATCCGCGTCATTTCGCAAAGCCAAAACTGGTTGACAAACGCTTTCTTTTCATGAATAATTTTCCCGCTTTCAAGGAGGTGTTTATGCCCGTAAAAATAGCGATCAACGGCTTTGGCAGAATCGGCCGGCTGGTTTTCCGGGCCGGATATAAAAACAAGGACGTGGAATTCGTCGCCGTCAATGACCTGGCCGACGCCAAGACGCTCGCCCATCTGCTGAAGTATGACTCCACCCACGGAATTCTGGATGCCGAGGTGAAGGTCTCCGGCAATGCCATCCTCGTTGACGGAAAGGAAATCAAAACCTTTTCCGTCAGGGAACCCCAAACCCTGCCCTGGAAAGACCTGGGTATTGACGTCGTCCTGGAAAGTACCGGAAAATTCACCGACCGGGAAGGCGCCGGCAAACACATCGAGGCCGGCGCGAAAAAAGTGGTCGTTTCGGCGCCCGCCAAGAATCCGGACGTGACCTTTGTCCTGGGCGTGAATCAGGAAGCCTACGACAAAAACAAGCACCACATCATCTCGATGGGCTCCTGCACGACCAACTGCCTCGCGCCGATCGTCAAGATTCTGCATGAAGAATTCGGGATTGAATACGGCCTGATGACGACCATCCATTCCTACACCAACGATCAGGTGGTCCAGGACGAGCCGCATCGCGACCTCAGGCGCGCCCGCGCGGCGGCGCTTTCGATGATTCCCACGACCACCGGCGCGGCCCGGGCCATCGCGGAAGTCATTCCGGAAATGAAGGGAAGACTCGACGGGCTGGCCATCCGCGTGCCGACGCCGAATGTTTCGCTGGTTGATTTCGTGGTGACGCTTTCCCGAAAAACCGATAAAAACGAAATCAATGACAAGTTCCGGGAATACGCCCGAGGCACCATGAAAGGCATTTTGATGTGTTCCGAGGAAGAACTGGTTTCCTGTGATTTCAACGGCAACAAACATTCCTCCATTGTGGACATGCTCAACACCGCCGTCATCGGCGGCAGGATGGCCAAAATTCTCTCCTGGTACGACAACGAATGGGGCTTCTCCAACCGAATGCTGGAGTTGCTCCAGTTCATCATGAAATAAGCAAAGCGAGGATGAGGCACATGAAGTACATTGATCAGATTGACATGACAGGCAAGAAGGTTTTTCTGCGCGTGGATTTTAACGTTCCACTGGACAAGGAGGGGCGCGTGACGAGCGACCGGCGCGTGCGGGCGCACCTTCCCACCATCCAATACGCCCTGGAACGGGGAGCCAAACTCATTGTGGCTTCCCATCTGGGCAGACCCAAGGGCAAACGCGTCGAGGAAATGTCGCTCAAGCCCGTCGCCGGCGTGCTGTCCGATCTTTTGAAAAGGGATGTCCCTTTTATGGACGATTGCATCGGAGAAAAAGTCGAACGGGCCGTCGCCGGCATGAAAGACGGCGACATCATTCTTTTGGAAAATCTGCGCTTTCATCCCGGCGAGGACAAAAACGATCCCGAGTTCGCCAAACAGCTCGCCGCGCTGTGCGACATCTACATTGACGACGCTTTCGCCGTGGCACACCGCGCGGCCGCTTCCAACGCGGCGATCACCGATTTCGTGAAGACCTGCGCCGCGGGATTCCTGCTGAAAAACGAGGTCGAATATTTCAACAAAGCCATGGTTCACCCGGCCCGTCCGCTGGCCGCGCTGATCGGCGGTGCGAAGGTTTCCGACAAAATCGGCGTCCTGGAAAACCTGATAGCGAAGGTGGACAAAATCCTCGTCGGCGGCGGTATGGCTTTCACCTTCTTGAAGGCCCAGGGCGTCGAAATTGGCAAGTCGCTTTGCGAAGATGAAATGCTTGAAACCGCGCGCAACATTCTGGAAAAAGCCAAAGCCAAAAAGGTTGATTTTCTGCTGCCGGTGGATGCCGTGATCGCGCAAACCGCTGCCGCGGACGCCGAAGCGAAAATCTGCGGCATAAGGGACATTCCGCCCGATTGGATCGGACTGGACATCGGTCCGAAAACGGTTGAACTTTTCAGGGAAGCTCTCAAGGGCATCAAGACCATCATCTGGAACGGTCCGCTGGGCATGTTCGAGCTGGCACCTTTCAGCAAGGGAACGTTTGACATGGCCGCGGCGGTCGGCGATTCCGGCGCCATCTCCATCATCGGCGGCGGCGACACAGAAACGGCCATCAAAAAAGCCGGGCAGAACGCGAAAATGACTTATATCTCAACGGGCGGCGGCGCTTTTCTGGAATGGCTGGAAGGAAAAACCCTGCCGGGCATCGCCGCGCTGGAAAAATGAGGAAAATTCAATGAGACAATGGATCGTCGCCGGCAACTGGAAGATGCACAACACCGTTGCCGAATCCATCGCTCTGGCAAAAGCCATCAAGGAGGGGGCAGCCGGTTTGCAAGGCGGAACAGTGGTTCTGGCTCCGCCTTTCACCGCGCTGGCTTCCGTGCATCAAGTCATCCAGGGATCACCTGTCTGCCTGGCCGCCCAGAACATGTATCCTGAAGACAAGGGCGCTTTCACGGGCGAGGTCTCTCCGCTGATGCTGAAGGACGTCGGTTGTTCCTACGTCATCATCGGCCACTCCGAGCGCCGCAAATACTTTCTCGAACAGGACACGGACGTCAACCGGAAGGTCAAAAAAGCGACGGCCTGCGAACTGATCGCGGTGATGTGCGTCGGGGAAACGGATGAGGAAAGAGACCGGGGCATCACCCAGGACATTGTCGGCAGGCAGGTGCAAACGGGGTTGAGCGGCATGGAGAATCTGGAAAACGTCGTCATCGCCTATGAGCCGGTGTGGGCGATCGGCACGGGCAAGGTGGCCACGCCCGCGCAGGCGCAGGAGGTTCACGGCTTCATCCGCGGTCTCCTGAGGCGTCTCTACGGCGGGCCGGCGGCAGAGCAAACCCGTATTATCTACGGCGGCAGCGTCACCCGGGACAACATCGGCGATCTCATCGCCATGGAAGACATTGACGGCGCGCTGGTCGGCGGGGCCTCGCTGAAGGCGGATCAATTTCTGGGCATTATTGAAAAGACATCATCAGCAAAATAAATTTTTTTCATCAGGCAAAATTTAAAAAATCGGAGGCCCGTGTATGCGCAAACTCATTCTGCCGGTATTTCTCGCTCTGGCATTGATCTGTTCCTGTTCTACCGACAAAAAAGAAAAAGCGGCGGATCTCATTCAGAAAGCCGAGGCGCTTTGGAAAGACGGCCGATATACCGATCCCCAGAAAGCCGTCGAATATCTTGATCAGCTTATCGAACTGATCCCCCGGAATCCCCGGCTCTTTATCAAAAGAGGCACGGCTTACTACAATATGGGTCAGTTTCAGAAGGCCATTGAAAACTACTCGGAGGCCATCAAACTTTCCCCGACTTTTCCCGTACCCTACTACAACAGGGGCAATGCTTACGCCAACCTGCGTCAGTTTCCGCAGGCCATCGAGGATTACAATCAGGTCATCCGTTTGACGCCGAAATTTGCTGAAGTTTATAAAAACAGGGGCGTTGTGTATCTGCACCAGGGCAATAACAAAGCGGGATGCGGTGATTTGCAGCAGGCCTGCTCCATGGGGGATTGCCAATTGCTCAATGCCGCAAAAGGACAAAAACTTTGCCCTTAAATCGAGTCGGATTCTTTCATCAAAGGAACCAATCCTAAGGTTTGTCGGTCGGCAATTCGCTGTTGACGCCTATGTCCTCCCAGCGCGCCGAGGTGACCTTCCAGTCGCCGGATTCCTTTTTCAGCTCGACATCAAAGGCATAAATTCCGAGAGCCTGCGGGATAATGTCTTTGAGGGAACCGGTTTTTTCTTTACTGGTCAGGACAGTTTCAAAGGAGGCTTTGGCGGAAGATCCGTCAACGGTGATTTGCAAATTATTGATGTAGACCGATATTTTGGGATACCGAAAAAAATAGCCCAGCAGCAGCGCTTTGACGGCCTCCCGATTGTATCCCTGCGGGTCGAGATAGGATTCGGAAAGATGACGGATGACATTTTTCACATCCTTTTGTTCGGCGGCATCCTGGATGCTGACGATGACTTTCTTAATCCTGCTTTCATCGCCTTCTCTGCGGCATGCGCCGATGCCGGCCACAACGGCGAAAAGGATTAAAACAAGAACCGAGCGCTTGATGAGCATTTTTTACCTCGCTTAAGCATCTTATTTATATTTTACCCCACAATAAAACTCCCCGCAAGAAATTCCCCTCCAGAGAGGCAAACTTTGCACCAATGGTCATTCGGAGCAAAGCTTTTCCTCAAATAATCTGACGGCTTATAAAAAAATACGTTGGGCGTTTAAGAAAGCAATATTTTACTCTCGCAGCCCTTGACTTTGAGCTGGTTTTGATGTATTTAAACATCGACCTTTTAAGGGAGATGTTGTATGGTCCCGGTCACCCCAAAACCTTATTTTAATTGTACTTTTCTGCGCCCAGAGGCAGGGGCGTTTTTCCATTTTTTTTCAACGATTCAAAGTTATTTCAGACAGTTTCTTCCCCAAAACAAACATTCCGAAAACCCCGCAGGACCGGTTTTTGCTTTCGGTCATTTCTCGGATAAAATAATTCAACCGCGGATATTACGTCGGCGCATCGTAGTTTCCGGGTTTAATTATAATTTTATTTCAACAATGAAGGAGGTCTAAAAAATGGTCGCAGAAGCTTTCGAAAACAAAAAGCCTGTTTTAGGCATCAATTCGCTGGGCAGAATCGGCAAACTGACGCTGTGGCACCACATCAACAGAAAATATTTCAAGGAAATCGTTGTCAATCTGGGACGGGAAGCAGGCACCGGCATGGATGCCATTGCTCAGGCGATTGAAAAAGACACCACCTACGGGCTGATGCATAAATTTCTTTACGGCGTCAAGGCGGAAAGAATCATCCAAATCGTGGATGAAAAGCAGGGCAAACTTTTAGTGGATGGAATTCCGGTTACGGTTCTGCGCGAAGCAAGAAATCCTGCTGATATTCCCTGGAAGCTCTACGGCGTCGATATGGTGGTGGAATGCACCGGGAAATTCAAGGACCCGACCGTGTCGTCGGACCACAAAAACGGCTCCATCAGAGGTCACCTGCACGGGGGCGTGAAAGTCGTCATCAATTCTTCCCCTTTCAAAATCAAAAACAAGGCGCTTTCCACGCCCGATGACGCGGTCACGCTGATCTACGGCATCAATCACACGGCCTTCGATCCCAAAAAACATCAGGTCGTTTCGGCCGCCTCCTGCACCACCACGGGACTGGCGCACATGATCAAGCCGCTTCTGGAAAATGAAGCCACCAGCAATATTCTAACGGCTTCCATGTCCACCATTCACGCCGTCACCAATTCCCAGAGCGTTCTGGACAGCACCCCCAAAGCCGGCGAGAAGGATTTGAGAAAAAACCGCAGCATTCTGGACAGCATCATCCTGACCTCCACCAACGCCGCCAAGGCGCTGGCGGAAGTCATTCCGGAAGTCAAAAACATCGGCTTCATGGCAGATTCCATCCGAATCCCCACCAGCACCATGTCCTTAATCGTGCTCAACGCCACCTTCCAGGCGAAAGGAAACGAAACCGTCCTCAACACAAAAATGCTCAATGACCTTTACCAGAAAGCGGCCGACAACAACCCGGAACGCCTGATCCGATTCACGATGGAACAGAATGTCCCCGCCGATTTGATCGGCGTTGACGCGGCGGTGATCATCGAAGGCCAGTTCAACCACACCCGGACGGCCTTCATCAACCTTGACCTCTCGCATGTTCCCGGTCTTCCCGCGCAGGTCATCCAGGCATTCCCGGAAAAGCTGATGAAGGTTCCCGTCGTGCATGCCAAGGTTTTCGGCTGGTATGACAATGAATTCGGCAGTTACACGAACCGGCTGGGAGACTTGACGGTTTATATTCACAAAAACATCTTATAAAAAGCGATTTGGGGATGTCCCCCCGCGGAAGGCCACGCCTTCCGCGGCTTTTTTTTATTCGCTTTCTATTTCGTGCTTTCCTTGATAAACGGTGCCGCTCCACCCGTCTATGCTGATAAAATCACCGCTGCGGATGACGCGGTCTTCGATTTTAGCGTAGCCTTCGGTTTCGTAAACTTTCAGTTTGTTGAAACCCACCACGCCCACTTTGTTGAGCTGCGGAATCGTCACCGCCGCGTGCGACGTGCTGCCTCCCTTGGCGGTCAGCAGTCCTTCCACCTGCAGCAAGACGCCCACGTCGTCAGGAACAGTATCCGGGCGCACTAGAATCAGCGGGGTGTCCGGTTCCGCGCCGCGGAAACGCCGGATCTCCTCCTCGGAAAAAACCGCCCGTCCGCAAAGCGCTCCGCCGTTGACGCCGATGCCCGTTCCCAAGACGCTCGCCTGCAGCGTGCTGCTGTCCTCAAAGCGCCGCCATTTCTGCGCCTGGATCTGATTCATGTCCCGGGTCTGCAGGATATACAATTTGTCCCGGGTCGGTCCTTCAAAGGTAAACTCGATTTCCTGATGATTGAAACCCTTTTCATAAATAAGCATCTCGGCGATTCTGACCAGTTCGGCGTAAATTTCCGGAAATTTTTCCTGCAGGGATATTTCGGAATGCCGGTATTCGGCAATCCTTTGTCTTTCGGAAATCGGATAGGTCTCCACCAGTCCCGACACGATGTCATCTCCCTGCACGCCGAAAATGAAATCGCCGTAAAGCGTCACGTCGTTGGACGTGCTTTTGGGCTCGCGGGTAAAAATGACCCCGGAGCCGGAGTGTTCATTGAGATTGCCGAAAACCATGGTCTGCACGATCACCGCCGTGCCCCATTTGTCGGACAGGTGCATCTGACGGCGGTAAATTTCCGCCTGTTCCGAATACCAGGAATCAAACACCTGCAGAATCGCATGCCGCAGCTGCTCAAGGGGGTCTTCTTTCAAGTCAATGCCGTGATCCAGAATCGCGCGTTTATAGGAAAGGGCGATCTGTTTCATCTGTTCGGGGGGAAACATGATTTTTCTTTCCACGCCGAATTGCTGCTTGAAAGAATTGATGATGGCGTCAAACAAATCCCTGTTCATTCCATGGAACATGCCCCAGGTCTGCAGAAAGCGCCTGTAAGAATCCCACGCAGCCCATTGGAAGTTTTCTTTTTTGCCCAGGCTCTCGGCGATGGCCTCGTTGATGCCCACGTTTAAAAAAGATTTCATCATGCCGGGCAGGGAAACCGTCGCCCCGCTTCTGACGGACAAAAGCAGCGGATTTTCAAGGTCGCCGAACTTGTGGCCGGTTATTTTCTCCAGTTTTTTTATTTCCCGATTCACGCGGACGGCCAGATCGTTAAAAATGTACTTATAGCCACACACCGCTTCGTATCCTCTGAACACTTCCGTGGTGATGATAAATCCGGGAGGAACATTAAAGCCGAAAGAAACCAGCTGCTTGAGAAAATATCCCTTGTTGCCCAGAAGAATCTGATTGTCCAGCTTCTTGTCTTTTTTATAGAATGACGCGATGGTCAAATCCGGATTGTATGCCATCACAATTTTTAGAATCTGCTTGTTGTCTTGGAACTTTTCCGACTCGGCGTGAAGGGTTTTAATTACCTCGTTGACAAAATTATCCAGAACCTGAATGCCGAAGGCCGACGATATCAGACTCCGGATAAAATTTTCCGATTGCTGATAAATCAGCTCCTGATCGGCCTTGTGATCCGATGTTCCGGCTTCATCCATGCCCTGCTTGAAGATCTGTCTGACGATGATCGGGAGATTGGCATGGTGCACGTCAATGTAGTAGTTGCGGATGATGTCCTGAATATCCTTGGAAATAAAACGGAAGATATCAATGTACTGGTCAATGGAAAACTGCTTAACCTGCAGGGCGTTGGTCACGTATTGAATTTTGGCCGCCAGTCCTTCCGTGGCGATGCCCTCGATTTCCAGAGCCTTTACATAAAGCCACAGATAGGCATGAATTTTTTTAATCGTATGCTTGGTAATGAATTTGAGATTGAAAGATCGCGCCATTTCCTCAAAAAGCATGGTGGCCAGGCTCTCCAGGCGCAGCGATAGCCCAACGGCTTCGAATTTTTTCTCATAGTAGGTTCCATACATGGACGGGATCCCCGCCGCAATGTGTCTTTTGTAATAGATGTTTTCATAAATCTGCGACTTCTTCGGCGACAGAATTCTTTCTTTCAACGCGGCCAGAAAATCCAGGATGACGGAAATGCTCCGGTAGTAATTCCTGGCGTTGAGAGATCTTTTCAAGGAAGTAATGCTGTTTTTGGAAAAGGCATTGGTCGCTTCCAGATCCTTGAGGAGGTCGATAAACTGCGGAAAATATTTCTTGTAAATGAGCTGATAGATCCGAATCATGATCTTGATCCGTTCCTGGTCGCGACCATTGATTCCCTTGAGATGACCAAGTTCCCGGCAAACTTTATCCCGATCCCATTCAAGGAATTTTCTCGGATCGCCATGGACCCTGCTGAAAAAATACTTGAAGGCCTTGTGCATGCCGTCGAAATACTCGCCGGAATTGACCACTGTGTCGAATACCTCCTCCGGCAGATGCGGACGAAGATATTCCTTGTCGCCGCTGTGCCAGTACCGGAAAATATCCTCTATAAATTTGAACAGCAGGCTGTTGCTTTCCACATGGGACTGCTTGCGTAAAAAATAAATCAGCTTGTCGTGACGCGCGGAGAGCTCATCTACCTTTGTGGAAATGTCCCTCAGTTCGCCTTCGGCTCCGATTTCGCTGAAGTAAACGGGGAAAATCCTTAAGAGCTGTTTGATCAGATTATAGGCAGGAAGAATATCAGAATTCAGCAGGTTGGAGATGTTTTTCTGCACAAGGTCGGTGTCACGGATAAAGATGCCTCCGATTTTCAGATTGATGATCAGCGCCGAAATCAGTCTTTTGGTCCAGCGGGGTTTCAGCCCGATGATTTCCAGCCAGGAACGAATGTTCATAATATGGGCGGGATTGGCCACAACCTGCCATTCTTCTGTGGATCCCTTGATTTCGGGATGCTGAAAACCGTAGGCGATCAGTTCGTCAATAAACGTATCCGCCAGCGTGTGGCTTTCCTGAGCGAAAACTTCCCTGGCCGTCGTCGTAATACAGTCAAAAACGGCGGCGCTGAATTCATTTTGTTCCTTGTTTTTATTCAGAAAACTGAAAATTTTCCGGACGAAATCGTTTAAATTTTCTTTTTTTTCTTCCTGAAAAACGAGCTTCAGCGAATGATTGATTTCCCGCAACGCGCGCGCGTGAAGATCTTTCAGGTTGGCGCTGTCCATCACATGGAATAAAAAGCGCAATTTCACAACGTGTTGCCTGCCTTGATAATGGGGGGATTTCTCCAGCTGATCCGCAGCCAGCATATACCCGTCAACGATCTGGTAGTAATCAGGCATCTCCAGGTAGTTCTCCAGAAAATCAGTTGCCCCTTGAGCATTCTCCTGATGAATGGAATCAAGTTTCTTTAACAACGCCTCCCAACGGCTGTGACTTAAAGGTTCGATGATTTGCCGGTAGGCGCTGACTGACTCGTCCGTTTCGCCTTCTTCCCGGGAAAACCAAAGACAGGGATCGGGCTGGGCAAGCCAGAATTGATACGTGATGCTGAATATTTTATGGCATAAATCATTCAAAGGTTTTGTTTCGATCGCGATCTTGTTTTCAGCAATGCTCCTGACGATTCTTTTGATGTAGGAGGAAGATTTCCTGAAAATCATCTCGTTATCTTCCACCGCTTTTTGAAGATCCGAAATCAGTGACGGCAAAAGCGCCAAATTCTCCTGCAGAAATTCATTGCTTTGGTTGAGCACCGTATCGGCATAATCGAACAAATAATGAATTGCGCTGTCTTTGACGTCAGAACTGGCGGCGGATTTAATAACCTCAAAATAAATGTCCAGCAACAGGGACAGGGCGGACATTCTGCCTTGGTGAGTGTTGAAAATGTGAAAATCACCGATGGAAACCGATTTGAGCTCCTTGAGGACGTATTCCCAATTTACGTAAGGATGATTCAGCTCGGTGAGAAGCTCCCTGGTTTTTTTTTGAAGCCCGTAATGGTTTTCCGCGACTTTCAGTAGAGGCGCGTATCTATCCGGAATTTCAATGGTTGCCGCTGTTCGTTCCAGGTTAACTTTGAGGGCGAATGAACTTAAATCATCGCTTTTTGCTTTGGTTGTTTTTTTAATGGTCATACCCAAAACCTTTGTTTGAGTGATTAATCAGAAATCATATAATTTTTCAAGCACAGAGCTCCAAGAGCACGGAATAAAAATTTTTTTTAAATTTTTTTTGAAGATAAACACAAAAAAGGGAGGATTCAGGATAAAAACAACCCGACAATCACCATAAAAGACTCATGATTTGTCGGGCAAGCTTTTATTCTCAAAAATTTTTTTATTTCTTTCTAGCCTTCTTCGCAACAGTTTTTCGGGAAACCTTCTGGGGTGCTTTCTTGGCGATTTTTTTTGCTGCTTTTTTCACCGGTTTCTTCACGATTTTCTTTTTACTTGCCGGTTTCTTTTTGGGTGTTGTCGCCTTTTTGACCGTCTGATTCTTTTTCGGGGCCGCTATCATTTGAACTTTTTTGGGTTTCGCCGGTCCCAAGTTCACCATCGGTTCTTCACAGCAAATGATATCTATTGTTGCGCAACCGCATTCTTCATCCACAATGACCTTGAGCCCGCAAACTTCACAACCTAAAACGTCTCCCACTCTCGCTCGTGACATTTTTCCCTCCTCGTTGTGAGGGGCCAAGCACTCACCCTCGGGATTTTTTTTCATTCTAATAAAAAAAATTTTTTTTTCAAGCATAAATTGTCAATTTTTTTAAAAACATAGACAACTTGACTTTCATCAATGATTTGATATTATCCGCAAAAACAACTTCTTTTTTGGACAACATTGCCCGCAGCTTAAAAGAAAAACCAATGTTTTTGGAATAGTAAATGACCTTAAAAAATGAACAGAAATACCGCAGTTGGGTCGAAATTGACCTCGACAACTTCACTCATAATCTCAAAGAAATCAAAAGAATCATCGGCCCGAACACCGATTTCATGCCCGCGATCAAGGCCGACGCCTACGGGCACGGCGCCATAGAAATCTCGCGCGCCGCCCTGCAAAACGGCGCAAAAATGCTGGGGGTGGCCAATGCCGACGAAGGCGTTCAGCTGAAAATCAGCGGCATCGAAGCGCCGATCGTGATCCTGGGGCCTTCCACGGACGCTGAAATCGATCAAATCATCAAATACCATCTGACTCCATCCATCTCGGACGTGACCTTTGCCCTCAAGCTCAACAGGGCGCTGTCCAAGTCTGGCCGGAAGCTGCCCGTTCACGTTGAAGTGGATACTGGAATGGGACGCGGCGGCGTCCGGTATGACGAGGCGTTTGACTTGATTCAAAAAATTTCAAAAATGCCCTGTCTCGAGCTCGAAGGAATCTTCAGTCACTTCGCTTCCAGCGAAAAAAAAATATCCGACAACGACAAGCAATGGTCTTTATTCAGACAACTTCTGGACCGGATAAAACGGGCGGGCATGGAAATCCCGTATCGGCACATGGACAACAGCGGCGCCATTTTGAACTACCCGGAATCCAGGCTGAACATGGTGCGGCCGGGTTTGATGATTTATGGCATCTATCCTTCCGCAGAAAACCGGGGCATGGCCAGACTACGGCCGGTCATGTCGTTCAAGACCACCGTTGTTTTGCTCAAAAGCTTCCCCGCCGGATGCGGCATCGGATACAACAGCACGTTTGTAACATCGAAGCCGACACGTATCGCAACCATCCCCGTCGGCTACGGCGACGGTTATTCCTTTTTGCTTTCCAATCAAGGGGAAGCCCTTATCCGCGGGAAAAGGGCGCCGATTGTGGGACGGGTTTCGATGGATCTGTGCACCATTGACGTGACGCATATTCCCGATTGCCGGGTGGGCGACGAGGTCGTTTTGCTGGGCAGGCAGGGCAAGGAGGTTATCAGCGCCGATGAAATCGCCGCCAGGGCCCGGACCATCAGCTACGAAGTGCTCTGCGCGCTGGGCAAACGCGCGCCGCGCGTCTTTCTGCAAAAAGGAAAACGGGAAGCCATCGAGCCGCGGCTCAGAAGAATCTTTGTTCCGGACGAGGAAAAATCCCTCTCCCGCATCGATAACATCATCCGCCACTGCCTTCAGGCGCGCGCGCGGGACGAGGAACTGGGCAACGCCATTTACTACGAAATGTTCGAAACCCTGTTCGGCAAGGAAGACCGCCGGCTGGAGTTGCGCTCGGGGTTTCGCTATGATATCCGCATCGCAAAAGCGCCCCGCACGAAAAAGGACGCGGCAATGAAGGCATCGCTCCGCGTCAGCACGCACATCGAATACAGAAAGACGCTTCGCGACCATATTTTTATGATTGGCTGCGCCTCCAGCCACGCGCAACTGGCCGCTCTGTTCGAAGACCCGCGCTGCGAATACCGGTGGCTTTTGACGGACGGCCGGAATCTGGTTCCCGAAGAAGATTTCGTTGTCGAGGAAGTGCGCGTTGACGGGGAAAAGATTCCCCTGATCGAAAAGAAAACCACCCGGCGCGGTTATGAACTCTGGTGCGGCTCGGAATCGCTCAAGCAGAAAATCAATTCGGAAATCAAACTGGAAATCGACATTTCAACCAAGCAGGCCCAAAACAACAAAATTTTTCCCATTTATCTCATTTATCCCGTCCGGGGGCTGGAAATCAACTTCCATTACGAGAAGGCGCAGATTAAAAATGTCCGGTCGGAGAGCTTCTTTGCGGGACGGCACCCTCAGCCGACCCTTTCCATCAAGCGGGGCAAGTCCATTGGCGTCAAAATATCCGACAGGGAATGGATCTTCCCGACAAGCGGCGTGATATTCATCTGGGACAACTAAAAAAAATAATACGGATAACCAAGCTCGAGACTGCTGCAAAATTCATCATTGGTTTCTCTCTTTTAAAAGCCAGACCGCCAGTGCCGCCAACGCCACGGCGGCTGCCGCGCTGATCCAGACGGGTATTTCAATCCCCGCCGCAACGACACGGATGCCCAGAATAAAGCGGCCCGCCTGCGCCGCCGCCATCAGCAGAAGCAGAATCCCAACTACCAAAGACGCCGGACGTTTCATAACAAGACTCCTTGAAAAACGGCTTTATTCTATTTTGTCTGATTTCTGTAAATTATGCCTGGCGCATAATATTCGGACATTGTCTGGATTAATGCTAATGCATTCTTTGGAATAGGGAATGGCTGGCATTGAGACGATAATTCATGCCCCGTTGAAGTGTCTGAACCTTCTCTGCATCACACATTTGCCTGTAAGAGATGATCTGATCTTTCATCATTTACATGGTCGTCTTGATCTCCAGCCTCTTTCTGTGCCGCTTGAGCGCCAGGGCAATCAGCTTATCCAGCAGTCTGCCGTAGGAAAGGCCCGTCGCAGCCCAGAGCTTGGGATACATGCTGATGCTGGTGAAGCCGGGAATCGTGTTGATTTCGTTGAGGTAGAATTTGCCGGTTTTTTTATCGAGGAAGAAATCCACCCTCGCCATGGACGTGCAGCCCAGCGCCCGGTATCCGGCAACGGCGGTTTTTCTGATTTTTTCCGCAAGCATTTCAGGGACGTCCGCCGGAATTTTCAAAGCGGCGCCGTCGGGGTCGATGTATTTGGCTTCATAGGAATAAAATTCATGACGGGGAATGATTTCGCCCAAGACGGAGGCGGCCGGTTTCTCATTGCCCAAAACGGCGCATTCAATCTCGCGGCAGTCGATGGCTTTTTCAATCAAAACTTTCTGGTCGTACTGAAATGCGAAAGCTATCGCCTCCGCCAGATTTTCTTTTTTCCTGACTTTCCTTACGCCCACGGATGAACCGGCGCATGCGGGTTTGACAAAAAGCGGCAGGCCGATTTTTTCCAGAGTTTCCCCGACAAGGGCTTTTTTGTTTTCACGCCAGAGCGTCTTGCCGACGGTTATGGACGGAACCACAGGAATGCCCGCTTCCCTGAGAAGCCGCTTGGCGACATCCTTGTCCATTCCCACCGCCGATCCGATGACATCCGCGCCCACGTAGGGCACCATCGACAGCTCCAGCAGGCCCTGAAGCGTGCCGTCCTCGCAGAACGTCCCGTGAATCACGGGGAAAATAACATCCACCGCCAAGGTTTTATTTTTATTTTTGATGTCGTAGAGATAGAGTTTGTTTTTGCGCTCGAAATGGTTGACCAGCCACAGGCCGTTTTTTTTCAGCGCAAGTTTTCTGCCAAAGTCCTTGTCAGGGACAATGTGTGGTTTTTCCTGCACATACCAGCGGCCGTCGCGGTCGATGCCGATGGCGATGACCTGATATTTTTTCCGGTCCAGCGCCGAGAAAACGGACGCGGCCGAACAGAGTGAAACATCATGCTCGCCTGAACGCCCCCCGTACAAAACACCGATTTTCATTTTCGCCGCTTTCGCGGATGCTCTTTTCCGATTCATGGCTGCCCTTTCCGATGCATCTGCCTGTATTTTTTTTGATTTCTATACGCTTTGAAAACCTAAATTGTCAATTTAATTTTGGTATTTGTGATTTTACGCCCTTTTTTTGGACACTGCCGCCGGGCAGAAAGACACCCCTTGACAACCCTCTTTTTCATCCATATATTAGCGCCGGACAAAATATCGGCGGTATTTCTATGCCCCTTTATTTTAACGCGGAACAGATGCCCGCAACAAAAAAAGCATTCAGCGATGCCGAAGCGCTCGTTTCGCGCCAGTTCAGGATGAACAATGAACAGTTCAAAAAAAATAAATACGAAGTAAAAACGCTGGCTTATTTAAAGGAACATGAAATTAAGGACGGAACTTTTGCCCATCTTTGCAAATATTCTTTCAGCAAACCCTCCGAGCCGTTTACCGGGCAGGAGGGCGGATTCGATTTTTACAGGGTTTGCCTGCAGGACAATGCCATCCTCAACGCCGTGGAAAGGGCAAACCCTTTCATCAAGCTCAGTCCGCTGATGCTCTACATCGCGGTTCATGAGCTGATTCACATTTTGCGCTTCAACAGCGGCGAGGCGGATTTTTTCGCCGGCAACGAAGAAAAGGAACAAGAGGAAATCATCGTGCATAACATGACCAGAACAGCGCTTCAGCCGGTTAAAAGTTCTGATTTGGACATTGTGCTGGATTGCTTCAGCAGCAATTTTAAAAATATTTTATAAGGAGGGTTTTTTCATGCCTATCTACGAATATAAATGCCAGAAATGCGGAAAACAATTTGAAGCTTTTCAGGGAATAACCGACCCGGAGATCAAAACTTGCAAATTCTGCAAAGGCAAGGTGCAGAAACTGATGTCACTGTCTTCTTTCAGTCTGAAGGGAACAGGTTGGTATGCTACAGATTACAAAGGAAAAACGCCGTCGCCATCCCCCAAAAAGGGAAAAGCTGAAAAGTGCGAAAGCTGCGCTGAAACCTGCAAGTCCAATACCGCATCCTCCAGCACGGAAGAATAAAGTTTCCTAAAATCTACACTTAAAAAAGCGCTCATCTCCGGAGCGCTTTTTTCTTGTCCGCGTTGCCACTGTTTTATGACCGGCTCATGAAAAATTCTTGAAATACGCCTGCAACTCCCGGCACAGCTCCTCCGGAACAACCGGACAGATGATTTCGTTGTGCAGTTTTTCAAAATAATTGATATCGCTGGTCCCCAGCGGATTAATCACAAAACGCGGGGCGATTTTCCCCTGCACCCAGAAATAATTATTGTGGGTCAGCGCCGCGTAAAGCGACAGATTGAAACTCATGTAATTATTGACGTACAGGTAACTGAAAACTCTGGAGAGTCCGTCGAGAAACTCCTTGAAATTGGACTCCGTCAAGTCAAAGAAGGATGTTTTGTCCCGGAATATAAAATTAATTTCGCCGGCCATGTTCTTGGGAGCGAAACTGGTCATCCAGCAGACGGCGCCGGTGTCGGCGATGAATCTTTTATCGGCTTTTTTCTCCAGCGCAACTAGATTGCTCCACAAATTGTCGCCGTTGGAGGACGCCGCGTAATTCTGCGCGCTGGTCAAAAGCCGCTGCATAAAACTCGTCGGTTTGTGCCCGACAATCGTCTGCAGGTGGGGATGAATCAGCCCCCCGCCTGCCGGCGGCATGTAATTCCAGTTGATGGAACAGAATTTATACCCCAGATTCAGTTCCGCGATGCGGTGAAAGTAATCGCGGCAGACGGCAAACCCGTCGCGCATAAACTCCGGCGTCAATTCATTGAGGGCGACAAGGTGGCGCGAGGAAAAAATCGCCACATTGTTGTTGGGATCATAGGGAAAGGCGTTGGGGAAAAGCCGGGCTTCCCCCCGCTTGAAATTCCCCTCTTCGCAAAGACTGGACATGAAGCGCGGCGTGGTTTTCTCAAAAAGATCCGGACAAAAGGGACAGAGCGATTCGGGGGATTTTTCCAGATACTCATCAAGCTCCGGTTTTTGCGCGGGGCGGAACCGGTAGGGCAAGATGCGGCAGGCCACGCCGGTGATTTCGTCGTAGCGCCATTCAATGGTGATTTTCTTTTCTCGGTAATTGTCAAAAGGATCCAGATAATAACCGGTGGCGATTTCTTTCTTGAAACCTAAATCTCTCATGAATTTTCCTTTCTTCTATTTTTTCCGCAAAAGAGGCCTGGTTTCCCTTTTCCCCGTCAAGCTGCGGCAAAGAAACGCTTCGACCTTCTGCTGTGACAAATCGCCGTTCAGACGTTCTTTCAAAAGGTCCAGAGGAATTTCAACACGCGCGGCGCTTCGGTGTCCTCCCCCCCTGCCCAGAGAACCGAAGGCCCGCTGGGCGATTGCGCCGCAATCCTGACGGTACCCGTCGCCCCGAAGAACAATAATCAGCCGGTCGCCGACGACTCCGGCCACCACCACATAATACGTGCCGATGAGACGCAGGTAAAAATCGGCGATTTGCACGCAGACATCCGCGTTTTCAACGCTTCCGAGAAAACAAACCCGCCGCCCGCGGACACTCTTCATGTGATGATAGGCATAATCAAAATACTTCAGGAAACGATCCGGCGTCTGATTGAGCTCTATCCGCCGGATCAGGGGCATGTTGGCGAATTTCGTGTGAAACGTGTAGGCGCTGATGTCCTCGATGCCAGCGGCGCGGTCGAAGTTGTCCGTATCCGTCTTGATGCCGTAGAGCAACGCCGTGTGCAATTTGCGCGGAATCTTGATCCGGGCGCACAGAAGATATTCCGTCAGAACCGTCGAGAGAGCGCCGTATTGGGGACGGATATCCTCGATCGGGGCGTGCCAGGTTCCCTCGCGGGGGTGATGATCGAAAACAATCTGCGGCCGGATGGCGCTTGATTTTCCGCTGAAAAACGACGGCTGGGCGTCCATCAGCGCGATGTGTCGGTAACGACCGACAGGCGCCTTGTCCAGCGGAAAAATCGTCAAATTCAATGCCGAAAGAAACTCCGCGTTCTGCTGCCGGTTCACCGGCTCGGTCGCGGCAAAAGCGGTCTGGAGAAAACCCTTTTTCTTCAGAAGAATTTCACGCAGCGCCATCGCGGACGCCGCCGCATCCGGATCAGGACTGCCGTAAATCAAAAAAAGCACGGAATCTCCCGGCTGGACGAGGTCCATCAGTTTTCTGAAATTCTGTTCCGTCTCTTTCTTGATCGCAATCGATTCCAATTTCATTCCGATTCCGGAGGCGTCATCTCAATTGATGACTTTTCAGTAAACCGAGATTTTCCCTGGATGCTCATCCACCACGTCTCCGATCACCGCCGCCTCGGCAATGCCGGCCTGACGCATTCTGTCCGCGACGGCTTGCGCCTTGTCGGCGGGCAGGCTGAAAAACAATCCTCCCGCCGTCTGCGGATCGAAAAAGAGATCGAAAAGCCAATCCGGACATGTGGCTTCCCGGATTATCTGATGGATGCGGAAATTTTTGTTCCGGTAAAGGCCGCCGGGAATCCAGCCGGTTTCCATCAGTTCACGCACGCCGTCCAAAACGGGAACCGCTGCGGCTTTGATGTTGATGCCGACGCTGCAGCCGTCTATCATCTCGCAGGCGTGTCCCAGCAAACCAAAGCCGGTGATGTCCGTGCAGGAATGAACATCGCCTTCTTCCGCCAGGATCTCCGACGCTCGCTTATTGAGGGCGGTCATGCAGGCGATGACCCGCGCGATCTGCCCGGCCGAGGCCTCTTGAGCCTTAATGGCCGTGCTGATAATGCCGGTCCCGAGCGGCTTGGTCAGGATCAGTTTGTCGCCGGCCCGCGCCCCGCGGTTGTAAAGAACTTTTTCCGGATGAACGACCCCGGTCACGGCAAGGCCGTACTTGATTTCGTTGTCTTCCACGCTGTGGCCGCCGACGAGCAAAACGCCGGCTTCGCGCATTTTATCCAGTCCGCCGCGCAAAACGCCCCGCAGAACGGCAACATCCATGGTCTTGATGGGGAAACAGACGATGTTCATCGCCGTCAGCGGTCTGGCGCCCATCGCGTAAATGTCGTTGATGGCGTTGACGGCGGCAATCTGACCGAAAACAAACGGGTCGTCCACGGTGGGCGTGAAGAAATCAACGGTCTGCACCAGGGCGAGGTCGTCGGAAATTTTATACACCCCCGCATCCTCCGCGTGTTCGAATCCGCTTAGAAGATTCGGATCCCGAATCAGCGGCAAATCGCGCATAATCTCCGCCAGGTCGCCCGGACCTATCTTACAGGCTCAACCCGAACTCTGTACGGTTTCCGTCAGGCGAATGATTTTTTTCTCTTCCATCGTCGCCCCTGATTTTTTTCGCAAAAGCCCCTCCTCACGAAGCGGAGGTTGTCGCCAGTATAAGGAGAACCTCGGGCGCTGTCAATTAAATCTTGACCTCTCTGAATGCGCAACGCCCGCCTGGCGCTCTTTTGAATTGATTTTTCCCGCAAATGAGACTAAAGGAGGGCTAACATCATCAGGACGGACAGTTATGCCCATTTGCTACTACAGCACAAACCGCCATTTAAGCGAGGCCGCCGGCATTAAGCCTTTTACCGGCAAGGTATCCTTTAAGGAAGCCCTGCTGGCCGGACAGGCGCCGGACGAAGGTCTGTTCATGCCGGAGGTTATCCCTTCGCTTTCCCTGAAAGACATTCTGGATCTCAAAGGCCGGCCGTACCCGGAGGCGGCATGGCTTGTCGCCTCGGCTTTTCTGGCCGATGAGTTTCCGCCGGAGGTTCTGCGGCAGGTCGTGACGGATGCCTACAATTATCCGGTGCCGCTGGAAGAAGTCCGGCCAAAACATTTCCTGATGCGTCTGGATCGGGGACCGACGGCGTCCTTCAAGGATTTTGCCGCGCGCATGATGGCGAGACTGATGAGCCACTGCCGCCCCCGGGGCGAGCGGCTCAACGTCTTGGTCGCCACGTCCGGCGACACCGGCAGCGCCGTCGGCGAGGCTTTCAAGGGCGTGGCGGGCATCGACGTCACCATTTTGTATCCCGAAAAAGAAGTCAGCGGCATGCAGAAAAAACAGCTCGACACCATCGGCGGAAACGTACGGGCGCTGTGCGTCGCCGGCAAATTCGACGACTGCCAGAATCTGGTCAAGCAGGCTTTTTCCGATAGGGATCTGAATCCCTACAATCTGACGTCCGCCAACTCCATTAATTTCGGCCGAATTCTTCCGCAGATTGTCTATTATATTTACGCTTACGCCCAACTGGCGGAAAACGCGGAGGAAGCGGTCTTTTCCGTTCCCTCGGGAAATTTCGGCAACGCCCTAGGCTGTGAATACGCTCGGCGGATGGGCCTTCCCGTAGCCACGCTGGTCATGCCCACCAATGAAAACGACGAGTTTCCGGTCTATCTGGCGACCGGAAAATATCATAAGGTTTCGCCCTCTCGCGCGTGCATCTCCAACGCGATGAATGTGGGGCACCCGAGCAATCTCGCGCGTTTTTTTGATTTGTACGGCGGCACGGTGGACCGCCTCGGGCAGGTGCACAAATATCCCGACCTCGACGAAATGCGCAAACATATCTTTTCCGTGAGCATCACCGACGCAAAAACCCGCGAAACCATCCGAAGCGTCTACGAACGCTACGGCGTGATTCTGGAACAGCACGGCGCCGTCGGATGGGCGGGGCTCGAAGAATATCTGAAAGGCGCGCCTTCCACCGGATTGGCTATCTGTCTGGAAACCGCACATCCTGCGAAATTTCCCGAAGAGATTCAAGCCCTGCTGGGCCTCTCTCCCGAGCCGCCGGAGAGCATGAAAAATCTTGAACAAAGAACCGGAAGCGCCTCTCCCATGAGCAGCGACTACGAGGATTTCAAAAAATATCTGCAGAAGCATTTGAAGATTAAAGAATAAGCATCCGGGGTCGTCTTTCATCGAAAAATCGCGCTTGGAGAACGGAGAAAATTGTTCGGTTCAACGCTTTCATTGGATTTGAAGGAGAAAATATCGTGAGTCACAAGAAAATCGAACGCAGAAAGGAATTAGACCGCAGAAGAAGACGGCGGAAAAAAAGCTTGAAGCGCCGCGCCAAAGAACAGAGGGCTTCACAGAAGAAAGCCTAGCGGAGAGCCTGACAGCTTCGAAGCGGCGTATCAAGATTTGAGAATTTTATTCTCAATCAGATCGGCAAGGCGCCTCACATCGTTGATATCGAAACAGGGCGCGCCGAGAGCCAGATGGGTGTCGGAAGCGACGGCCAGCAGGTTGTCGTTTTCACCGCAGAGCAATTCGCGTTTGAGTTCTTCCCGGTAAACCTCGATTTTCGGAAAGGGATTCCCCTTGTAACCCTCGGCGAGAATGATATCCGCGTCCCGGACGTACCTCTCCCGAATATCTTCCAGGGCGTAGTCCCGGTCAGCGTCTTCAAGGACGGCCACCTGCGCGGGGGAGGCCACCACCGTGATTCTGGCACCCGCTTTTTTGTGACGCCAGCTGTCCTTGCCTTCCCTGTCGATGTCAAAGCCGTGCCTGGCGTGCTTGACGGTGGCGACACGGTAGCCCCGCCGCGTCAGTTCGGCAATCAATTTTTCGATAAGTGTCGTTTTGCCGGCATCGGATTTTCCGACAATGGAGACGATGGGAATGTGCATGGGGTTGGGCTCCTTTCTGTCAACGCATGGCCCGGTTGACGATGTCCTGATCGAAGTAATTGCAGGACATGCCCGCATCCACGACGATGCCCGCGGCGTTGATGCCGCTGGACGCGGGAGAAAGCAGAAACAGCACCGCATTTGCGACTTCTTCCGTCTTGAGCGCGGCTTTGCGCAGTGTCAGCTGTTCGGCGAACAGGTAATTGTTGACGTAGCCCGGAATGCCCGCGGAGGCGGAGGTTTTCAGGGGTCCCGAGCAAACTGCGTTGACCCTGATTTTCGAAAATTCCGAGAGGGATTTTGCCAGAAAGGCCACCGTCGCATCCAGCGCGGCCTTGATGGGGCCCATGTAACCGTAGGCGGTCGCCCGGGTGTTGCTGATGGAAAGGGTGACGATGGAGGCGTCTTCCTCAAGGGAATTCTTCAGCGCGTTGGCCAGCGCGACCAGCGAAAAACACGAGACGTTGACCGCCTGAAGAAAATCCTCCACCCGGGTTTCATGAAACGGCTTGAGGCCTTCGCTGTAGTTGGCAAAGGCGATGGAGTGGACGAAGCCGGCCAGGCGGATGTTGTTCTTCTCGAAATAGTCTCCGAGTTCGCGGATGCTTTCCGCTTTTTCCACATCGCAGATCAGAACAGTCCTGCCCGGGAAAAGCGCCTGCACCCGTTCCCGATGTTCGGCGGACTGCACGGAGAAAAAAACCTGCGAGCCGCTTTCGAAAAGGCCTCTGGCCACGAAAAACGCCACGCTTTTCTTGTTGGCGACGCCCGTTACCAAAAAATTTTTCCCGTTGATGTTGAGAAAGTCCATTCTCGGTCCTCACTTTTCCTGCTGAATCAATGCGGCCTGAAAGACAATTTTCAAGATGAGCTTGTCTCCGACATGAATGCTTCCATGCATGTAATAACCATTGGCCAGTTTTTCATCGAGCGTAACCGTAATGGTCAGCGTGTCACCGGGGAAGGCAAAGTGTTTGAACTTGGCCTCCTTGATTCTAGTGACGACGCCCAGCCCCTTTTGATTGTCGGCGCCCATGAGAATCGCCCCGGTTTGAAAACAGGCCTCGCACAGCAAAACACCGGGCATGATCGGATAGCCGGGAAAATGCCCCTGAAAAAAATATTCATCCTCCCTCAACGTCCTTTGCGCCGTAATCGTATTGTCTTCCCGCCGAATAATTTTGTCCACAAAGAGAAACGGCGGACGCTGGGGAATCGTGTCGAGAATCTCTTTCATCAAAGCCCCCCCGCAACAATCAGGTTTGTTCCGGTAATATAAGAGGCCTCGCGGCTGGCCAGAAACATCACGGCATGGGCGACTTCCCGGACCTTGCCGAAGCGCCTCAGCGGAATCATCTTGAGATATTCTTTTCGCTGTTCCTCCGGCAAATCCTCGATCAGTTCGGTGTCAATGAAGCCGGGGGAAACACAGTTCACCGTGATGCCCTTTTTGGCCACCTCTTTGGCAAGCGACCGGGTCATGGCCATCTGACCGGCCTTGGAGGCCGCGTAGTTGGCCTGTCCCGGAAAGCCCAGATCCGCGCCCAGCGAGCTGATGTTGATGATCCGGCCGAAACGGTTGCCCATCAGGCGCGGGATGATTTCTCGCGACATGTAGAAGGTTCCGGTGAGATTGACTTCCAGGACTTTTTTCCACTGTTCATCCGTCATCAGGGCGGCCACCGCATCCTGACGGATGCCCGAATTGTTTACCAGCACTTCCAGCGAGGGATATTCTTCATCCAGAGAGCGAAACAGTTCCCGAACCGCCTGCGAAGACGAAACGTCGCACCTCCGCACATCGAGCCGTTCCGCGCAGGCTTCGTTTTTCTTTTGAAACTCGGCGGCGGCGGCATCATTGGAGGAATACACGGCAATGACCGTGGCGCCGGCGGCCAGAAAAGCCTCCGCAATTCCCGCGCCGATTCCCCGCGTGCCGCCCGTCACAATCACCCGCTGGTTGCTGAAATCAAACATGATGCACCTCAATTCAACGTTTCCAGATAATTTTCCACCTCATAGGATTGAATCACGCCGTAGTTGGCGGCGCCCAGCCAGCCCGACATGATGATGCCCACGGAACCGGTGTGAAACAGGCCTTGAATTTCCTTGTGGAGGTTCATCGAAATCTCCAGCCCCTCATGCTTGGTGCCGAACGAGGATCCCTTTTCATGATGCGTGTACCGCTGAATGGTCAGCGGTGTCGCCGCCTCCAAGTAGTCAATCTTTTTCGTCACCCCCGGAATAATCTTGTCCAGGCTGATCAGCGTCTCCGCGATCAATGCCTGCTTTTGTGCCTTGTACGCTTCCCGGGACAAATTCGCCCAATCCTCATACCGGGCGTTGGTGGAAACGACGATGGTATAGCCGGCATCGGGCAGATGCGGCCGCAGTTTCGGATAGTAGAGCGAAAAGGTCCGGCTGGTCGTTTTCATGGAGAGCAGTTCATCCGTGGCGAATTCCGGAGCCTCCGAATAGAAAATCAAATCGCCGACATCCTCCAGGGTCTCTCCCCTGCGAATGCCCATGTAAACCTGACAGGAGCTGGTGTTGAGCCGGACTTTTCTGACCTTTTCAATAAATTCGGCACTGAATTGGTCTTCCCCCGCGAGGTGAAAAATCGTGCCGATGAGGTTGCCGTTGGAGAGCACCGCCCTGGCCGAAATCGTCTGGCCGCCAACCATGACACCGCGGCAGACCTTGCCCTCCACAACAATTTTTTCCACTTTCGATTTCAGGCGGATGTCCACGTCATTTTTCAAAAGCTCATCCTGCATCATGCCGATGACGAGATCGGTGCCGCCCTGAAAGGTGTAGACGCCCTTGCTCATGAAATTCGAAAAGACAATGCCGTAAGTGATGGCGGGATCCTCCAGCGTCGAGCCGTTGGCGTAAACAATGGGCTCGATCAGAAACCGGTGCACATCCTTCCTGCCGGGGAAAAATCCCTCCAGCAACTCGCCGTTGGTCATCCGGTTGTCGTCGTAATAGTTCATATTCATGATGAGATTGAAAAAATTGTCGACCTGCTGGCGCGGCACCTTGAAATCTTCGATGAGTTTGCGGGTGAAATCTTCCACCGTAAAGTCCGTTTCGATGGTGTAAAGCGGGTTGATGAAGCGGACCCGCTTGAGCTGAACGATCCGGTCGGCAATTTGCCGGCTCCAGTATTTCCGGCAGGTTTTCACCATGCCGACCGGAAAGCCGTGCAGGGAAACATCAAAAATATGATTCTTGCGGTAAAACCAGGTCGCAAAGCCGCCCAGCTTGTCGTGGGATTCCAGCAGCAGGACCTTCCAGCCGCTTTTGGCGAGCTTGTTGGCGGCGGTGAGCCCCCCCAGGCCGCCGCCGATCACAATCACATCGTATTTTTTTTCAATCCTGTCGTTTTTATCGAGAAGCATGCCTACCTCACCAGCAAATCCAGGGCCTGTTCAATCGAAACTCGCGGTTCGTAACCGAAATCTCTTTTCGCCTTTTCATGCGAAAAATAATGACAGCGGGAAAACTGCAGCGCCACAAATCGGGTCATCGGCGGCTCCCCCTTGATGTTTAAAAATTTATAGCAGGATTCAAAAAATAGTCCAATGTTAAATACAACCCCTTCGGGCACCTTCCGGGTGATCGGCGGCAGGTGATGGCGTTTGAGAATTTCGTTGATGAACTCCCAAAGCACCACCGGCCGTTCCTGGCCGATGAAGTACGCCTGTCCAGCGACCGACGCCCCCGGGCACAATTTTTCGAAAGCCAGAAGATGGGCGTCCACCGCGTTTTGAATGTAGGTGACATCCACCAGATTTTTGCCGGAGCCGACAATTTTCAGCCGCCCTTTTTTCGCCGCGTCAACCAGTCTCGGCACGAGATGCGGATCGTCCGGCCCGATAATCTGATGCGGCCGGAGGGCGACGGTGCAAAGTGTCTTATCGTTGGCCCGCAAAACCATCTGTTCGGCCGCGGCTTTGGTCTCGGAATAAGCATTGTAAAATTTCCGCGAATACGGTTGGGTTTCGTCGGCTCCGCAAATGTCGCTGCCGTCGAAAACGACGCTGGGCGTGCTGGTGTAGATTAATCGGGGGATGTTATGGACGCGGCAGGCCTTGATGACGTTTTGCGTGCCGATGACGTTTGTCCGGTAATACTCTTTGGGATCACCCCAGATGCCGACCCGCGAGGCCGCATGAAAAACCGCCTCCATGCCTTTGAAGGCCGACACAACATCGGCTTCAGTCTGGAGATCCCCGCAGAGCGTCTCGATCCCCGCCTTTCCCAGGGACGGATACCGCCTGCGGCTGAAGTTCCAGACCCTGTGCCCGCGTGAAATCAAGGCCAGGGCAAGGTTCCTTCCCAGAAATCCCCCGGCGCCGGTGACCAAAACATTCATATCTTCCCCCTCATGACCTCCTGCGCCAGTTTCAGGCGGTCGATTTTGATGTTGTGCCGAACGTCCACGGGAAAACGATCGCAGAAATGCACGGACCCGATCTGCGCCGTCAGGGGATTGCCGCGGGCCATCTCCAGCAGTTGCCCGGCCAGAACCTGCCGGTTCATTTTTCTGCCCTTCGCGTTGCGTTCGATGACCACCGCGACGGACTGCTTTCCCCGCTTCCCCCACGCGACCAGCGCCGACCGGGCAACGGCCTCATGCGCGTTGAACACCGCTTCGCACGGCACCGGACACAAAAGCCCCGCCGGCGTTTCGGCGCGATGCGCTTTCCTACCGCAAAACCAGAGCCTTCCCCGATCATCCAGGTATCCCAGATCGCCCATTCTGTGCCACAGGGAGGGGCCGTCGGCAATCTTGGCCAGCGCCGTTTCTTCCGGCGACTGGTAATAGCGGGGCGTCACCACATTGCCCCTGACAATAATCTCGCCGATTTCATAAGGCTTCAATAATTTCGCGTCCCGAATTTCGGCGACCGCGTCGTCGCGGATTTCCAGAATCGCCACGTCCAAGCCCGCCACCGGCCGGCCCACGCATGTTCCCCTGCCCTGACGCGTCAGTGCCGCCGTTTGCGCAAGAATCTCTTCCCCTGAGATATTGGAGATGGGAAGGCACTCGGTTGCACCGTAAGGCGTGTAGGTTGTTCCGTTGGGCAGGATGCGCCTGAATTGCTCATGGAGTTCAACACGCACCGGCGCCCCGAACATCACCAGGTATTTGACGGACGGAAGCGTGACGCCGTTTTTCAGACAGTAGTCGGCGACTCCCTGCCAGATGGCGGGAGAACCGGCCAGAAACGTGGCCTGGTTGTCGGTGATGTTCTGAACCAGCCTTTGGGGATCCGCCTGCGCGGGCCTGGAAGGATTCATGTCGGGAATGCAGCTTGTCATCCCCATGCAAAGCGTGAAAAGAGAAAAAAGCGGAAAACCGGGCAAATCAATTTCCCGGTCGTTGAGCGCAAACAGCTCCCGCAGAAGCCTGGTCTGCTCGTAATAAATCCGGTGGGTGTAGACGACGCCCTTGGGCCGACCCGTTCCGCCGGAAGTAAACAGAATGGCCGCCATGTCATCCGGCTGAAGCTGGGCGGTCTCGAAAGGGGGTTCGGATTTTTCCAGTTCGGCCAAAGCGGCGCAATTCCCGAACGGGAGCCGTTTCGTCGTCACTCTCAACTTCACGGATTTGAAGGCCCTGCCGAAAAGCAGGCTCAAAAAATGAACTTCCGGTTCAGCGATCAAGCCCTCGGGCGACACTTCCTCTATCGCGGCAAGAAGATTTTTTCTGCCCATGCCCGGATCAATCAGGACCGGAACGACACCCAGTCTGAAAAGGGCAAACACCAGAGCGGGAAATCGCAACGACGGCCGGACAAACAAAAGGGTTTTGCCGCCGCGCCGAAAACCGAGGCGGTGAAGACCGCCGGCATATCGGTCGGCCAGCCGATTGAGCTCCCCGAACGTGATGGCGTCATAGACATACCGGCCTTTCTTCCGGCGCGGATATTTCACCGCCGTCTTGTCGCGGTGCGAGGCCGCTATGTCTGCAAAAAGATCGGCAATGTTCATAAAAAACGCGATGCGTGACCTTCCCGGCGGGTTTTAAATAAAACGCTTGAGTTCATTCAGTACTTCATCGGCGGCGTCTTCCAGGACGTAATGGCCGGCGCCGGGAAAAGTTTTGACTGTTGCCTGAGGGTAAATTTCCTGCCAGCGTTTGAGGAAATAATCGTGAAAGCAGAAATCCTTTTCCCCCCAGAGAATCAGAATCGGACAGCAATGCCGCGAGAGGGATTCCCCGATCTCCTTCAGCGTTTGGTAACTGCGGTGGTTCGGCTTCATGGGAATATCGGATACAAACCGGGCAGTCGCAATCCGGTTTTCATAACTGTCATAGGGGAAAAGATAGCCCCGTCTGATGTCCGGCGGCATTTTTTTTGCCACCGCCATGTAGGTGGCGACCCACGCGAAGGCGTTGAAGCGCCGGATGATCTGCTCGGCCAAGACGGGGATCCGGCACATATTGATTCTCAAGGCGATCACCTCGGACGGATAGGCGGCGGTATTGAGAATGACGATTTTTTTGACCAGTTCCGGATGCCGCGCGATCAGCCCGAAGCCGATGGGCCCGCCCCAGTCGTGGACGATCAGGACAAAAGACTTGAGCTGCAGATGCCCGACGAGTTTTTCCAGATTCTGGATGTGACGCTCCAGCGTGTAGTCGTAATCCTGCGGCTTGTCCGAAAGTCCGCATCCGATATGGTCGGGAACCACGACCCGGTGGGTTTTGGAAAACGCGGCTGCCAGATTCCGGTAATAAAAGGACCAGGTGGGATTGCCGTGCAGCATCAGAATCGGCTCGCCGCTTCCTTCATCGAGATAGTGCATGGACAGCTTCCCGTCCACTTCGAAAAAACGGGATGGAAAAGGATAAAGCCGGTCGAGCCACTGGGGTCTTACCATTTCACCCCCAGCATGATGGAATTGAGTCCCGATCCGATTCCCAGCAGAGCGACGCGGCTGCCGACGGGAATCTTTTTCTGCTCGTCATAGAGGCACAGCGTGACGGGCAGCGCCGAAGCGCCGGTGTTTCCCAAAAACGGATACGTCGCGAAGGTGGGGCGGTTTTCCAGCTTCAGGGTCTGCTTGAGCAGGTTTTCATGCGCCACGCCCACCTGATGCCCCACAAAGCAATCCACATCCTCGTTGGTCCATCCCAGTTCCATTTTGGTGGCTTCCCAGGTTTTTTCCGCCAGCGCGACTCCCGCCAGCATCAGTTCTTCGGAGTCGGTCTCCATCATCAACGAAGTGGTGTTGCCGTTGCCGCGGCACAGCACGTTGGCCGAAGAATCGGCAAGCGCAACGCCGCCCAGCAGCGAGTGGCCGCCTTCCACCTCATCCCGGTGAGACACGGTCAGAGCGACGGCGGCCGAGCCGATCGTCAGATTGGCAATGTACTTTTTAATGCTTTTCCGGGTAACGGAAAGATCTTTCAGCAGCAGATCAAGGGTTTCGAACAGCAAAGGGCCTCCATTCTCTCCTGAAACGATCAACGCGTGCCGGATCTGTCCGTTTTCAATCATGTTGGCGGCGATGACCATCGAACTCATCACGCCCAGACAGGCGTTGGACAAATCGAAAAACATCGTCCGCGGCGGCAATCCCAGATGGTGGTGCACGATGGAGGACGTCGAAGGTTCCAGGAAGTCACGGCAGACGGACGCGTGGATGAGCAAATCAATCTGCTCGGGCTGGATGATATTTTTCGCAAAGAGATTTCTGGCCGCCTGCGCGGACAGGTCGCTGGGCATCGTGCCGGGGGGCCAGATGCGCCTTTCGCGGATTCCCGTCATCAATTCGATGCGGCCGCGCGGAAGTTTGAGCCGCTCATAGAGGGGAGCCAGTCTGTTCTCGATCTCGTCGGAGGGGATGATCTGTTCGGGCAGATGATAGGCCAGCGAGGAAATCACCGCGTGGTTGAACTTCATGCCTTGTCTCCGTTCATCAGGCAATGAAGATTGGCCATCGAGATGCCGCTGAGCATGGCGCCGACAATCCCCAGAAATCCCTGATCCGTCCCGCAGATAAAAAGATTCTTGATCGCGGTGCGTCCGTCCCGGACTTTTTGCGTCGTGCCGTAAACGGCTCCGCGGAGGTGACCGGTATAGCGCATGATCGTCCGCGGCGTAAAGACGTCCCAGTAATTCAGTTTGGCGTCAAATCGAGGAAACAACTGCTTAATTAAGGCCAGGGATTGATCGCGCACCTCTTTTTTCTTCAAAAGATAGACCGGCCTGTCCAGTTCATTCCATTTCTCAAAATTGGCAATAAAGGTCACTCGAATGACGCCTTCGTCATAATCATCATGCGCGAAATTGTTCGGAAAACAAACCACGGCGCTGTCATAGTCGCAAAGCTCATCCGGCTTACGGTAGAGATATTGTTCCCGGTTGTTATAGAAAATGATCGTCTCCAGAATGCCCTGTTCGGCCGGCTTTTTGTCGAAGAATAAAATCGTTTCCGTAAAACTCATCGCCCCGGCCGCCGGACATTCCTGCGGTTCCGAAACCATGTTCATCGTTTCCGGCAGACCGATGGAAGACATGACCCTGCCTGCCTGAAGGATTTCGCCGTTCTCAAGAATCACCTGCCGGACGACGCCGTTTTCCACATCTATTTTCCGGATGCCGGCTCCCAGGCGTAGTTCCCCGCCGAGCTGCAGATATTTTTCGATGAGCAGGTGAATGATGGAGCGCACGCCGTTCTTCGGCCGGCTGAAGCCCTCCAGAAAAATGCTTTTGAACATGATCACGAACTGCGAGAAATCCATGTCGTTTTCCCAGGCGCTGCCGTAAATCAGCAGAGGGCAAAAAATCATTTCCAGCAGGTTCTCGTCGGTGATGAACTCGCGGACCTTCTCCTTGGCGCTCTGGTAACGGTTCTGCAGATTGACGTCGTCAAAACGCAGGACAACCTCAAGAAGGCGGGAAAAATTTTCCTTCTGACGGGGAAAACACCGAGCGATTTCACTGATCAGCAGCTGCTGATCATTGGAAAAGGACAACTGCCGCCGGGGAAAAACAATGCGTGAAAAATGCTGCGGATACAGCTCAAGCTGTTCGTAGGGAATTCTCAACTGTTTGAGCAGTTTCGTCAACGGCCGGCCCTTCTCGCCTTTGCGGCAGAAGTTGGTCATGGCGTGAAGTCCGACATCGAGTCTTCTTCCGAAGCGCTCGTAATAGGAGTTCAAGCCGCCGGGCACCTTGTGCTTCTCCAGAATACAAACCTTCTGGTCAAACATCGCCAGCCGGATTCCGGCCGCGAGCCCCGACATGCCCGCGCCGATGATGATGGTGTCATAATGTGCCATATAAAATTTCAGGAAAACTTGGGTCCCAAATATTCAATGCAGCTTTTCATGGTGGCCAGCTTCGGATAATCTTCCTGCGGCACTTCGATTTTGTATCTTTTCTTCAGTTCCATCACGATATCCAGAAAATCCATGGAATCCAGATCCAGCTGATCGCGGAGCCTCACTTCATCATCAATGTTGGACAAATCCTCATCGACGGCGATTTCCGCGATGATATCGATAATTTTCTGTCTTACGGCGTTATAATCCACTTGCTTCCTCCTTCTGTTTCTTCTTACTGAATATATTTTTTGACGATTAAAACGGAATTGATGCCGAGCATGCCGAAAGAATTGTTTAAAATGACGTTGACTTCTTTCTCGACGGGATCCCCATTGACCAAGTTCTTCAGGGCGCATTTCGGATCGATATTTTCGATATGCTTGCAGGAATGGATTTTGTTATCGGTGAAACTGGGCAGATTGCCGGCCAGTTCCAGCGCTCCGGCCGCACCCATCGCGTGGCCGATAAAACCTTTGGTGCAGTTGATGTATGTCCTGTCGGATTCGGCAAAAACCGTCCGGACGGCCTCGCATTCGTTTTCATCTCCGGACACGGTGCCGGTGGCGTGAAGATTGACGATATCAACATCTCGAGGCGAGATCTGCGCCTTTTTCAAGGCTGCGGTCATGCACTGAATTTGTCTTTGCGTATCCGGCAGAACGAAATCCACCGCGTCGGAGTTGACATAATAACCGGCAATTTCGCCGTATATCTTCGCACCCCGTTTTTCCGCGTCTTGGAGTCTCTCCAGCACAAAAATCGCGCCGCCTTCCGCAACGACAATGCCGTTGCGGCTGATGTCCAGCGGCCGGCAGGCCTTGGTCGGATCTTCGTGAGAGCCCAGGGCACCCTGGCTTTTGAAGCCGGCGAAAATGCCGAAGGTGCCCGTGCATTCGGAGACGCCTCCCGCCAGCACCAGGTCCACCTCTCCCAGCTGCAGCATCTGCATGCCGTGAATGATCCCGATATTGCCGGCGGCGCAGGCGGCGCCGATCGTGTAGGCGGGTCCGGTGATGCCCAGGTTCAGGCTGACCTCGCCGGCTGGCGTGTTGGCCACCGTTCTGGGGTTATGGTGATGCGACCACAGGCTGACATCCAGATTGTTCTGGTGAAGTTCGTAAATTTCATTTTCGGTTTCCACGTTGCCGTGTTCGGTAATTCCCAGATAAATGCCGGTTCTTTCCCGATCAATGGATTCCAAAGATAATCCGCTATCTTTGAGCGCCTCGTGGGCGCAGTAAATCGAAATCGAGCCGGCTCTCGTTCCCCTCCGGCGCATCTTTTTCTTCTGATAGAGTTCTTCGTTGAAGTTGCAATTGCCGACGGCGAGCCGTCCCATATAGCGGACTTCCATTTCGGTAATGCCTGATTTCTGTCCCAAAAGCGCTTCACGGAATTCTTTCAAATTGTTGCCGTTGGGAGCGGTCAAACCGACTCCGGTAATAACGACTCTGGTATGTTTGTTAAGGGTCATGGTCAATTTTTCTTAAAATTTTCCTTTGAATCCAATAATATAAATTCGGGGCAGGATGATTATTGTCTTGTCGCCCCCATTACAAAACAAAATTTTTGCAATCATCCTGCCCGTTAATATCAGAGCAATAATCTGAAAGTATAGTTTTGCTAACAGTTTTACCCGAACATGTCAACAAGAAATTGAGGAAATACTCACTTTATTTTGAGACAATCCTCAAATTTTTGATTATCCTGTCTTTTTTATGATTTCGATCATTATTTTGGCGCAGGCGAGGGTATCGGACAGAGCATCATGATGGCGCAAGTCAATTTTAAAATTCCGGCACACGGCGGGCAGGTTTGTGGGATAGAGGCCGAAAATCTGCCGGCAAAGTCTCATGGTGCATTTGAAATCAACTTCCGGCGGAACAATGCCGTATCTGGCGCAACAAGCCCTCAAGACATTGTGGTCAAAGCTAGCATTATGCGCAACCGCGAAATCGATATTTTTGAAGAAGGGCTTGATATTTTCCCACTGTTGTCTGAAATCAGGCTGATCGGCGACATCTTCCCAGGAAAACCCATGAAGATAACTGAAAACAAAATCCCTATAAGGCGGGCGGATAAGAAACGAGGCCTGCTCGACGATGGCGTTATGCTCCACCCGAACCAGCCCCAGCGCGCAGGCGCTGTCCCGATAATAATTTGCGGTTTCAAAATCAAGTGCCAGAAAATTCATGACAAAATTTTGTTATTGTTACAATTTATCCCGAAATTAATCAATGATCACGTTTCCAAGGCAACTTTGTTCCGCCCAGACATTTTTGCCCGGTAGAGAGCAGCGTCCGCTTTTTTGAGGAAACTGGAATCTGTCTCTTCCGGTAAGAAAAGGGCCACGCCGAAACTCGCCGTTACGGCTTGATTGATTTCCGGCCACTGGAGATTTTCCACGGCTTTGCGCATTCTTTCGGCGCATTCCATGGCTGCCTCCATCGTGGTATTGGGAAGAATCAGCAAAAATTCTTCACCGCCATACCGCGCCAGGATGTCTTCCTGTCTGGACATTTGCCTCAAAACGCGCGCAATAGAAACAAGCACTTTGTCACCAATATCGTGCCCATAAGTATCATTGACGGACTTAAAATGATCGATGTCCGCCATAATCGCGGACAACGGCAAACCGTGACGTCTTGAGGCGGACATTTCCCTTTCAAGAAGTTCCTGAAATTGTCTTCGGTTGGTCAGACCGGTTAACGGATCGGTATTCATTAATTTCGTAATCGTTTCGTTCGCGAGTTCCAATTCTCTGTTTTTCTTGTTCAGTTCCCTGGTCATATCCGTCAGCTCATCGTTGAGTTTTGATATCGCGGCAACAAGCTCATGATCCGTCAGATGCAACGAGCAACCAAGCACGACATAATAATCGTCCACCCTGACGATGTGGCCGGAAAGAGTCTGTTCCCGGCATTGATTCAAAGAAAACGAAAGCCTGATGCTTTGAAAATCAGGAGCTGAATTTTCATGATTTATCAAAAGACCTTCATCGAGGAAACCATTGAGTAATTGACCGGTGGGTTTCTCTTCCAGTAAAAGATTATCCATGAAAAACCGGTTACAGTCCAGAATTTTACCCTCTTTATCGATCAGGATTACGGCTATCCTGCCGATGGACAGAAGATAGTGATAAAAAACTTCCGGATGACTGAAAAACACCTGATGAAGATTATCGACCGGATCGTTTTGCTTTACCATTGATTCACCTGTTTGAGAGCGGCGTGCGGATCCTCCGCCCAAGCGTCAGCGTCGATGCGCCGCCACAAGTCGGCATCCCAATGAAAGGCCGGTCCGCCGACAATGATTTTTGTTTGGGACAAATCCGCTGATTCTTTCACTGTCGCAATAATCGCCGCCACCTTATCGACATTAAACGGCATGGTAAGCGATATCGCGAGGAAACGCGGTTTGGTTTTCCGTAGAATCTTCATCAGTTCCACCGCCGGCGTGTTGGCGCCAAGAAAAAGAACATCCCATCCGTCAGCCTCCAGGATATCCGACAGCATTCTCCCGCCCAACTCATGAAATTCATTCGGCGCGGAAGTAACGACCGCTTTGCCCCTCGATGGTTGTTTCGGCATGGGCCATTGATTATAGACGCCTGCAAGAATTCTTCCCACGACGGATGTCGCCAGATGTTCTTCGGCAACACTGATTTCGTCTTGCTCCCAGAGACGGCCGATTTCAGCCATTACAGGTTGTATCAGCCCCAGATAAAGCAATTCCTGTCCGTTTTCCTGCTGAAGTATTTCGTTCGCCATCGAAAGACATTTCCTGAAATCGGCGGCCAGCAAATGTGAGAGAAAAACTTTCCGATCTTTTGCCAAGCGGGGATAGCGGTCCGTGGCATCAGACGGCGCTTCAGAAAGCGAAATCATCTTTCCATGATTCCTCAACATCCAGTCATAAACGGTAATGATTTCATCGGCAGAGGAAGCATCGAGAAATTTGCCGACGGCTTGCTTCCATGTTTCGAGCTCCAGGGGAAAATAATCAAAAGAAAAACCGTGCGCGCGATAGGTGCGATAAACCCAGGGGACCATCCTCACCAGCATCTCATAGCTGTTAAATTGAAATACATTCGCCATAAAACCCCAATGATTGCTGTGATTATCGCGCACCATAGAAAAAGTATTTCCACCAATCAGATGAACGATCTGCGGATGCGACAGAACGGTAGTGTTGACATATTCCATGAGGGATTCTTTTTTGAGAATATACTGGGAAGCCGAACGTGGCGAAACAAACAAAGACTTCTGAACGTCCTTGATTAATTCATCCAACATCATAAAGCCCTCCTTGATGAATAATGGATTCAGTAACGAAAATGACCTGCTTAACGGGTGCTGGTTTCAGGAATCTTGATCACGCAAAAAAGTATAAAATCGACGATGATTCATGTCAACCAAATAAAAGCCCCCTTGAGGCCTTCACCTCAAGGGGGCAACCGCCACATAACAGATCATGATTTTACGGACAGCGGTTATTTGTATTTTTTTCGAACCTTAAATCCTTATTTTACGCCACGATGTTTCTGACCGCTTCAATGACCGGATTGGTGAACAGGGCCATGAGCATGGTGTAAAGGGCAAAAGCGCCAACCATTTCCGTTACATACATTTTTTCATATTTTCTTTTCAGAGCCATCAGAATCAATCCGCCGAGAATCAGCCCGCCCAACTGAAAATACGGAAAATTCGCCGCACCCGCAGCCGCGTATTCAGCGAATCCGAAAGTCGCCGTGAAGAGAACCACCGCCGCCGCCACTGTCATTGTTCCTATTGTTTTTTTCATGATCTGTTACCTCCTTTCGGGGTATTGTTTTATTTGACTTTATGTAAATGAAATTATCGTGCCAGATTCACGGCAAAGATTAACTATTCTTCAACTGCCCGGAATGAAATGAGTTTTCCAAGACAAGGCGTGGCCAAAAAAAGATTTTTTCTTTTCTGACCGCAAAATTTTTTAAAGAAACGTTCAACAAACTAAATAAAAAATCAAAAGCTCTTTCCCTGCGGGCGGGCATGGGTTTGTCCGAAATTTCCGACCCAGGACTTTTCGAACTTATTTGGTTTTATTGAATTTCGCGAAAACCCAAAAGGGCATACCGATGGGGTTGAGGCTTTTGTACTGCTGTTTCCATGAAATGTAGTCTTCTATTTTTCGAATGGTTTCCTCGGATGTGTCAACAAATTCCACCCCGGCCTCATAAGATACATCTTCCACGATCGTTTTAATCCACTTTACCCTGCCCAACGCAATGATCTTTTGATGAAGATTTTCCAGTTTCAATTCCATTTTCACCGTCGTGTCCACAGGCAAAAACATATCCCCGGAAAGCTTCACGCCAGAGCCGGAAAGATCCTTGCTCAAATGGTAGAATTTTTTCATTTTGGACAATTTTTCATTGTCGGAAACAATGGTAATCGTTACATCATGCTGCTCTTTGAGCCTTTCGTTTTTTCTTTTCTCTTCAGGAATGTTTCGTTCTGCATTTTTCTGTCCCTTATCTTTAATTGTTTTCTTCTTCGCATCTTCTTTCATTTTCCTCGTCCCCCCCCCGTTACAGAACGATTCTTCCTTTGGGATGAAAGTACTATAAATCTCAAAGAATCTCAATGGGATTAGTAAAAAATTTAGCCGGAACCCGACGAAGTCTTCTTGTTGGGAGATGACATCCGTCGTCAGAAATGTTGCTTTGGATAACCAACCGATTCTTCAGAAGCTTTTCGTCAGGAAAAACGATATCCTCGGACTTCAAACAATTGCAGACATGCGTCGACAACCACGGCGTCATAGAGGATTCCCTTGTTGTTCCTGATTTCTTCAAGAGCGGCTCCAATGCCGGGTGCCGGGCGGTAAGAACGGTTGGACGTCATGGATTCGACAACATCGGAAACAGCCAGAATGCGCGCTTCCAAAAGAATTTCTTCCCCCCGCAGGTTTTCGGGATATCCGGACCCGTTGACGCGCTCATGATGCTGATGAATAATTTCGGCCAGCGGCCACGGAGAATCAACGGCCTTGAGAATTTTAAAGCCGTTCGAGGCATGTTCCTTAATCAGCGAAAATTCGATATCCGTAAGTTTCGACGGCTTGGCCAACACTTCCAGGGGGGCTGTCATTTTCCCAATATCATGAAGAGACGCCGCCAGCTTCAAAGTCTCCATCTTTTCCTGCGCCAATCCCATCTCGGAGGCAATGGCAAAGGCCAGGTCGGCGGCGCGAAGTTGATGCCCGACGGTAAAAGGATCTCTTGCCTCCACGGCAGCCACCATAATCTGCAAAATGGAATGAAAAGTGCCTTGAACGTTTTCGATGGTTTGTTGCAGCTCATGTTCCAGCCAGACACATTTTTTCCTGATTTCCATTACTTCCCGTTCCCTGAGCATGGCCGGATAAAGACGCTCCAGATGACTTTTCTCAATGAAGTCCCTGGCGCCCCAGCGCATGCATTGCGCGATCACGTCTTCACCGGACGTGCCGGTTACAACGATCAGCGGCACATCCACCTTCTCCTGTTGCAAAACAGAAATGGCCGCCTGGACGCTGAAACGCGGCATGTTATAATCACAAAGGATGATATCCCAGGATTTTTCCTGAATGGCTTTTTTCATGGAAAGGGCGTCGTCCACTCTCTCATAGCTCAGGTCGCACTCTTCGCTTTTGAGCTTGCGGACAATGATCAACACGTCATCCTCCGAATCGTCAATCATGAGTACACGCAGAACCTGATTCATCATGACGGCACCTTTATTGGCATGGGTTTTGGGTTCGCGAATGATGAAACTGTTTTCATATTTTGTCAAGAAAATATTTACCCGACGGTGCCGGTTTCAATGTTTGCCGGTCCGACAGAAGGCTCACCCGTCACACGGTTACCGCGGGCAAACAAAAAAGGCGGGGAACCAGCTTCAGATCCGTTTTTCCAGCCACCGGCGAATGTCTTCCATCACGGTATCTTTTTCCGGCTCATTGAGGATTTCGTGGTAAAGACCGTCGTAAATTTTCAATTCCTTGTCCGCCGACGCAATGTTTTCGTAAAAAGTTCTGGACGTCTCCGGCGTGACAATTTGATCCGCCCCGCCGTGAAGAATCAGGCAAGGACAGGTGTAGGCGGCATAATGGTTCATCAGCCAGCGCGCGCCGCGGATCAGCACCTCGCTCATCAGCTGTGTGGAAAATTCTTTGAGATTGAGCGGGTCATCCCTATAGGCCGAAACAACCTGGGGATCCCGGGACACCATCTCCACCAGGGCATTCGCAATGGGTTCCCGGGCCTTGGCGCTGAAATCAACGCCTTCCAATCCCGCCAGCATGGGCTGGATGCCGGAGGCGGCCCCCGACAAAACCTGGCCGGACAAACGGCCGGGATATTTCACGGCGTGGGCAGCCGCGATGAAGCCGCCCATGCTGTGCCCCAGCATAAAAACCGGCAAGCCGGGGTTTTCCTTTTTCACCCAAGCAACGACTTTTTCGGCATCGTCAATAAACTCGTTGAAATCGTTGACGTGACCTCTTTCCCCGACGGAGCGTCCGTGTCCGCGATTGTCGAAGCGGTACACCGCATAGCCGAACGCGTTGAATCCTGCCGCAACAGCAAGATAACGCCCGGAATGCTCGCAAAGGCCGTGAACAATGACAACAACGCATCGGGGATGATCAACGACATGCTTCGCTACAAAAAGCTCAACGCCGCCCCCCACCTCCAGCTTGCTTTCCTGAATCGCCATGACCCCCTCCTGTTTGGTTGATGATTGCAAACAAGCACTCATGCGGAAATTGATTCGATATAGGGAAATTATAGAAAGCCCACCGCGTCCTGTCAATAAAAATGGCCCGGCGGGCGAAGTATTTTTCGGATGGAATATTTGTTTGACTTTTCCCCGACGCCCATTTAAATTTCTGCAACCTGATGGAAAACCTTCATCGGCGCATTACACGAATTAAGGGAGGGAAGTGAAAAAACGGATTGTTATCACCGGACTGGGAACGATCAACGCAATGGCCGACAATGTTCCGGACTTTGCTCGGGCATTGCGGGAAGGGCGGTGCGGCATCAGCAGGATTGATCTTTTCGACACCACCGGATTCCGTTCGCACACCGGCGGACAGATAAAGCATGTCAGCGCCCGTGGTTACATCCCGCGCGAATTCTCCGTCAAAAGAATGTCGCGGGCGGACATGCTTTCGTTCGCCGCGGCTCTGGAGGCTTTGCGCGACGCCGGACTTTACCCGCCGCCCGAGGAAGCAAAAGATGAAATCGGCGTGGTGATCGGCGGAGGTGCCGGCGGCCTTTTGGAAGCGGAGGATTTTTACGGCAGACTGCTGACAACGGGCAGGGGAGTCAAATTTTCAACGCTTTCCTCTCTCTTTTGCGCTTCTTCCGCCGATCGCATTGCCTCGGCTTTTCATTTCGGGGGTCCCAAAGCGACGTTCATGACCGCCTGCTCCGGCGGCGGTACGGCGCTGGGCTACGCCCGGGATCTGATTTTGAACGGTCACACATCCCTGGTTCTTGCCGGTGGCGTGGAACCCATGTGCCGGACCACCTTCGCCGCCTTCAACGCCCTGAAGTCCGTCGCGGCCGATTTCTGTCGTCCGTTCGACAAAAACCGGGACGGTCTTTCGCTCGGCGAAGCGGCCGCCGTAATGGTGTTGGAGGAACTTCAACATGCCCTTGCCCGCGGCGCGAAAATCCACGGAGAGATTCTCGGCTACGGCATCACCTGTGATTCGTATCACATGACCGCCCCCGATGAACAGGCGTCCGGTGCTGTCCGTTCCATGCAGGCGGCACTGAAGGACAGCGGTCTTTCTCCCGACGACATTGATTACATCAACGCGCACGGCACGGCCACGCCGGTCAACGACCCGATGGAAACGAAAGCCATCAAGGCAGTGTTCGGGCGGCGCGCCTACACCATTCCGGTGAGTTCCACCAAGTCCATGCACGCGCACACGCTCGGCGCCGCGGGAGCGCTGGAAGGCATCGTTTCGGTGCTGGCCCTGCGCGACGGCTTGGTCCCGCCGACCATCAACTATCAGGAACCCGACCCCGCCTGCGATCTGGATTACGTCACCACCGGCGCGAGACGGGCGACTTTGCGTGCCGTTCTTTCCAATTCGTTCGCCTTCGGCGGCAACAACACGACGGTCATCTTCGGCAAATATTCCGAAAGGGGTGCGGCCAATGCATGAAAATCGCCACAGAGACCCCGCCAGACGCGTCGTGGTGACCGGCATCGGCATGGTCACGCCGCTGGGAGTGGGCAAGGAGGAATTCGCGGCGAATCTTTTTTCCGGCAAAACCGGCATCGCACCCGTCCGGTCTTTTGACACGACGTCCTTTTCCTCTCATCTGGGCGCGGAAGTGACCGATTTCCATCCCCGCGACTTTGTCTCCGTCAAGAATCTGCGCCGCATGGACAAAACATCTCTTTTCACGGCCGCCGCCGCACGGCTCGCGCTGCAGGACGCAGGGCTGGAAATCACGCCGGACAACCGCGACCGCGTCGGCATTGTCCTGGGAACGGCATTCGGCGCGACCGATGTGACCGCCCAGTTTTCGGGGACCTTGTTGACTCAGGGCCCCGCTTCGGTCAATCCCATCCTGGTGCCCAACATCGTCATGAACGCTCCGGCCGGACACGCCTCCATTGAACTGGGATTCCGCGGCGTCAACACCACCGTGACGCATTTTGCCGTTTCCGCGGAAACGGCCATCGCCTACGCGGCGGCGGAAATACGGCGCGGCACGGCCGATTATCTGCTGGCAGGCGGCGCGGATATCCTGTCGAAATTCTACTATGAGTCGCTGACCAAATTCCGGGCGCTGTCGCCTCAAAACGGTGAAGAAGAGTCGTGCCGGCCCTTCGATGAGAGGCGCAACGGCACCATCGCCGGAGAAGGCAGCGGTCTTGTGCTGCTGGAGAGCCTCCAATCGGCCCTGGCCAGAGGACGCGCTCCCTATTGCGAAGTCAAAGGTGCGGGCATGGGTTCGTCGCCCACCCCGCCGACCGCCTGGCCGGCCGAGCCGTCAGGCATCAAAAAAACGCTGCAGCGAGCGCTGGACAACGCCTCCTTGTCCGCCGGCGACATTCAGGCAATCTTTGCCGTTGCCAACGGCGACAAAATTTTGGATGCAACCGAAGCCCGGGCCTATGAAGATTTATTTGCCGGCACAAGCCCGGCGCCCTGGATCACGGCCGTCAAAGGCGCCACAGGGGAAAGTTTTTCATCCGGAGGCATCAGAGCCTGCGCGCTGGCGCTGGCCATGGAAAAAAACAGCCTGCCGCCGTCAGCGGGACTGGCCACTCCCCTTTCGGGACTTTCTTTTGTCCAGGAGCGCAAAGAGATAGACGTCGCGATGACCCATGCCGCGCTGGCCGGAATTTCCTTCGGCGGAACCTACTGCTACCTGATTTTCGGCAGATAGGTTATTTGCCGTTTGAGCGCGCGGAGGTGAAAGGCTTCTCCGAAGCGTCCCGGCCGCCTTCCAAAAATTCTTTGTGATTTAAAAAGCCATCCGAGCTTGCGCGGAAATTCAGTTTCCAGCGGATTTCGGATGCGAAACGTCCCTGTTCTCCGCTCGTTTCAAATGAAAAGCCAGCAAAAATTTTTTATTGGCGACAGGCGGAAAATGGTGTAAACAACGCCTGTTCTGTAAACCAGCAAATCGTTGAAAGACTATATCTATGAAATTCAAACTGATTTACCCGAAATGGGAAAAGCTCGACCGTCAGACACCCTTTATCCTGCCGCCGCACGGGCCGGTTGTTTTTGCTGCCACGTTGCCCGGCGACGTGCAGGTGCAGTTTACCGATGAAAACATTGAGGACATCGATTTTAACGAGCCTGTGGATTTTGTCGGTATTTCCGTCATGCTGACCGCGCAGGTCAAACGTGCCTGGGAAATCGCCGACATCTTTCGGGAAAAAGGCGTACAAGTCATCTGCGGCGGCATTGCCACCATGCTTCACGCCGAAGAGATGCAAAAGCACGCTGACAGTGTTTTTCTCGGCGAAACCGAAGGCCGGATGGAACAGGTCTTCGAGGATTTCAAAAACGGCAGGCTCCGGAAAGTTTACGACTACATGCAGAATTTCCCGCCGATTGACAGCGTCGGTTCGGCGCGGCGGTCCATTCTGAACCGCGACGCCTACAATTACCGAGGCATTCAGATGGTCGACCTGGTGCACGCCTCCCGCGGCTGCCGCTTCAATTGTTATCCCTGCGCCGTGAGATTTTTGGGCGGGAAAAATTTCCGTCCCCGGCCCTTCGACAAGGTCATCGAGGAAATGGCCGGCATCGACAACACCCGGCTCTTTTTGGTGGACAATTCGCTGGCGCAGGACAAGCAATGGGAACTACAGCTTTTCAAAGAAATGATTCCGCTGAAGAAAAACTGGTGCTGCCATCCCATCGAAAAGGACGACGAGGTCCTCGATTTGGCGGCGCGGGCCGGCGCCTGGTTTGTTTACCAGACCATTTTCGACACGTCCGATTACATCCGCAACCGCGTCAAACGGTATCACGATTTCGGTATCGCCGTGGAAGGCAGCATTCTCCTGGGTCTGGACTATCACGACGAAAATTACATCAAGAAACTGGTCGATTTTTTGCTGGAGATTGAACTGGATATGGCGGAATTCACGATTTTGACGCCGTTTCCACACACCAAAACGTTTGATGATCTGCACAGTGCCGGGAGAATCTTTTCCTACGACTGGAATGACTATACCTGCGGAAAGGTCGTTTTCCGGCCGAAATTGATGACACCGGAAAAATTGCAGGAAATGTATTATTACTGCTGGGATAAATTTTACGAGGAAGAACCTCAAAATTACAAAATGTTCAAACTGCTCAAAAAAGTCATGGACAAGGAAAAAGCGGACGGCACCTACAGGCCGCGCGTCCGCAAACCGGTACCCCAGGAAAGGACATTCAGGCCATGAGGAAAAACAAGTCGGCCGTTGTGATTGACGGCAGTCCTGTCTGTTTCGATGATATCATCGCCGCGGCCCGCTATGGCGTTCCCGTGCGCATCAGTGCGACGCACAAATTCATCCGGCACATGCACAAGACGCAGAATCACCTGATGAACGCCCTGCGCAAGGGCGTTCCGGTCTACGGCGTGACCACCGGCTACGGAAAATCCTGCGGCAAACGCATGCCGATGGAGGTGGCGCTCAAAAACGGCGTCAACATTCTGCGCTTCCACGGCTGCGGCACCGGAGAACCCATCGGCATCGAAGAAACTCGGGCGGCCATGCTCTGCCGCATCATCTGCCTGGCGCGGGGTTACTCCGGCGTCTCCGTTGCGCTGCTTGAAAAACTGGCGGAGTTCCTGAACCACGGCATCACACCCGTGGTGCCCGCCGAGGGTTCCGTGGGCGCCTCCGGCGACCTGACGCCCATGTCCTACATCGGCGCCTGCCTGATGGGTGAACGCGAGGTTTTCTACCAGGGCAAAATCATGCCTGCCGCCGGGGCTTTGAAAAAAGCGGGCGTCAAGCCCTACAGATTTCTTCCGAAAGAACCGCTGGCCATGGTCAACGGCACGTCCACCATGACAGGCATCGCCGTGCTGGCCGTCGAAAGGGCCTGGCGGATTCTCTCCGCCGCGACTTCCGCCACGGCGCTTTCCATTCACGCCCTGAAAGGCAACGCAAGACACTACCATCCAGTCATTTCGGAAGCCAAACCTTTTCCCGGCCAGGTCTTTGTCGCCAATCGTCTCTCCCGCCTCCTGAAAGCGAACGTCCCGGCAAGGCAGCTGGAAGACGACCATCTTGAATCCCTGCAGGATCCTTATTCGCTGCGTTGCGCGCCTCAGGTCGCCGGTGTTTTGTACGATAGCCTGCAGTGGATAAAAAATTGGGTGGAGACGGAAGCCAACAGCTCCAACGACAATCCCATTTTCGATCCCGCAACCGGCGAAGTGCTGATGGGCGGTAATTTCTACGGCGGTCACATCGCCTTCGCCATGGACGGACTCAAGGCGGCGCTGGCCTCATTAGCCGACATGTGCGACCGTCAGATCATGCTCCTGGTCACGCCGAATCTGAACAGGGGATTGCCCGGCGATCTGGTGCGCAAACCCGGCACGGAAAAAGGCCTCCGCCACGGATTCAAGGCAATGTCCATTGCCTCCTCCGCGCTGGCCGCGGAAGCGCTCAAGGCCACGATGCCCGCAGCGTCCTTTTCGCGCTCGACGGAATCGCACAATCAGGACAAGGTCAGCATGGGCACCATCGCGGCGCGCGACGCCGAACGCGTCTGCACCCTGACGGAAAGAGTTGTCGCCATTCATCTTCTGGCGGCGGCCCAGGCGTGCGATATCCGCGGCAACATTGAAGCGCGGCCCGCCCTCGCGGGGATGATGAAAAAAATCAGGCTGGTTTCAGCGCCCGTGCTGGATGACCGCCCGATGGACGCCGATATTGAGAAACTCCGTGAAGCCATCAAATATTCCGATTTTTTTGAGATGAAACCATGAACGAAAACGCCAGAAGCCACGAAGTGAAAATCCGCGTGCCCTTCTTCGACCTGGACCCGATGCAGATTGTCTGGCACGCCAATTACCTGAACTATTTTGAAATCGCGCGCGCGGCGCTTTTCGAAAGCAACGGCATCGACCTCCATACGTTCTTTGAAAAGCAGCAGCTGATTTTCCCCATCATCAAAACAACCACCAAACACATCCTGCCGCTGCGCCACCGCGATGAAATCGTCTGCAAGGCGACGATTGTGGATGCGCGCGTCAAGATCGTCGTTGACTTCGAAATCCGCCGCACCGATGACGGCCGAGTATGCACCCGCGGCCGGACCGAACAGGTTACGGTGAAGGTGCCCGAAATGGAAACCCTCTTCAGCGTCCCCGAAGAAATCCGCCGCGCCTTTGGTTTTTAAATGGAAGACGTCCTGAAAAAATCCTTCATCGCCGGCCTCGAAAGGCTCACGGCCAGGGCGGAGCTGCTGGATTCCATCAATGTCTTTCCCGTCGCCGACGGCGACACGGGAAGGAATCTCTCCGTCAGTCTCTTCCCTCTGCGCAACGTCGGCCAACCCCGCGAGACGCTCATCCGCCAGCTGCTGATGTCGGCGCGCGGCAACTCGGGCAACATCGCCTCGCAGTTTTTCTCGGCCTTCTGCGCGGTGGAAAACGCCGTTGACCTGTCCCGCTGCGCCGCCGCGGGAAAAGAAAAAGCCTGGAAATCGCTCAATAACCCGCGTCCGGGCACCATGTTGAGCGTCTTCGACGCGCTGGCCGAGGCGCTGCCGCAAACCGAGATCCCGGACCGGCAGGTTATCCGCACCGTCATCGCTTCATTGCAAAAGGCCGTTTATGACACCTACGACCAGTTGCCGCGCCTGCGGGACGCCGGAGTTGTGGATGCCGGCGCTCTGGGCATGTACATTTTCTTCGAAGGTTTTTTTTACACCTTTGCAGGCATGCCCGACGCCTGCCGCCCGGTCACGGAGACATTCCGGGATCGTCTGACCATTGCTCCCGCCTTTCGGGAAATCTCGGAATCCGGTTATTGCGTCGATCTGGTGGTCAGGGCTTCCGGCGATTCAACCGAGAAACTGAAAGCCATCACGTCCGCCCAGGAAGAAGTCATCATCCTGCCCGAAGGCGATCTCTACAAAATTCATCTGCATACCCGCAACAAGGAACAGGTACTGTCGCAAATCGCCGGCGTGGGCAGGGTGCTCCAATGGGAGGATGACAATCTCGCCGCTCAAATCGAGGATTTTCGCAAAAGCGGAACCGGCTCCCTGCATATCATGACGGACGCGGCCGGATCGCTGACGCTTCAGGACGCCAAACATTACGGCTTTACGCTGCTGAACAGTTATCTGACGATCGGCGAGAAGTGTCTGCCGGAAACTTTTTTCCGGGCGGAGGAACTCTATCCGGCGATGCATGAAGGAGTCAGGGTGTCGACATCGCAGGCCTCCGTCTATGAACGGCATCAGTTTTACGAAAGCTCTCTGGAGCGCTTTGAAAAAGTTCTTTATCTTTGCGTGGGTTCGGTTTTCACCGGAAATTACGAAACCGTCATGCAGTGGAAAAAACAACACGATCCCGAAAACCGCCTGATCGTGCTGGACACCGGCGCGGCCTCCGGCAGACTGGGGCTCATCGTACTGGCCGCGGCGCGTTGCCTGGCCGAAACAAATGACATGCAAAAGACCGTGATTTATGCTCAAAAGGCCATCAAAACCTGCGAGGAATACGTGTTCCTCGATAAATTACAGTTTCTGGCGGCAGGCGGCAGACTTTCCAAAACCAGTGCTTTTTTCGGAGACATGCTGCATATGAAACCCGTCATCTCCCCCCAGCCGGAAGGCGCAAAAAAAGTCGGCGTGGTCAGAAATCAGAAAGATCAGATCAAAATGGCCCTGGAGAAACTCGCCGCCGGCCTGCGAAATAGTTCCCGCGCCCTGATCATGTTGGAGTACTCCGACAACCGCCAATGGGTGGAGAAAACCGTCCGGCCGATGGTCGTCGAACGCTACCCCGATGCGGAGTTGATCATTCAGCCGCTTTCGCTGACCTCCGGCGCGCACATGGGTCCGGGAACATGGGCGGTGGCGTTTTTGCCCGACATCACTGCAAATGGTGGGAAAGACCCGTGACCGCTCCACGCGAGAAAAAACGATTCGCTTTCGTGATTCCGCTCTACAATCACGCGGGAACCGTCGCAGGAGTTGTCCGAAAAGCCCAAGCGGCGGGCTATCCGGTTTTTGTGGTGGACGACGGCTCCACCGACGGCTCTTGTGACAGAATCAAAGATCTTCAAGGCGTTCAAATCCTGCGACATGAAAAGAACCGGGGAAAGGGCGCGGCCCTGCTCACCGGTTTTGCCGCCACCACGGCTGTGGCCGACTGGGCGATCACCCTGGACGCCGACGGACAGCACGACCCCCGCGACGCCGGAAATCTTATCGCCGCCATTCCGCAAAACGCACGGCCGATTGTCGTGGGCACGAGAATCTACAGGGCAGGCGAGCGGATTCCCTGGACCAGCAGATTCGGCAGAAAATTTTCCAACTTCTGGGTGCGCGCCTCCGGAGGTCCCGCTGTTTCCGATTCGCAAAGCGGTTTTCGGATCTATCCCCTGCCCGAGGTTCTGAATCTGAAAACCCGGGCCCGGCGCTTCGAATTTGAAGTCGAAGTCCTGGTACAGGCCAAAAGAAGCGGCATGCCGGTTACGGAAGCCCCCGTGCGTGTCCATTACAATCCGGAGGGGGGAAGAATTTCCCACTTCCGTCCTTGTGTGGATTTCCTGCGCAACTCCCTCACCTTCACCCGGCTGATCTTCACGCGCATCTTTCCAACAAAGAAACGTCTATAAAAAAATCTTCAGCCCCTCAATCCTCTAATCTTCTATTTTCCACGCGGCTTTTTATCTTGCCACTGCCCGGAAAATGTGGTTTAGAAAATCAGCGATCTTCATATAAATTCATGATTTCACGGGTCTTCATATCTTTGCGCAAATATCCGATAAGATGGCCGATTGTTCTGGCGGTCCTCCTGATTATGTCGGCGCTTTTTATCTGGGAATCCAGGAATCTGAAAATCGAAACGGATATTCTGGAGTCGCTGCCCCACGACGACCCGGTGCTGGCCGACGCCCGCAAGATTATCAAGCGCCTGCCGACGCAGGACAAGGTATTCATCAACCTTGAACAGTCCTCACCCGACCGCGACCGACTCATCGCCGCGGCGGAAAGACTCTCTGAAAAGCTCGGCAAAAGCGGCTTGTTTGCCAAAGTCGGCATCAGCGATGACGCGCAGAGCTTTCCCGAACTCGTCGAGCATGTTCAAGATCATCTGCCGTCGCTGCTTTCCGCCGACGATCTGGAACACAAGATCGCCCCGCTTTTGACACCGGAAAACATCCGAGAAGCTCTGCGGCAATATCGCCGCTCGCTCGAACAACTCGAAGGAATCGGCCGCAGCGAAATGACGGCCAAAGACCCTCTGGGTTTTTCCGGCGTCATCTTGAGCCGAATGGCCGCCCTGCTGCCCGCCGGCAAGGCGCAATTTTACAGGGGACATCTGATTTCCGAAGACGGCAGAAATCTTTTAATCATTGCAACCATCAGGGGTTCGGGAACCGACACGAAAACGGCGGCGCAAATCAACCGGCTTTTGGAGGATCTGCAGAATCAGCTCGACGCGGAAACCGGTTCCGACTACTGTTTCAGGCTGAGTTCCGCCGGTGCCTACCGGGTCGCCCTGGATAACGAAACCATCGCCAAAAAAGACATCCGCCTGGCTATTACGCTGACCACGCTTGGCATCGCTTTGCTGCTCATTGTCGTTTTTCCGCGTCCGCTGGTCGGTCTTGCGTCGCTTCTGCCTTCCATGGCCGGCGCGATTGCCGCGCTGTTTGTCTGCTCTTTGCTTTTCGACGCCCTGTCGCTTCTGGCCATCGGTTTCGGAGGCGCGATCATGGCGTTTACGGTTGACCTCGGCATAACCTACCTGCTCTTTCTCGATCAGCCTCATGCCACCGACGGCCAAAAAGTATCGCGGGAAATCTGGTCGGCTGAACTGCTCGCCGCCCTGACCACCATCGGCGCTTTTCTCCTTTTACTGGTCAGCGATTTTAAGATCCTTGCGGAAATCGGCGTTTTTTCCGCACTGGGCGCCCTTTTCGTTCTGCTTTTCGTCCACTGGCTTCTGCCAAGAGCCGTCCCTTCGATGCCGCCGGCAACGCGAGAAACCAACCGCCATCTGAAAAACGCCGTCAATAAAATCGCCGCGCCGGCGACCTGGAAATGGACGGCCGCTCTGGCCTTCGGCGTTGTGATGCTTTTTTTCGCCAAACCGATTTACAATGTAGATCTCAACGCCATGAATTCCATGAGCGAAGAAACCATCCGTTTCGGCGAAAAGATGAAAAGCGTGTGGGGGGATTTCTCCGGACAGAGCTATGTTTTTCTGGAAGCGCAAAATTTGCCCCAGCTGCAGAAGAAAAATGACGCGCTGATGAGCCTCTTGGACGAGGAGGCGCGGCAGGGGAAATTATCCTCCGTCTTTCTGCCTGCCGTTCTGTTCCCGTCGCCGGAGACGGCCCGCAGTCATTTTGCCGCTTGGCGCGCTTTCTGGAACAGGGAACGCATCGCCACGCTGAAGCGCGACCTCGATGCCGCGTCGCGGGAATACGGCTTCAGACCGGAGGCCTTCGCCGCTTTCTGGCAGATCATTCATCAGAAGCAGCCCGCCGTATTCGACATCCCGGAAAAATATTTCGAAATGCTGGGCATCGCCAAAGGCCCCTCAGGTTTCACACAGCTGAGCCTCATGTCGCCGGGCCGGTATTACAACGCCGTAGATTTTTTCAAAAAAATTTCGCAAAGCGGCCTGGCCCGCGCTTTCGACGGGCATTTGTTCAACCGGCGGCTGGGCGATTTTCTCAAATCTCTTTTTCTGGAAATCGCGCTCATCACCAGCGTCGGCCTGGCGCTGGTCATCTTGTTGTATTTTCTGGACTGGCAGCTCACGCTGGCCGCGGCCGCGCCGATTGCTTTCGCTCTTGTCGCCACGCTCGGCACGCTGAAGCTCATCGGTCATCCGGTGGACATCCCCGGCATCATGCTCTGGGTGGTCATCATGGGCATGGGCATTGATTACGCCATTTACTACATCTGCACCTACCAGCGCCATCCCGACAACCAATCCCCCGCCATGCAGAACATCCGGCTGGCGATTTTTCTGGCGGCCTTTACCACGCTCATTGGTTTCGGCGTCCTGACCCTGGCCGGCCATGCGCTTCTGCGCAGCATCGGAATGGTATCGCTTCTGGGCATCTTCTATTCGTTCATTGGAAGTTTTCTCATCCTGCCCGCGCTGATGGAAAAAATATTCGCGCCGGTTCCATTTCCGGCGGAACCACCAACAGCCGGCTCGCGCGAACATTTGCGCCGGACGGCTTTGCGCTACCGGCATCTGCCCGCCTACCCGCGCATCTTCGCGCGGATGAAAATGATGATTGATCCGATGTTCAGAGAACTGCACCGGTATGTCAAAAATCCACGCCGGATTCTGGATATCGGCGGCGGCTACGGCGTGCCCGCCGCATGGCTGCTGCAAATTTATCCGCAGGCTTACGTGTTCGGCATTGAACCCGATGAGGAGCGCGTGCTGATCGCTTCCCGCGTCATCGGCAGTCGCGGCGCCGTCATCGTCGGGCGCGCCCCTGATCTGCCGCAAGTTGAAGGAGACGTTGATTACGTTCTCATGCTGGACATGCTGCATTTTCTCGACGATCCACAGGCCCGGACAACCCTGCGTCGGATTTACGACAGACTGACCGCCGGCGGAACGCTGGTTTTGCGAACAACGATCCCATCGGGCAAACCCAACCCTTGGAGACGCTGGATCGAAGTGATCCGACTGGCCGTCACCCGCACTCCCCATTGTTTCCGATCCGAACGGGACGTTGTAGATCTGATGCAAAGGGCCGGCTATGCCGTCGATGTCTTTGCATCGGACTGCCGGGGAATCGAAGAAAAGTGGTTTGTGGGGAAAAAAGCTGATTAGACTTGGCGTGCTCCCGTCCCCGCATCAAAACATTTGAAGAAAGATTTCCCGGAAAATCATCTTGGGCGGGAAGCCAAGCAACAAGAAAAACAGAAGTCTCTTTGTCGACGGAAGCCCCTCTGTTTGAACATAATTATCTCGAAAAACACGCTGGTTTGAAATATGAAACACGATTTGATAAGCTCCAAAGAGTCACTGAACCAGCAGGCGTGAATAACCGTTTTTTTTGAATATGAAAAAACTGCCTTACAAAATATTGCTCTTTCTGTCCCGACGGCTGGGGCTTTGGTTTTTTCGGGTTTTTGCATGGATTGTCGCCACCGCTTATTTTTTTCTCTTTCCCCTGCGCGTGGCCGACAGCTTCAGGTTTTACCGCGCTTTGTTTCCGGACCGCGGCTTTCTTTATCATCTGCGGTGCGTCTGGAAGCAGTATCACAAGTTTACCGATGTCTATATTCACCGCTTCATCCGCTTCGATGAAGAAGCCATTGAGTATGTCAGAGAGGGCTGGGAATATCTGGAAGAGGCGGTAAAAAACAAGACCGGCGCTGTCTTACTGATGTCGCACATCGGCAACTGGGAGCTGGCCGCGCGGACGCTCAACAAACAGGGTCTGCCGATCATGCTTTACCTGGGCGCAAAACGCAAAGAACAGATCGAGCGCATCCCCAAGGAGTCGCTGGCCCGCAGGGGCGTCCGTGTGGTCGTGACGCCGGAAGATGATCAATCGCCCTTCGCCTTGATTGAGGGAATCCATTTCCTGCGCGAGGGCGGCATTGTCTCGATGACCGGCGACCGTCTTTGGGGCAAGCAAAGTTTTGTTACCGTAAATTTTCTCGGCCATGAAGTAAAACTGCCGGATACGCCGCATCTGTTCGCGCTGATGACCGGCGCGCCGCTGATGACTTTTTTTGTCTATCAGGAAAAAATCGGCAAGTATCATATTAAGGTTTCGCCGGGACGAAAAGTGGTTGCCGCCTCCCGCGCCGATAGAAAACGAGCGCTACAGGAATCCGCTCAGGCCTACGCGAATGACCTCGCGCAGTTTGTGCGCGAGCATCCCCTCGAGTGGCATCACTTCGAACCGTTTCTCGGCAAGAAACTCCCCAAAGCGGTTTTGTAAATTTTTCTTTGAGCTTTCGGGGTTTTGTTATATTAAAATGTTCGAAACCGAAGCCTTGGCAAAGAGAAGCTGTCCATGAAAGTGCATCAGGTCCCGCAGGACGACGTTCCTGATTTTTCGGAAGGAATCAAAAAGGGGCAATCCGATTTTCGGCGTCAAGGGCATGCGTTATCTGGCCAATAGAATCATCCGGTGGCCCGACGAGCTGGGCTACACGGAGGCCTGCCGGCAGCAGGCGCACGTCGTGCGCCTGCAGGAGGAAATGGGCTCGGGCGGGGCGGGCTTCCGCTTCCTCTTCGCGGCTTTTCTCCAGGAAGCCTCGGAATGGTTCGGCTCCCCCGATTTGCACAAGCTCTCGATGGACATGACGGCCATCGGCGACAGGTGGCGGGAATTCGCCGTGGTTTCCGTGCGCATCATCAAGCAGAGAAAAACCCGGCGCGAAGACACGTTCGACCGGGTGGGCGGGATGATGCTGGACTGCGCGACAAGGGAGGAAGAGCTTTTCAAAAATCTGCGGGATGTCGTCTCTGTGATCAAGACATGAAAGGACCTCACGTCCACTGCGGAATCCGCGGCCTCATTTGAAAACTGGGCAACAAAAAAAGCTCGGACAGGTTTTGCGCCCCGGTCATGACCGGTCATCGGAAAATATCATGGCCAGCCGCACATTCTTCCCCCTGAAACAGGAGCGTTCAGCCTCAAGGAAACCTCAATGCTCCGGACTTGTCGGGTTCGAAAAATACGGGCGCGTCGTCACACAACCGTCAGCAGAACATAACCGACAGAAAAACGGCCGCTCTCCGGAATGAAGCAAAGAATCTTCTGGCCTTCCCTTAATTTGTTAGAATGAAAAAGTTCTTCCAGAATCACGTAAATGGACGCGGAGCCCGTATTGCCCTTGTAAGTCAGATTGGTAAACCACCGGTCGTAAGGAATTTCAAAGCCTATGCCCTTCATCGCCTGATAGATCTTGTCCCTGAAAAATTCTGATGAATAATGAGGAAGGTACCAGCTGACTTCCTCGGGCTTCAACTTTCTGCGCTCCGCCGTCCTCGCAAGCCCCAGGGTCACCGTGCAGCGGACAACCTCCCTGTTGAGGAGTTCCGTATCCTGCTTCAGGGCGAAATAATTTTTGGCTAGCGCCTCTTCCAGCGATTTCAGCTGACGCCAGCCGATGATTGTTCCGTCGTCCTGCTTATGCGCGCCGGCATACATGCAGGTTTCCATTTGCCCGGCGTACGACACGATTTCGACCCATTCCACTTTCAGCGATCGGCCGTTTTCATTTTTCCGGCCGGACATGAAAACGGCGCCTGCGGCATCGGAAAGCATCCAGCGCAGAAAATCCGATTCAAAATTCAGCACCGGGCTGTTCTTGAAATCGGGGTCACCCTTGAGATGCTCGAAAAAATTCGACCGGATCAGAGAGGAAGCCAGTTCGGAACCCGTGGCGACGGCATTGTCACTCAAGCCCAGGGCAACATTGGAATAGGCGGCCTTGAAGGCGGTGATGCCGCAAAGGCAAATGCCCGCCGTGGTGATCGCTTCGCAGGCCGGAAGGCCGAGCTCCCCCTGAACCATCAGGCCATGCCCCGGCAACAGGACATCCGGCATGGACGTCCCGCAGCAAAGACATTGAATGTCGTTTACCGAAAACCCTTTATGGGGTTTGAGCCTGCGGATGGCTTCGGCGGCAAGCTGCGCGTTGGTGTAGTTGAGTTCCCCGGTTTGACGATCGATGGCGTAGTAGCGTTTTTGAATGCCGTTGTTTTTGAGAATCCTGTTCTTGACGCGCGAAGGAATGTTGTGAATGGTGCCGAGGACCTGTTCGATTTCGTCATTGGTCACCGGCTCGTTCGGCAAGAAAGCGGCGATATCGTTGATGTAAACTTCCATAAATATCTCTACCTCAATTGGGATGATACGGCTGACGGTGCAGTCTTCTCACCAGATCGGCATACGCCTGATAGAATTCCGCCTCCGGCATTTTTGTCCTGGTCACGGCGTTGGTAAAAGTATAGTAATCCAGGTCGCTGACCACAATGTCCTTTTTCATGCGCTCATACAGGGGCGTTCCCGGTACCGGTGTCAAAACGGATATGACCGGAATTTGAATGCGACGCGCCAGAATAAAGTCTTCCAGTTTCTTGAAGTCCGGCTCCCCGTATTCCGGCGAGGCGATAAAATCGCCGACAATCACTATGCCCAGATCGTGCAGGATGTCAATGGCTTTGTCGATGACCTTGCCCTGATATTTTTTATTGTAATCCGCAAGACGGTCGTCGTGAAAGTCCTCAAAACCGACAACAACCGCGTACAGGCCTGCCTCTTTCCACTGCCGCATCAGCTCGGGATTTTTCGCAATGGTGTCGGCACGCACATCGGCGAAGAATTTTTTTCGGATGCCGGCGTTCATGATTCTTTCGCAAAGATCGCGGGCGAGGTCCAAGTTGCCGAACGTATTGGCATCCACCATTCTGACGAAGGGAACATCGCCCAACAACCCGATGTCCCTGATCACGGCTTGAACGGAATGATTCAGATACTTTCCCCCGGTCATTTCCGGAATGGCGCAGAAAGAACAGCGGTGGGGACAACCGCAGGCGGTTATGACAAATCCCATCGTCATGCCCAAATGCTCCAGAAAATACTGATCCCGGTAACGGGACACCAAATCATAGCGGGGCGGTATCTCATCCATTAAATCCGCCTCGCCGTAATCCCTTTTCCGGTATTGCAGAGGCCTGCCCGGAAAGACTTTGGCAATCCCGGCAATGCCTTGACCGTCTTGTCCGCGGGCGAGACAATCCATCAGCTCAAGGAAGCTTTGCTTGCCCAAACCCATCACGATGTAGTCAAACCCGACACGGTTGAAATAGCCGGGATCATATGTGGCGTGGTTGCCGCCGATAACCACGGTAGCAGTGCCGTTTTCCTTGATTTGCTCGGCCATCCGGATAACCGTATTGGCTTCGCAGGTCAACGCGGTAAAACCTACGACATCTGGCTGAAATTGATGAAAGGCCATCCCCAACGCGTCTCCGGTTTCGCATTTAAGATCCAGAATCATGACCTCATGGTCATGCAACGGACCGGCCAGAACTTCCAAATTAAAGGGTTCCCCCTTAAAAATCCGCCTGAGCGAAGTGATGCCGTAGTTTTCTTCAGGAATGCTTCTGCCGCAGTTGGGAGGATTGACCAGCAGAATCTTCAGCTTTCTTTTTTTTGCCATTGCCATCGAAACAGCCACCGGAAATGAAACGCTTTCTTGCCAAAAAAAAATGGATTGTTGGAAGGGACGCACCCCCGCCGCCGCATTTTCAACGCGCCCAAACGTCGATCCCTGTATCATAATTCCATCACTCTGGCAAACAGGCATCATTTAAACCATGGCCGCTTTGGCTAAAATTCGCATAAAAAACCAGATGGGCTACCGTCAGCCATGGCGTGCGGAGTATTACTTCATGAATTTTTCAATGGGGGCCGCCGAGTTTTTTCTGCTTCCAGGCCATGACGAATGTTTTGCCGGCAGCGAAAAAACGACGCCGCTCAAGCTGTCTTTCGTTGATTTCCGCGTCGGCACGCATCCTCCCGCCAATGCCACATCCTTGCAGCCAAAATCTCCTTGACACGCCAAAAACCGTTTTCTATACAGTACAAAATACTGATGAATCAGTGGCAACGATTTGTCGGCGGGTATATCTTTTCGATGGGAATCTCTTTGAATCGCTTTTCTTTAAGATAATCAAATCAAAGATTTATAACAATCGCGCTCAAAACTTCTTTGAGCTTTTTAAAATTTAGTATAATAGCGTATAAAAAAAGAAAATTTTTGACAGCACATCCTATTTATGAAAGTAAACGACGTTCCACAGGACAACACGGTTGACTATTATGAAGGCGTCAAACGCGCCTGTTACGCAATCAATGAGGAAGGCAAATATGTCATTGTGCCCAGCACCGGGTGGCGCGAGGAGGAATTGATCAACCGACTGGCCGTCCAGGAACTGGCTGACAATCTGGAAAAAACCAGACAGGCGGTGCGGGCAGGCTGGAAAAGTCCGCTGGCTTATCATATGGAGCGCAGGCAGATGAACCCCCAGATCCTGGGAAAAACCGCCGGCATCGCGGTATTTCGGGTCAAGCGTCACCTGCGTCCCGAAATATTCGCCAGGCTCAGGGACCCGCTGCTCCAGCGTTACGCAAAGGCGCTCGCGATTACGGTAGCGGAATTGAAGACCGTACCCCAAGAGTAAATCAAAGAAAGGATTTTTCATTGACGGCAACAGAAATAACATCCGGCGGAAAACCGTTTGTGCATCATCACGCCGCCCATTGCGAAACCGGCGTCACCGCGGCTTTATTCAGGGACAAAGGATTGGACATCAGCGAACCGATGGTCTTCGGCATCGGCAGCGGCATTTTCTTCGGTCACCTGCCGTTCGTCAAGTGGGTCGGCCTGCCCATCAGCACGTATCGGACACAGCCCGGCGCCGTATTCCGCAAAACCGCCAAAAGATTGGGGGGGGGGCATTTATTACAAAAAAATACCGCAATCCCCGGAAGGGAATGGATGAGTTGCGCCGGGTGTTGCGTTCCGGCCAAATTGTCGGGCTGACGACCAACATCTACTGGCTGTCTTATTTTCCCAACCGCTTCCGTTTTCAGTTTAACGGGCATAACATCATTGTGCTTCGGGAAATCGAAAACGGCTTTCGCGTCAGCGACCCGGTTTTGGACAAACCGGTGGATTGTCTGACGGACGACCTGATCCGGGCGCGTTTCGCACGCGGTCCCCTTGAGCCCCATGGATTCATGTATTACCCGATCTCTATCAACCCCCATCCGGATCTGCGCAGGGCATGCATCAAGGGCGTGACGGATACCTGCAACATGATGCTCAAGATCCCCGCTCCTTTTCTCGGCATTCGCGGCATCCGCTATCTGGCAAAACGAATCATCAAGTTCGACCGGATGCTCGGCTTTGAGGAAGCCTGCCGTCAACTGGGCATGATTGTCCGTATGCAGGAAGAGGTCGGCACGGGCGGCGCGGGGTTCCGGTACATGTATGCGGCCTTTCTGCAGGAAGCGGCCGATTTGTTCGCTTCCGCGGATCTGCGCAGACTCTCAGAAGATATGACAGCCATCGGTGACATCTGGCGGGAATTTGCCGTAACGGCCGCCCGCATTATCAAGAAAAGAGGCGGGCGGGAAGAAACCTTCGCCAAAGCGGGAAGCCTGATGCTGGACTGCGCGGGACGGGAAGAAGAACTTTTCAAAAATCTGCGGGATGTTATTCCGACATTGAAAGCATGAAAGCGCTTGAAATTTCACACGTCACCTTCTCCTATCATCAAAAGGCCCCCCTGCCGAAAGAAGGCGCCGATTGGGCCCTGCGCGATTTTTCCATGCAGGTGCAGGCCGGTGAAATGCATGCGCTGGTCGGACCCAACGGCGCGGGAAAAACGACTCTGATGAAGCTGATTACCGGACAGCTGCGCGGCGGCCGGGGCGACATAAAAATTTACGGACGGAAACCCGATGACCCCGCCGCTTTATCGGCGATCGGCTACGCCCCGCAGCCCGTTTCGGTTTTTGCCTCGCTTTCGGCCTGGGAAAACCTCCGTGTCTTCGGCGTCATGGCGAATCTGCCGGATGACGTCCTGAAGGAACGCGCGATGGCAGTTCTGGAAGCGACCGGCCTTTTGCCCTACGCGAAGAAAAGGACGGCGACGTATTCCGGCGGCATGCTGCGCCGTCTGAACCTTGCCGTGGCGCTGCTGCATTCGCCGCGCCTGCTGCTTCTGGATGAACCGACGGTGGGAGTGGACCCGCAGAGCCGCAACAACATCTATGAGACCCTGAGCAAGCTCAACGCGCAGGGCGTCGCCGCGGTTTTATGCACGCACATCATGGATGAAGCCCAGCGCATGTGCTCCAGCATCACCCTGCTGGACCGGGGAGAGGTGATTTTTTCCGGTGCCATGAAAGACATTCCGGACCTGGAAAAATTTTTTCTGGAAAAAACGGGCCGAAGCCTTCGCGACGATTCGTGAAGGTCAAACGCCCGATGACGTTTTTAAGGTTGATCCGATGTTGAAGCAGCTCAAGGAACTCATCAGAAAAGAGATGCTGGTGCTGTTGCGGGAGAAACAGACCGTCCCGCTTTTGTTCCTGATGCCGGTCGCCCTGATTTTTTTCCTGTCGCTCGCCCTGCAGGGCGTGTACCTGGACAAATTAACCGGAAGGCAAATTATGCTGGTGCTTGAAAATCAGGCCCGGGGCCCCAAATCCAACCTCCTGGAACAAAAGCTCAGCGCGCATCGGTCGATCCAGCAGGTCGAACGCCCGCGGGGTTACTCAAACGACCAACTCTTCGAGTCCGGCAAGGCGCACGCGGTCATCGTTATCCCGCAAGGATTCGATGAGGGACTAAAGCCGGTGGAAGTGGAATTTGATCCGGTGCTGGACGCCGGTTACAAAGCCGCCACGCGCGCACTGCTGACCAGCCTCACCGCCGAAGTGGTCATGGGGATCGACGACATTGAAGCCATGACGACCCGCTTTATCGTTGAGAAGACCCAAAAAAACACGGCGTTTCCCGGGCCGCTGCAAAACGCCGTTCCCGGCTGGTCGATTTTCGCCATGTTTTTCATCGCCATTCCAATGTCCATCGGTTTTTTGCGGGAAAAAAACGACGGCACGCTGCAGAGGCTCTTTACCTATCCCGTCGGCGCTCATGTCATCATTCTGGGCAAGCTCATTCCTTATTATTTGATTAATTTGGTCCAATTTGCTTTAATGCTGCTGGTGGGCATCGGCGTCATGCCCTTTTTTATCCGGTACCCCTTTACGCTGGGCTCGCATCCCTGGCATCTGCTGCCCATCACGCTGGTCGTGGCGGCGGCGTCCACGGGATTCGGCGTTCTGGTGGCGGCGACGGCAAAAGCGCCGGAGCAGTCTTCGGCGCTGGCGGCCACCGGCGCAGTGCTGATGGCCGTCTTCGGCGGAATCATGGTGCCGACGGCGCTCATGCCCGTCTTCATGAAAAAGCTGGCGATGCTCTCGCCGATGTACTGGGCGCACCAGGCGTACCTGGATGTATTCATGCGCCAAGCCGCCTGGCGTTCGATTTTACCGAAACTGGCCGTGCTCACGCTTTTCGCGTCGGTCTGTTTTTATATCGCGGGGAGGAAAGTGAAGTGGATGTAGAAAATAGCTTGCGCGAGCTGAACGTGTCTTCCAGGGAGGAACTCATTTTCAAACTCAAGGAATTGGTCATCAGCGCCTGTGAAATTACGGATGTCAGTGCGGAAGATGTTCCCACCGATGTGCCTTTCATCGGCGGGCCCGGCCCGCTCATCCTGGACAGCCTCGATGCCATGGAGATCGCCATGGAAATCCGATATCAGTTCGGCGTGGAATTGAAAAACGCCTCGACGGCGGCGAAGGCAATGCAGAATTTCAACACGCTGGCCGACTTTATCATCAGCGCTCCGAAGGTCAAAAGATGAACGATGGGGAAATTTATGTGCGCGGCTGGGGGGCGGTGACATCGCTGGGCTGGAGCGCCGCCGAGGCCGCGCGCCGTCTGATCGCGGGAGAGGTAGCGCCTGCCGGCGCCTGCGTCTCGTCCCATCTGGTCAACCGCGACTTCAAGGCCTTCGAGGTCGCCTACAACGGAAATCCGCTGGACAAGGCCATGGCCATGCTCTGGAGCGCCCTGGACGAAGCCTTCGCCATGGCCCGCCTGTCGGCTGACGAAATCGCGGAATCCAGTCTGTTCGTCGGCACGACGGGCGGATTGTTCATCCGCAACGAATATGAATTCACGGAATCGGTGCGCAAAAATCCGGGCAAGGACGCTCCGCCCATTTCCTGCCGCAACCGCGGTCCCGGCGAGGTCGCGGATTTGATCGCGGGCCAATACGGCATTCGGGGAATGGCAATGACGTTCAGCATGGCGTGCGTGTCGAGTTCGCACGCTTTGGTGGTGGCCGCGGACCTGCTCCGGAGGGGAAAAATCCGCCGCGCCGTCATCGTCGGCTTCGAGCCGCTTTTGAACATGACCCTGCACGGATTCGCCAGCCTGTTGCTTTTCGATTACGACCAGTGCCGGCCATTCTGCGTCAGGCGCGCGGGCATGCAGATCGGCGAAGGCGCGGGGGTCATCCTTCTGGACAGGGGAAAATCCTTTTCCTCGAAATACCGGATCTGCGGCGGCCATCAGTACAACGACATCAAGAGTATGACCTCGGCGGGCATCGATGGCGTGACGGTAAGCGACGTCGTCCAGCACTCTCTCAACGCCGCGCGGGTATCCGCCGATGACGTCGTGGCCATCAAGGCGCACGGCACCGGAACCCGCGACAACGATTTATCCGAAGGACGGGGACTGATGAAATGCTTTCGGGAAAAACTCCCGCCGGTGGTGTCCCTCAAGGGCGCTATTGGTCATACGCTGGGCGCCGCGGGCGCCGTGGAAACGGCCCTCTGGCTTTCCTGCTGCGAGGAAGGAGTGATTCCCCGCAGCTTCGGTTTTTCCCAAACCGATCCGGAAATCGGGTTCGCCCCCCTGCAGCAAAACATCGCGGCCCGCAACGGCGCTTATCTGTTCACGTTTTTCGGCTTCGGCGGAACGTGCTCCAGTTATCTGATGATCAAGGAGTGAACGTGGTGTCATCCGATTCCAGAACAATCAAGATCAATGCATCCATGCCGGTCATCTCGGCCGGCTACATCGGACCGTCGCTGACACCCAACCGGCACGCGCTGTGGGAGGAAGAGGAACTGCCGCTCAATGTGGACGAGCTGGTCAATGAGGTTATGGGACAGCCGATGCGCCGCGCGGGACGATTCATCAAAATGGTCGCCTGCGGCGGGCTGACCTGCCTCCAGAGCGTCACGCTGGATTATTTAAGGGGGAAAAGAACCGGAATATTTCTGGCCAGCGGCTTGGGCAACGTTGACGAGATTCTTCCCTTTATTACGGAAGTTTTCAAACACGGCGGCGGATTTCCCAGCCCCAACCAGTTTGCCAATTCCGTGAGCAACGCCGCCGCGTTTGTCCTGGCGAAAATCTGCAACGTGACCGGAACGGTGCTCACCGTATCGCAGGAAGAATTATCTTTTGAATCTGCGCTGTGGCTGGCGCAGAGCTATCTCGAGTGCGGCGACATTGATCTGGCGCTGGTCGGCGGATGCGACATTTTCACGCCGACGGTGGAGGAATACCGCGAACGGCTGAATCTCTGCTGCCGCAGTACCCGCCCCTTGCCGATGGGCGAGGGCAGTTCCTGGCTTTTGCTGGGCCGGAACGAAAAAAGAGGACTTGGACATATTTTCGCCGTGGATTTTGCCGATGGAAAAGTCGGGTCCGAATCTCTCCTGGAGAACGCCCGCACGGTCTTTCAGGACCATTGCCCGTCCGGTGGAAGCCTCAAGAAAATTTTTCTCCCCGGATTCCGCATCAAAGCCGATGAACTCAATTTTTGGCAGCAGAAAGGATGGGCGATTGACGATTACCTTCCCTGCTGCGGGATTCATTCCACCGCGGCGGCGTTCGGCGTCGCGCGCGTTTTCCGGGAAATCCCCGGCGCCTTTTTTATTCACCGCAACGCTCAGGTCTCCGGCAGACAGGCCGCCATTTTCGGCGCCACGAAACAACCATGATGGCATCCTCTGAAAGAAAACGCATCGTTTTGGTTCACCCGCGGGGATTCAACTGGTTTCCGGGAAAGCGCGATATCACGGATATCGCCAACCGGATGGTTCCCCAGGGATTGCTTTCCATCGCCGCTTATCTGCTCCGCGCGGGTCAGGAGGTTATTGTCTATGATGCTCTGGGACCCGGCGCCCCGCTTGATCTGCAGACGCAAACACGCGACATTCTCGCCCACCGGCCGATGATCGTGGGTTTTTCCGCCACCACGTCATCCTTCCCCGACGCCGCGGATCTCGCCGCGCTTATCAAACAGCAATCTCCCCAAATCGTCACGGTGTGCGGCGGAGTTCACGTCTCGGCCTTGGGAGGCAAACTGCTTTCGGACTACCCGCAGTTCGATTTTCTGATCCCCGGCGAAGGCGAAGAAACCCTGACCGAGCTGGCCGCAGGAGAAAACCCCGAACGCATCCGCGGATTAATTTGGCATGACGGGGAACGTATTGTCGCCAATGAGTCCCGACCCCAGATCCCGGAGCTCGACGTCCTGCCCTTCCCGGCTTACGACAAGCTCAACGGCTTCCCT
>DAOSZO010000005.1:0-61676 GCA_035382085.1 Smithella sp.
GCGGTTCCAGAACAATCGCCTACACCTATACCGAGCCCACCGTCTATTTTGAGCTGGCTTACGACACCGCAAAAATCGCTCAGGAACAGGGACTGAAGAATGTTTTCGTCACCAACGGCTTTATGACGCCGCGGGCCGTTGAGACCATATCGCCGTACCTGGCCGCCGCCAATGTCGATTTAAAATCATTTCGCGAAGAATTTTACAAAAAATATTGCGGAGCCAAACTTGAGCCGGTTTTAAACAGCCTGCGAATTCTGAAGGAAAAAGGCGTCTGGGTGGAGATTACCACCCTGTTGATTCCCACGTTGAATGACAGTGAGGAAGAGTTGAGAGACATTGCCCAATTTATTGCCGGACTGGGCGTTGAAACACCTTGGCACGTCAGTCGTTTTCACCCCCAATACAAGATGCGCGACTTGCCGGTAACGCCCTTGGAGTCCCTGCGCAAAGCGGCGCGCATCGGCGGGGAGGCTGGCTTGAAATACGTCTACAGCGGGAATGTTCCCGGCGACAAGGGCGAAAACACCTATTGTGCCCAGTGCAAAACCTTATTGATCGAACGTTACGGTTTCAGTGTGCTGGCCAACAACCTTGAAAAAAACCGATGTCCGAAATGCAAAACGCCGCTGGACGGAGTTTTTGACACCGTCTAATCGTTATTATATTTCGACCGGCACCCTACGCGAGAGTGAGATCCCGAAAAAAACGCCCAACGGTACTGACAAAGCCCTTCAGAGGACACGATGAAAAAAGCATTGAGGTTGATTCGTTCGAAAATTTGCCCGCTGTGCGTCATCTTGTGTTTGCCATTGTTTCCCGCGACGATCAGTGCGGCAACTTTTTATCACTGCTTGGACGCCAACGGCAATGAAGCATTGGTGGATTTTCCCGTTGAGGGTTTGAACTGCAAGACAATGGAAACTCACGACGAAGAGCGATCGGATGCCGGCACGCGCGGGGCCGACGCCACGCCGGGAGATAAAATCACTAAAATGACGGTCAAGGGGAAGCAGGTTTTTGTGCCCGTGAAGCTTGCTTATGGAGGCAAAGAAATCGAAGTGAACCTGCTTTTGGATACCGGCGCCACCGCCACCACCATTCATCCCCATATAGCCGATCGTTTTTACATTCATCTCTACAAAACGCAGAAAGTAAAAGCGCAGGTGGTTGGAGGCAATGTTCTTGAGGCAAGTGTCGTTCAAATGGATTATCTAAAGATCGGGCCGCACACCGTCAGTCCTTGCAACATTTACGTCGTTCCGAATGAGGGGAATACACTTCAGTTTGACGGACTGCTGGGCATGGATGTGTTGGGAGGCTTCAGTTACAGGATCGATTTGAAAAAGCAGGTCATCATTTGGGAATAGTCATGCAGGATCATGAAAACGGTTTCCGATCACCCCCAACTTCCTCGAAAATCAAAAATCGAAAAGAAGAGGGTTGCTGTTCGATGACAATGAACCATTCCTTGAAAAGGAGATGAAAATGGATTTTGAACTATCCAATGAAATGAAAATGTTGGCCGACATGGCTTACAAGTTTGCTCTTCAGGAAGTTGACCCTGTGGCCAGGAAGGCGGCCGAAGAAGAAAGGTACACGCCGGAAATCCGGAAAAAGGCCGGAGCGCAGGGGTTGATCGGCTGCTGGATTCCCGAGGAATTCGGCGGCAGTGGCGCGGGTTTTCTGGGCAATACGATTATCACGGAGCAGATTGGCCGTGTGTGCATCGGCATCGGCCTAAATATCACGGCGGCCACCTTCGGATGCGAAACCCTTTACTACTATGGGACACGGGAACAAAAGCAAAAATATTTTCCCCCGATATGCGCCGGTGAAACGGTATGTGCCGGGGCATTCACGGAGCCGAACGCCGGTACGGATGTGGCCGGCTACAAGACCAGAGCCGTCGAGGACGGCGGCGATTTTGTCATTACCGGCAATAAAATGTTTATTACCAATGGCACCGTTTGCGACTGGATGGTGGTGCAGGCTATTACCGATCCGGATCAGAAAGCGCATAAAAGCTTCAGCCAGTTCATTGTTCCTTCTGACGCGAAGGGCGTCACCCGAACAAAAATCAAGGGCAAGATGGGCATTAGAGCCAGCGACACGGCGGAAATCGCCTTTGACGAAGTGAGAGTCCCCAAGGAAAACATCATCGGCAAGAGAGGTCATGGCTTTTACCAGTTGATGCACTTTTTCGACACCACGCGGGTGATGGTCGCGGCGCAGGGGTTGGGTCTCGCGCAGGCGTGTCTCGAAGAGTCGGTCAAATACTGCAAGGAGCGGACGGCTTTTGGCAAGCCTCTCGGTTCTTTTCAGATGACCATGCAGAAACTCACCGAGATGTGGATTAGGGTAGAAGCGCTGCGCAACATGACCTACAAGGCCGCGTGGTTGCTGGATTGCGGCAGGCCCGATTATCATCTTTCGGCTATGGCCAAGTATCTGGCCGGCCAAACGGCCGTTTTCTGCGCCAATCTGGCGGTGGAGCTCCACGGCGGTTATGGATACCTTGATGAGTATAAGGTGCAGAAATATTACCGCGATGCCAAAATTCTTGAACTTTACGAGGGAACCAAGGAAGCGGAAATCATGACGTTGGGGAGAATCCTCCTGTCTCGGTAGCGCCAAGAAGAGACGCGTCATTATTTTCCTCGTAGGATTTTATGACATTGCGGAATACTTCTGACCAGACGTGTCCAGGATGTTCCGCAATGAACGAACGTTTTTTATGATTCCGGGGTTCAGGGCATCTTGTTTTAAAATTATCATGATTGCTGAAGGAGGTCTACATGCAGTTTCCCCATCTTTTTTCCGAAATCGCCATCAATGGCATGACCTTGAAAAACAGGGCGGTCATGCCGCCGATGGGCACCGGCTACGGCAACGCCGACGGCACGGTGACGGATCGGCTGGTGGCTTATCTCGCGCGGCGGGCGCAGGGCGGGACCGGCCTGATCATTACCGAAATTTGTGCGGTTGATCCGCGGGGCAGGGGGCTGCCCACGCAGATCGGCATCTGGAAGGATGATTTTATCGCGGGTCTGGCGTGCATCCCCCGGGAACTGCACCGCTACGGGGCGAAAGTCGCCCTGCAGCTGCATCACGCGGGGCGGGAGACTTTTGAAGCGGTGATCGGCATGAAACCGGAAGCTCCTTCGGCGATTCCCAGCGCCGTTTTGGGTCAGTCCTGCGAGGCCATGTCGCCGGAGCGCATCGCGGAAATGGTCGAACGTTTCGCTCAGGCCGCCCGGCGCGCCCGCGAGGCGGGGTTTGACGGAGTGGAGCTGCACGGCGCACACGGCTATTTGTTGAATCAGTTTCTCTCGCCTTTTTCCAATCACCGCGACGATGCCTATGGCGGAAGTGAGGAGAACCGCAAGCGCTTCGTTCTGGAAACGATTCGGGCGGTGCGCAAAAGTGTGGGCGGGGATTATCCGGTATGGATTCGCGTCTCGGCCGACGAGATGATCCGCGGCGGATATGACTTGTCTTTCATGCGGCGGTTCGCGCCCCAGATGGTGGAGGCGGGGGTGGATGCCATTCACTGCTCGGTGGGCGTTTATTCCACGCCCGGCAACCTGTCGGTGGCTTCCATGGACACCGAGTCGGGGTTCAATCTTTTCCGCGCCCGCGCCATCAAAGAAGTCGTGACGGTTCCGGTGATCGGCGTGGGAAGAATCCATCGCCCGCAGGTGGCGGACGAGGCGATCGCGCGGGGAGACGCGGATCTGATCAGCTTCGGCCGCCAGCATCTCACGGATCCTGATTTTATCAACAAGGCGCGTGAGGGGGCGCTGGAGGATATCCGGTGGTGCACGGCTTGCAATCAGGGCTGCATCGAACGGTTGAGCTTCGAGATGAAGTCCGCCACCTGCAGTTTCAATCCCGAATGCGGCCGGGAATACACGCTGCCCCTATCGGGGGTTGATGCGCCCGGGCGCGTGTGGGTGATCGGCGCGGGACCGGCGGGGCTGTCCGCCGCCATGACCGCCGCCTCAAGAGGGCACAGGGTCGAGGTGTACGAAAGAGAAGCGCAGGCCGGCGGCCAGCTGATTCCGGCGAGCCGCCCGCCGCACAAGGCTGCTTTTGGTGATTGGGTGGGCTGGGCGTTGCGCCGGCTGGAAAAACTGTCCGTTCCCATCCACTTTCATTGCGACATCGGACTGGATGAAATCATCCGCCAAAAACCAGACGCCGTGATTCTGGCTTGCGGCGCCTATCCGGCGACGCCGCCGATTCCCGGCCTGGATTCGGAAATAGTTGCCGACGCCCGCGAGGTGCTGATCGGCAAGGTTGAGCTCAAGAGCCCGGCCGTGATTCTGGGCGCCGGTTATGTGGGCATGGAAACGGCGGATTATCTTTTGAGCCAAGGTATCGAAGTGACCGTTTTGGAAATGCAGACCGCGCCGCCGGTGAACAGCCTGGCCGCCCATGGGTACTGGTTGCACAAACGGATCCGGAGAGGCGGCGGGAGGTTATTTTTCGGGGCGAAGGTCATCGGCGTGGAAAAGGGGCGGGTGATTTATTGCCTGCCGGAGGGTGAAAAAAAATCGGAACAGGCGTCCCTTGTGATTACGGCCATGGGGGCCAAATCAGAAAACCAGATGGAAGAAGGCTTGAAAAAACTTCAGATTCCTTATCGGATCATCGGCGATGCCAGAAGTCCGCGGCGCATTCTTGAAGCGATTCATGAAGGCTATAAAGCCGGAAGTGAAATTTAGGGGAGGATGCCTGCGCCGGGGAAAGCCGGATCATGAATCACCCGCGAGGGATTCCTCCATCCATTTTTTGATGCGGTTGGCATCTCCGTAACGCGTCATTTTGCCGTCGGCATCCAGAAGCACGATCAACACGGGACGTTGCGCCACTTTGGACTGCATGACCAGACATCGGCCCGCCTCATCAATGAAGCCGGTTTTTGACAGACCGATCTGCCATTGAGGATTCCTCACCAGATGATTGGTGTTGCAGAACTTAAGCGACCGCTTGCCGACGCGGATAAGATATTCTTTGCGGGTGGTGTAGTCTCGGATGAGTTCGTATTTATAGGCGGCATTCACCATGCGCGCCAGGTCGCGGGCGGAGGATACATTTTCGCTGGAAAGACCGGTGGGATCAGCGAAACGGGTTTCATGAAGCCCCAGGGACTGCGCTTTGTCATTCATGGCACGGACAAAAGCCTTGAGGCCCTGCGGATACGTGCGCGCCAGGGCATGGGCGGCGCGGTTTTCGGAAGACATCAGGGCAAGCAACAGGGCGTCATTGCGGGACAGAGAAGTGTTGACCGGCAGCCGGGAGTGGCTGTGGCGGATTTTATCGACATCTTCCGCCGTGATGGTTATTTTTTCCTTCATATTCAGTCTGGCGTCCAGGATGATCATGGCGGTCATGAGTTTGGTGATGGACGCGATGGGCACAATCACGTCCGGATGTTTTTCAATCAGGTATTCTCCTGTTTGCTGATCTTCCACCAGAACCGAGGCGGAGCGCAACGAGAGATTGGGGTAAGACGGTTCAATGCTCATCGTTGAAAAACGGTCGTCAAGGTTCTTGATGGAGGATGTGTCTGAATATTCGGCGATTCCCGGAAAAGCCAGGATAAATGACAAGAAAAGAATGGACAACGTTACGATATAGCGATGGTTCATTTTCTCCCCGTTAATTTTTTACGGTTTTTCATATCATTTTTTATTTTGCATTGCAATACCCTGAATCAAGAGAAGGGCCGGCCTTTGTAATAAAAAAGTTTTTTACATAAATGCTTGCCAACTTCATTTTTTTCTTTTAATATAAAACCAAAAGAAAACGATAAGGAGGAATGGTCTTATGGTGAGAATGAAAGATTTGTTGAACAGCAAATCCAAAGAGTTGTGGTCGATTCTGCCGGACGCCACGGTTTTTGAAGCCTTAAAGCTTATGGCGGAAAAGGAAATCGGGGCGTTGATGGTGATCGATAAAAAAGGGAAGGTATGGGGAATCATCACGGAGCGCGACTATGCGAGAAAAGTTATCCTGAAGGGAAAAACGTCACCCAAAACGCTTGTCAAAGAAATTATGACGCCTCTGGCGAAAATGTACAAGGTTAAACCCGATACGACCCTGGAAGAATGTATGGTGCTGATGACGGGCAAGCATGTCCGTCACATCCCTGTTTTCGACCGCGCGAAGTTTGTCGGTCTGGTTTCCATTGGGGATGTTGTCAAGGCGACCATTTCTCAGAAGGACATGCTGATTAATCAATTGAGCAATTATATCGCGGGAAGGTATTAAACCGATTTTCTGATTTTAATATACGTATTCGGCAGGGTCTTTCTGAGACCCTGCCTTTTTTGATTTGTTCAAGGTATTTTCCGGCCGTTTTTTTCCGCAAATTTCATAAAAAAACGCAGGGATTGGCAAAAAGCTATAAAAATCAAAACACTACATATAGTGGTATGATTGGTAAAAAACCACATTTTGTTGTATTTTTTCTTTACAATGAAGAAATCTTTTGTTAGGATTTTTTCAAATCTTCCATTTATATAAAAAGCATTTTTTATGAATTTAAAAAGATTAGAAATATCGGGTTTCAAGTCGTTTCGAGACAAGGTGACCCTCGATTTTTCCAGAGGCATTACGGGAATCGTGGGCCCAAACGGTTGCGGAAAGTCCAACATCGTCGATGCCATTCGTTGGGTTATGGGGGAACAGAGGGTTAAGGCCTTGCGCGGGAAAAAAATGGATGATGTCGTCTTCAACGGCAGTCAGGATTCCGCGGCGGTCAGCATGGCGGAAGTGACCATGACGCTGGTGGCCAACGGCTACAAATTCCCCGGAAACTATTCTGACTTGAATGAGGTTTCTATTACGCGCCGCGTTGTGCTGGAAGGAGAGAGCGAATACTATATCAACAAGGTGCCCTGCCGCCTGCTGGATGTTAAGGAATTTTTCATGGGCACGGGTGTCGGCGCCAGGACCTATTCTCTTATCGAGCAGGGACAGGTTGCCTCGCTTGTCGAAGCAAAACCGGAAGACCGGCGGCTATTTATCGAGGACGCGGCCGGTGTCTCCAAATATAAAAGCCGCAAGGAAGCCGCAGTGCGCAAAATGGAGGCGACCAAGCAGAATCTCTTAAGACTGAATGATATTGTCAAGGAAGTTAAGACGCAGCTCAACAACATTTCCCGACAGGCCAAGAGAGCCGAGCAGTTCAAGCAGATCAGTCAGCAAAGCAGAGAAGCGGAACTAACCCTCGCGCTGCAGAATTATGTTGATCTTTCCGAAAAGGAAATGGTGCTGGAAAAACAGCGCTTGGACTTGCAGGGCCAATCTTCCGTAATGCTGACGAATATCGAATCGAGAGAATCAATCGTCCAGGAAATGAAAACCAAACTCCTGGAACTTGAAGAGCAGATCGGTACCCGTCAGCATGAACTCTATGAGATCAAAAATGCCATCAGCCTTAAGGAAAAGAATATCGAGTTTGCCCATCATCAAATGGCGGCCGCCCATGAACGCAAGCAGAAGAATTTTTCAGAAATTGAAATATGGCGCGTCAAGAAAAACGACCTCATGGCTGAAGTGGAAAATCTTGAAAAGATATTTGCCGAAACGGAAAATAAAATTGCCGAGCTCCAAAAAGAGCGGGACGAACTTCAGCAACATCTTCAGAACCTCATTCGCGCAGACCAGGAAGTCGGCACTCAGCTGGAAGAAAAGAAGGTCGTTTTCATTGATTTGATGATGGAAAAAGCCAAGCTGAAGAATATGGTTGCCAGCCTGGAGAAAGATATTGAGGATTTGGACAAGCGCGAGGAGCGGGAAAACCGCGAACTGAACGAGGATAAACGACTCCTCTCTGATCTGCTGGCGAGGCAGGATTCGGTCAGCCAGCAGCTTCAACGGGACGACGAACAGATCAGAAGCCTTGAACAGCAGAAAGCGCAGGCGGAAGAGGACATCGAACGCTTTCAAGAGGAGTTGCGGATCAATGACGAACAGGTGTCCCAAATCAAGGAAGCCATGCATGTTAAGTCTTCGCGTTTGGCGTCGTTGCGGGAATTCCAAGAGACGTATAAATGGTGCAACGAGAGCGTTCAGACGATTATTGCCAACGAAGAACACCGGGGAAAATTCTACGGTGTCGTGGCGGACCACATCAACGTTCCTCGTGAGTATGAGACAGCCGTGGAAGCTGTTTTGGGAGAAAAACTTCAGTATGTGGTCGTCAAAAGCCAGGAAGACGGCGTGAGGGCCATTGATTATCTGAAGAGCAACCGGTTGGGCAGGAGCAGCTTCGTTTCCGTTGACTTGAGAAACTACTACGCCAAAACATACAGCGAGGAACACCTGATTGAGGCTGAGCCGCTGTTGGATAAGGTAAAAGTAAATGAAGATTACCGGCCGATCGTTGATTGCCTGCTGGGCGATGTTTTGCTGATCCCGAATATTGAAAACGGTATTTCGCTTTGGAAAAGAAACGGTTTCAGGGGAACTTTTGTGACGCCGGAGGGAGATATTATCAGTCCCAATGGGGTGCTGACCGGCGGCAGCAAAGCAGCGGCTGAAAAAAGTCTTTTGGCCATCAAAAGAGAAATCGGCGAATTGGAAGAAGAGGTTGCGCGGCTCAATGCGTCTTTGCGGGAAAGGACAAACCGGAGGTATGAACTGGTTCCGGCGATTGCCCGCGCGGAAGAGGAGGCGCAGAAATTGACGGCGGATGTTCATTCCCTGGAAATTGCCGTAAGCATGAAGAAAAAAGATCTGGAAAGGTTTGCGGCGGAAATCGAAAGACTCCATCAGCGGATTTCTGTTCTGGAATATAACGGACAGAACCTCAAGCAAGAAAAATCGGAAGCCGAGGAAAAATTGCGGGTTTACAGTGCCGAAATTGTGCAGAAAGAAACGATGGAAGCGCTTATTAATGACAGCATCGCTGCTTTCAATGTCACGCGGGAACAGGCGCATGCGGACATTCTCAGGCAGGAGCATCTTTTGACGGATAAAAAGGTTACGCTTGCCTCTCTGGAGGAGAAAAAAGAGGCGTATCGGCAGCGACTGGCAAGACTGGCGGATGATCTCGCATCCGCAGACCATGAAATGAAGGTCAAGGGAGAAGACATTATTTCCTGCGACCGGCAGATAGAGGAATTTCAAAGGTCCATTGAAAGCGAACAGTCCTCCTTGAAGGATCTTTACGAACATTTCGCAGTCCAGGAAAAATTGCTGCAGGATCATAAAGCGGAGCAAAATCGACAAGCGGTTCAGGTCCAATCCCAGGAAACGGAAATCAGGGAAGTGAAAAGCAAACTGGATGGGTTGCGGCAGCAGCTCAATGAAGTAGAGATGAGTTGCCGGGAGGTTGTTCTGAATAGAGAAAACCTCAAAAGAGCGATCGCCGAAAAATATCATGAGGTCGATCTCGCGGCCATGGTAACGGGCTTCGAGAGAATTGACGAAGAAAAACAAAGAGAACTGATTGAACGGCTGGAAAAGAACAAGCAAATTCTGGAGGCCTTCGGACAGGTGAATCTGCTCGCCCTGGATGAATACGAGGAACTGGAGAAACGTTACAATTTCCTGTCCGCGCAAATCACCGATCTCAACACTTCCCTGAATGTTCTGCAGAGGACCATTACCCGGATCAACAGAATTTCGCGCGCGCGCTTTGCGGAGACCTTCGAAGCCGTGAACCAGTGCTTCAAGGAAGTATTTGCGCAGATTTTCCCGGGAGGCCGCGGAGAGTTGGTGCTCACCGATGAAAATGATCTGCTTGAAACCGGCGTGGATATTGACGTGCAGGTCCCGGGCAAGAGAAAACAGAATGTCAGCCTCTTGTCCGGGGGGGAGAAATCTCTGGTTGCGGTGGCGCTGATTTTTGCGATTTTGAAATATCGGCCGTCGCCTTTTCTGGTGCTCGATGAGGTGGATGCCGCGCTGGATGACGCCAACACCAATTTGTTCAACCGGCTCATTCGGGATGTGGCGCAGCAATCCCAGGTGGTGCTGATTACCCATAACAAGAGCACCATGGAAGTAGCCGATACCCTCTTTGGCGTGACCATGCAGAAACAGGGCATTTCCACGCTTGTTTCCGTCAGTCTGAATTAATCCATTTCTTTACTTCTTTTAGAAAAGCGGTTATGCATGATGGCAATGTTAAAAAGGTGTTCCCATGGCTAAAATAGGTTTTTTCGAAAAGTTGAAAACGGGTTTGACCAAAACCCGGAATGTGCTGACCCGGAATCTGGACAGTCTCATTTTCGGCAAGAGAGTTTTGGATAAGGCGCTGTTTGAAGAGCTGGAGGAACTTTTGATTGCCGCCGACATGGGGCCGCAGTTTGCCTATGATCTCATTGAAGAGGTGAAACTGCGCGTCAGCCGCAACGAACTTGACGATGCCCAGCAGATCAAGAAGGTTCTGCAGGAACGAATGACGCAGATTCTGCAAAAAATGGAAAAGCCCCTCGTGGTTCCGCGGGGCAAACCCTTCGTTATGATGACCATTGGAGTCAACGGAAGCGGAAAAACAACCACCATCGGCAAAATGGCCAATATTCTAAAAAATGACGGTCATGACGTGCTGCTGGTGGCGGCGGATACGTTTCGGGCGGCGGCGGTGGAGCAGCTTGAAATTTGGGGACAGCGCGTTGGGGTTTCTGTAATGAAGCACCAAGCGAATGCCGATCCGGCGGCGGTCGTTTTTGATGCCATGGCAAAAATCAAAGCGGGTTTTTCCGGCGTGGTGATCGTGGATACCGCCGGGCGTCTGCACACGCGCGTCAATCTGATGGAGGAACTCAAAAAAGTAAAAAGAATCATTCAGAGAGAAGCGCCGGATATTCCTTTGGAAGTGCTCCTCATCCTGGATGCGACGACAGGCCAAAATGCCGTTGTGCAGGCCAAGACTTTTAAAGAAGAAATCGGGGCGACGGGCATCGTTTTGACCAAGCTGGACGGCACGTCCAAGGGAGGCGTCGTCGTGCGCATTGCCAGCGAACTGGCCCTGCCCGTGCGCTATATCGGCGTGGGCGAAGGCACGGATGATTTGCGCGTGTTTAACAGCGCGGATTTCACCAGAGCGCTTCTGGAGTGAACCATCAAGGCTGTTCCTTTGAATCTTATGAATAAAATTTTTGCCGTCGGTGACATTCACGGTTGTCTGGAGAAGCTCGAGGATCTGATGGCTAAAATTGCCGTCAATAAGCATCGGGACACCCTGGTTTTTATCGGCGATTACATTGATCGCGGATATTTCTCCCGAGAGGTGGTTGATTACCTGATCGGCCTGCAGGACATCCATGGAAAGATTGTGTACCTATGCGGAAATCACGAACAGATGTTCCTGAATTATCTCAACGGCGTGGACGAGGCGCTCTATTTGGGAAACGGAGGCATCGCAACGCTTCAATCCTACGGCATCCTGCTTTCCGATGACTTAGAAAGAAGAACGGATAAAATTCCCGAGCGGCATCTGGAATTTTTCCGATCGCTTCAGTTTCATTATGAAACCGAGCATTATATCTTTGTGCATGCGGGCCTCAGACCGGGGCGGCCGCTTCGTGAACAACTTGTGGATGACCTGTTGTGGATACGGCATGAATTCATTGAAGATGACAGTGATTTCGGGAAAACCGTCGTGTTCGGCCATACGCCCATGAGACATCTTCTGATTGACAAGCACAAAATAGGAATCGATACCGGCGCTGTCTACGGTGGCAAGCTAACCTGCGTTGAACTGCCCGCCGTCAAAATTTATCAGGCCTGACCATGAAAATTATCGAGTGCGTGCCCAATTTCAGTGAAGGCCGAGACGCCAAAAAAATGGCCGCGATCGCGCGGGCTATAGAATCCGTTCCCGGCGTCCGGCTGGCGGATTACAGCGGCGATGCGGATCATCACCGAAGCGTGTTTACCTTTTTGGGAAAACCGGAGGATGTGCTCAAAGCGGCGCTGGCCGGTTCCGAAAAAGCCCTGAAATTGATTGACATGCGCAAACAGTCGGGCGTTCATCCGAGGCTGGGGGCGGTTGACGTTGTACCGTTCGTTCCGTTGGGCAGGACCAAAATGGAGGAAGCCGTCGCCCTGGCGCATCTCTTCGGCAGGCAGTTTTCCGAACGTTTTTCAGTACCTGTCTATTTTTATGGTTTGGCCGCGCTCAAGCCGCATAGAAAGGAACTGGCCGATATCCGCCGCGGCGGATATGATGCGTTGAAACAGAAAATGGATGAGATGGAAAACCTGCCTGACACAGGGGGGGCCGTGTTCAATGAAAAATCCGGCGCGACGGTTGTCGGCGCGCGGCCGCCCCTGGTTGCCTACAACATCAATCTGGCTTCGGACGATCTGGTTCTGGCGCAACATATCGCGTCGCGCATTAGGGAAAAAAATGGCGGATTCAAAAACGTGCGGGCCATCGGCGTTCTGCTCAAAAGCAGCGGCTTGGCGCAGGTTTCCATGAATCTTACAAATTGCCGCGAAACACCGCTGAAAGTTGTCTTTGACCGGGTTCAGAACTTGGCGGCCGAAAGGGGTGTGGACATCCTGGAATCGGAACTCATTGGACTGATGCCGAAGTACGCGCTGGCCGGAACAACGCCCGAATACCTGAAACTGAAAGATTTCAGCGAGCGTCGATTGCTGGAGACGCACATCAGGGCGCTGGAAGACGCCGGTTGAGAAAATGCGTTGCTTTCGGCGTTCGACAATGGGCAACGGTTGTTTCGAAATAATTATCCGAAGAATAATTTATTTCTTTTTCGCCTCTTTTTTCCTGGCTTTGGCCAGCGCTTTGAGGATTTTTTTATCGGGGCCGGCGCTGTCTGTTGAAACATTCAGAACGGTCGGCATGGATTTTTCTTGAGACGCCTCTCGCTGCGGAGCCTTTTTTTCACGCCCTGCGCGCGCCTTTGCGACAATCGCCTCCGCGGCCATCCTGCCGAAATGCCCGATAAATCCGGCCACCAGAACCAACAGGACCCACTTCAGGATGGACCACGTGCCGATATACGCCCAAAAATCCTTCATTCGGTCATCCGTTAAATCAGCTGCAGAAGCTCCCGCGGGTTCTCAAAAAGATAATCCGGTTCCACGGCGGCCAGTTTTTCCTTGTTGTGCCAGCCCCACGTGACGGCCACTGTTTTGATGCCCGCCTGTTTGCCTTCCTTGATGTCACCGGTGGTGTCTCCGACATAGTAGATGTTCTCCGGGCGCGTGTTGTACTTCCTGGCGGCGTGGAGAATCTTTTCCTTCTTGCTGAACATAAAATCGGAGCCCAGAATATCCTGAAAATAGTTGTCGAAAGTGAGATGTTCCAACGCCTCTTTAATGGAAGCATAATCATTGGAGGAAACCACAATCAGATAATGTTTTTGATGGAGTTCTCTGATCACCGGCTCAATATCCGGAAACGGTTTCATGTCCCGGATGTTTACCTTTGCCAGAATCTCTTCGGCGGATTTCATAAAAACGTCCAAGTCGATTCCTTTGTTTTTCAGCGATTCATAAAAATTATCTTCAAAGAGTTCCAGAAATTCTTCTCGGGTTGTAACAATGGGTTGCTTGATCTTTTGGAGATTTTCCTTCACGGTTTTTTCATAAACTTCCAGGGAATCCACCAGCACTCCGTCAAAATCAAAAAGGAACAATTTCATGAATGCTTTTCTCCTTGATGCAAACGGGCAATGGAGTTGCGAAAGGGTTTTCTGAGAATTCCTTTTTCCGTGATGATGGCCGTGATCAATTTCGCTGGCGTGACGTCGAAGGCCGGATTGTAGGCGGTGGTGCCTTTCGGCGCGCAGGGGGCGCCGTTGAAGCGGGTGACCTCCGTGCCGTTTCGCTCTTCGATGGGGATTTGCCGGCCGGTCCTTAAAGCGGTGTCCATGGTGGCCAGAGGGGCGGCGATGTAGAAAGGCACCCCATGAGCTTTAGCCAGAACAGCAAGCGTATAGGTGCCGATTTTGTTGGCGGCGTCGCCGTTGGCGGCGATTCGGTCCGCGCCTACGATGATTTTGTCGATTTTGCCCTGCTGCATCAGAAATCCGGCCATGTTGTCGGTGATCAGCGTGAAAGGAATCTTTTCTTTTTTCAGCTCCCAGGCGGTGAGCCGCGCTCCCTGCAAAACGGGTCGGGTCTCATCCACGAAAATGTGCAGTTTCTTCCCCTGTTGCGCCGCCGCCCGGATGACGCCCAGCGCCGTGCCGTATCCGGCGGTGGCCAGCGCGCCGGCGTTGCAATGGGTCAAAACGTTGTCGCCGTCCGCCAGCAGGACACTGCCGTGACTGCCCATCCGGCGGTTTGCGGAAATATCTTCTTCGCAGATCCGCCGGGCTTCGCGGATGAGATTCGCCACGCGCTTTGGTTGATCGGCCGAGGACGTCTTTCGGGCAACCCGCTTCATGCGATCCAGTGCCCAGAAAAGATTGCGCGCCGTGGGGCGGGCCTGTGATATCTCATCGCAGACGGCTTCAAATCTTTTGTCGAATTGTTCCGGCGGCAATGGAGGCAGCTCAAGGGCGCCCAACGCCGCGCCCAGCGCCGCGGCAACGCCGATGGCGGGTGCGCCGCGTATGGTCAGGTTTTTGATGGCGACAATCACGTCCCGGTATGATCGGCAGACGATGAGTTTTTCGACCAGCGGCAAGGCGTTCTGATCAATCATCACCACCGAGTTTTTTTTCCAGAAAATCGTTCTGATCATCATCCGGCAAGCAGTTTTTTGAGAAGTTCATTGACCAGCCTGGGATTCGCTTTCCCCTGCGTTGCTTTCATGATCTGGCCGACGAAGAAGCCGAAAACCTTCTCTTTTCCTCCGCGGTATTCCGCAACCTGGGCCTGATTATTTTCCAGGATGGCCGTAATGGTCTTCGTCAGCTCGGCCTCGTCCGTAATCTGCACCAGTCCTTTTTCCCGGATGATGGTCTGCGGTGGCTTTCCGGTCTGATACATTTCCTCGACGATGTCTTTGGCCATTTTCCCGCTGATCGTTCCTTCGTCGATGAGCTTGATCATCTCCGCGAGGTCCTCCGGTTTGATGGGACAGGCCCGGATGTCACGCTTGTCGTCGTTGAGGAAACGCATCACGTCGCCCATGATCCAGTTGCTGGCGGCTTTGGGCTTTCGGCAGCGTTTCGCCACGTCCTCGAAATAGTCGGCCAGCGCCCGGTCTGACGTCAGCACACCCGCGTCGTAGGCGGGGATCTCGTAATCCCTGATGAATCGTTCCCTTTTCGCCGACGGCAGTTCGGGCAGGGAATTTCTGATAGCCTGGACCCAGGCGTCATCAATCACGATAGGCACCAGATCCGGATCGGGGAAATACCGGTAGTCGTGAGCCTCTTCCTTGCCGCGCATGGAGTTGGTCACGCCCTGCGCGTCGTCCCACAGGCGGGTTTCCTGAATCACCTCCCCGCCGTTTTCCACGATGTAGCGCTGCCGCTTGATTTCATACTCCAGCGCGCGCTGGACATTGCGGAAGGAATTCAGGTTCTTGAGTTCTGTCCGGGTGCCGTATTCTTTTTGACCGAGCGGACGGATTGAGACGTTGGCGTCGCAACGGAAGGAGCCTTCCTCCATGTTTCCGTCGCAGATTTCCAGGTAAACGAGAATTTCGTGGAGACTTTTGAGGTATTCCGCCGCTTCCTCCGGCGAGCGGATATCGGGCTCGCTGACGATTTCGATGAGCGGCACGCCGGTGCGGTTCAGATCCACGTAACTGACCGGATTGTGTTCGTCATGTAGAAGTTTTCCGGCGTCTTCCTCCATGTGAATTCTGGTGATGCCGATTTTTTTTCGACCGCCGTCGGTCTCCACCATGACATGGCCGTGTTCCGCGAGCGGACGGGCGTACTGCGAGATCTGATAGCCCTTGGGCAGATCGGGATAGAAATAATTCTTCCGGGCGAACTCGCACGACGGATTGATGACGCAGTGGGTCGCCAGAGCCATTTTCATGGCGTATTCCACGACTTTTTTGTTCAGCACCGGCAGAACGCCCGGCATACCCAGACAGACGGGGCAGGTATGGCTGTTGGGCGTCGCGCCGAATTTGGCACAGCAGCCGCAGAAGATTTTTGTTTCGGTGAGCAGTTGGGCGTGAACTTCCAACCCGATAATCGCTTCGAACTCCATTATAAAGCCGGCCTCCTCTTTTCAAGATTGGCATTTTTTTCAAAGGCAGAGGCGATTTGGATCAGTTTGCCTTCCTCGAAGGGGCCGCCGAGGAACTGAATGCCGATCGGCAGACCGCCTTGGGTGAATCCGCCGGGCACCGATATGCCGGGAATGCCCGCCAGATTGGCGGAGATCGTGAAGATGTCGGAAAGATACATCTGCAGGGGATCGTCGGTCTTTTCGCCGATTTTGAAAGCCGGCGTCGGCGTGGTCGGCGTCATGAGAACGTCGCATTGCCTGAACGCTTCTTCGAAATCTTTCCGGATCAGTGTGCGCACCTGCGACGCTTTTTTGTAATAGGCGTCGTAATAACCGGCGGACAGGGCGTACGTGCCGATCATGATCCGTCGTTTTACCTCCGCGCCGAATCCCTGCATCCGCGTTTTCTGGTACATGTCAAGCAGTTCGCGGGTCTCCGGGGCGCGGAAACCGTATCGGACACCGTCATAGCGCGCCAAGTTGGAGCTGGCTTCCGCCGGAGCGATGATATAATACGTGGCCACGCAATAGGGGGTGTGCGGCAGCGAAACATCCACGCATTTCGCCCCGGCGTTTTCCATGACCGCCATCGCGTTTTTCAGCGAAGCGCTGATTTCCGGATCGATGCCTTCCACGACGTATTCTCTGGGAATACCGATTTTCCAGCCCCGGATGTCACGGCCAAGAAACTGCCGGTAGTCGGGGACATCCGCGTTGACGGACGTCGATTCCCGGGGGTCATATCCGGCCAGAACATTCATCATTACGGCACAGTCTTCCACGTCTTTGGTAAACGGGCCGATTTGATCCAGCGACGAGGCAAAGGCAATCAGCCCGAAGCGCGATACGCGCCCGTAGGTGGGTTTCATTCCGACCACGCCGCACAGCGCCGCGGGTTGGCGGATGGAGCCGCCGGTGTCGGAGCCGATGGAGGCAATGCATTCATCGGCGGCCACCGCCGCCGCGGAACCTCCGCTGGAGCCGCCGGGGATGCGCTCCAGATCCCAGGGGTTGCGCGTGGGGCCAAAATATGATGTTTCCGTGGAGGACCCCATGGCGAATTCGTCCATGTTGGCCTTGCCGACAAAGATCGCTCCGGCCTCGAGCAGTTTTTCCACGACAGTGGCGTTGTACGGCGGGACAAAATTGTGCAGAATATGCGAGCCGCACGTCGTGGCGACGCCACGGGTGCAGACGATGTCTTTTAACGCGATGGGGATTCCGCTCAACGGTTTGAGGCGGCCTTGTTTGATGTCCGCGTCCGCCCGGGCGGCGGCGGCGAAGGCATCGTCCTTCATCAGACGGATGTAGGCGTGAACCCTATCCTCCACGGCTTCGATTCTGGAGAAAACCGATGCGGTGATCTGCGTCGCGGTGACGTCGCCATTTTTTATTTTGTCCTGCAGCTCATGAATGGTGAATTGATAAAGCTCCATAATTTCTTTCTCATATTTGACGGATTTTTTAATGACACAAGACTTCCGAAGGCGTCCTCAATCGATGACTTTCGGCACGCGGAAAAAATCCCCGCGCGCGTCCGGCGCGTTGGCCAGAGACGCCTGGGTGCCGATGGAATCCAGGATTTTATCTTCGCGGAAAGCATTGGTGACGGAAATCGCGTGGCTGGTCGGTTCTACGCCGTCCGTATTCAGCTCATTCAGCTGGTCTATGTAAAGCAGAATGTCATTGAGCTGGGCCGTGAATTTTTCCTTTTCCTCCTCGGTGATTGCCAGACGGGCCAGATGGGCGACGTACTCGACTTCCTTTGCACTGATTTTCACTGCGCTTTCTCCTTTTCTAAAACACTTTCCAGTAGGGGCTGATTTTGGCGACGACTCTATCGATTAAGGGAATCGCCTCTTCGTTTGCTTCTTTTTCCAGCAGAGCCAGCCGTTCTTCGGAATAATAGGTTTCATCCAGCATCTCCTGCAGCACCGCCTTGACCGACCGCATCAATCCCGTCAGGTGATAGCCGCCTTCCAGCACGGCCACCAGGCGCCCGTGGCAGCAGGCATCGGCGATGTTGAGTAAAACGCGCGTCATGGCGGCGTATCCGTCAGGGGTGACCTGCATACCGCCCAGAGGATCCTGAAAATACGTGTCGAATCCCGCGGACAGCAGAACCAGTTCCGGATTGAACTCCAGCGCCAGCGGCTTGAGAATTTTGCGGAATATTTTTATGTATGAACCGTCCCCGTGGCCGGTGCTCAACGGAATGTTCACCGTGTAATATTCTCCCTGTCCCCGGCCGATTTCCTGCAGGCTGCCCGTTCCGGGATAGTAGGGATACTGATGCGTGGAAAAATACAAAACACGCGGATCGCTGTAGAAACTATGCTGGGTTCCGTTGCCGTGATGCAGATCCCAGTCCACAATGAGGATTCTTTTTAATTTGTATTTCGACATGGCGTGCATGGCGCCGATGGCGACATTATTGAAGATGCAAAACCCCGCCGCGGTGTCTTTCTCCGCGTGATGCCCCGGAGGGCGCACAAAGGCGAAGGCGTTGTCCACGTCGCCGTCCATCACGGCGTCAATGGCATTACACAGACCTCCTACGGCCAGTTTTGCCGTTTCATAACTGTCCGCGTTCGTGGAGGTGTCGGGGTCGAGGTAGACACTGCGTTTTCCCGCCGTGCCGGCGACGAACTCAACGTAAGCAGGAGTGTGAATCGCTTCGATTTCCTGATGGCTGGCTTCCCGCGGTTCTATTTCCGTGAATTTCCATGACATCAGGGGATTTTCCAGCATTTCGTAAATGACCGCCAATCTTTCCGGGCTTTCGGGATGGGCAAAACCGCAGGAATGCCGTAAATACCTTCTATCCTTTACGATACCTGTTTTTCTGGACACCTAGACCTTCTTTCTTGACACATTTTTTTGTTCGCTTACCATAAATGATGGAAAAGAGCAAAAGATTTAACTTTCATGGCTGGTTTTTGTCCGGGAAAAGATATTGACAAAAGCACCAATCAATATATAGATGTTCAAGACGTAGAGAAGGGAGATTTGTCTGTGTTCGGCATAGGGATGCAGGAGCTTATCATCATTGTGATTATTGCACTTTTGATTGTCGGTCCCAAGAAGCTACCCGATATGGCTAAATCCCTGGGCAAAGGCTTGAATGAATTTCGCAGGGCGGCCGAGGGGCTGACGGAAGACATCAAAGAAACCATCAAGGTGGATGATGAAAAAAAGCCGGAGGATCCCTTGAATGGATCCCGGCAGGTGAAAAAAAACGATTCTTAAAATTTCCCGTCAAATTAACCCGATGATTTTCCCATCCGCTGTTTTTTGGTGATTTTGGGCAAAGCGCGAAATTATAGTGTTATGGAAAGTAATGAAGCGATGGACGAAAAGGTCAGTTCTGATGAAACTGAGAATACGGAAGATGTGAAGATGTCTCTGACCGAACATCTGATGGAGTTGCGCAAAAGGCTTGTCCGCTCCCTGATGGCTCTTCTCCTCGGATTCGGCGTCTGTTATTACTTTAAGGATTATATTTTTGATGTCATCACCCGTCCGCTGACCCGGGTGTTGCCCAAAAGCAGTTATCTGATTTACACCGGAATGACGGAAGCGTTTTTCACCTATATGAAAATAGCTTTCTTTGCGTCTTTGATCCTGACCAGCCCCTTTATTCTTTACCAGATCTGGAAATTTATCGCACCGGGACTATTGCCCAAGGAAAGGCAACTGGTCGTTCCGTTCGTGGTTTCCTCGACGGCGCTGTTTGTCAGCGGCGTGTTGTTCGGCTATTTTATCGTGTTGCCCCCGGCTTTCAAATTTTTTGTCAGTTTCAATAATCAGTACCTGCAGGCGCTTTTGTCCTTTAAGGATTACCTGTCCCTTTTTGTGACCTTTTTGCTCGGCTTCGGCATATCCTTTGAATTACCGATTTTTATTTTTTTTCTGACCAAGCTCGGCGTGGTCAATCCCCGGTTGCTTTCGCAACAGAGAAGATACGCGATTTTGGTTATCTTCATCGTCGCCGCGGTTCTGACGCCGTCGCCGGATGCGTTAAGTCAGATTTTGATGGCCATTCCCTTGCTGTTTTTGTATGAAGTGAGCATTTTCGTGTCGAAGTTTGCCCAGAAGAAAGAAAAAGTTTCCTGATCCTGCCGTAGGTTTAGAAGATGGTCGCCCGTTCAAGAAGAAAATTCAGCCGCACGCCAAAAAAACTCCCTGTTTTGCTGAAGATTTTTATCGGAGTGCTCTTTTTGGTTTTGGTCCTGGCTGTCGTCGGTGTGGCAGGATTCTACGCGTTGACATTGGATTTGCCGGGAATTGACACCCTGAAGGATTATCGTCCCAGTCTTTCTTCGCGCGTTTATGACAACAACAATGAACTGATCGATGAATTTTTTCTGGAGGACAGGAAGCTGATTCGCATCGGGGATGTTCCCAAAGTGGTTATTCAGGCTTTTGTCGCGGCGGAGGATTCTCGTTTTTTTGAACACAAGGGAGTGGATCTTTTAAGCATTTTCCGGGCGGCCGTCAAAAATATCGAGGCCGGCCGCGTCATCCAGGGCGGAAGCACCATCACGCAACAGGTCGCCAAAATGATGTATCTTTCTCCGGAGAGAAAATACGCCCGCAAGTTCAAGGAAGCCATTTTGGCCTACAAGATAGACAGATATCTGACCAAGGATGAGATCCTCAATTTGTATCTGAATCAAATTTACCTGGGGCACGGCACCTACGGCATAGAATCGGCGTCTTTGGGGTATTTCGGGAAAAGCGCCAAATATTTAAAATTGCACGAGGCCGCCTTGCTGGCCGGCCTGCCCAAGGCCCCCACCAATTACTCGCCCTTTTTGCATTATGATAAGGCTAAGGAAAGGCAGCTTTATGTACTCGCCCGAATGGTGGAAGACGGCTATATCACTCCCGAAGAGATGGACAGGGCTTCCGCCGAGCCGTTAAAGCTGCGTCCGATCAGGCCCAAAGACAAAATGGCCGCCTACTTTGTGGAAAATGTGCGCCGTTACGTCCAGGAGAAATATGGCGCCGACGCGCTTTATAAAGAAGGCCTTTCCATCTATACGACGCTGGATTTAAAAGCGCAAAAATACGCCGGGGAAGCGATGGAAAGGGGCCTCAAGGAAATAGAGGAGCGAAATAAATATCAGCCTGGCCTGGTTCAGGGCGCGCTTTTGTGCATGGATGTGAAGACCGGGGCCATCAGAGCCATGATCGGCGGGCGGGACTTCAACAAGAGTGAGTTCAACCGGGCGACTCAGTCCCGCAGGCAGGCGGGGTCGGCCTTTAAACCGCTCATCTACACGGCCGCTTTTGACAAGGGGCTGACGCCGGCGACGGTTTTTCTGGACGCGCCCATCGCGATTGAGGATGTTTCCCAGCCGGACGGTATCTGGCGGCCGCAGAATTTTGACGAGAAATTCATGGGGCCGATTACCATGCGCACCGCTCTGGTTCAGTCCCGCAATGTCGTCACCGTCAAGATCCTGCAGGAAATCGGCATCGATTACGCCGTCTCTTACGCGATAAACATGGGCATCTCCTCTCCGCTGGTCCGGACGCTGTCCCTGGCGCTGGGGGCGGCCGGTGTTACCTTGCAGGAACTTGTTGCTGCCTATGATGTTCTGGCCAACCAGGGACAGAAAGTGACGCCGTATTTCATCAAGAAAATCGTCGACCGCACGGGAAACGTCTTTGAAGAAAACGAACCGAAGACCGAACAGGTCATTGATCCCCGGATTGCTTTCATCAGCACCTACGTCATGCAGGATGTGGTGACCCGGGGAACCGGCACGCGAGTGAAAAGCATCGGCCGTTCGGTCGCCGCCAAGACCGGAACGACCAACGACTGCCGGGACGCCTGGTTTATCGGATACACGCCCTCGCTCATTGCCGGCGTTTGGGTGGGATTCGACCAGGAGATGTCGCTGGGCAAGCAGGAAGTCGGCGGAAGGGCGGCGGCGCCCATCTGGCTGTACTTCATGGAAAAGGCTCTGCAGAATATTCCCGTGGAGTCTTTTCCCGTGCCGGACGGCATCACGTTTGTGAAGGTTGATCCCCATACCGGAAAGCCGTCCGGCGCTCCGGGCGCGATAGCGGAAGCGTTTCTGGAAGGCGCTACGCCGGCAGATACGTTCGGCGGCCGCGGCAGTGAAATTCGATAGGGTTTTTGCCGTGGTCTTTGGAGGCAATCGTTGAGAAGATTTCGGGGCTCAGGGGGTTTGTCTTCGTGTATGAGCACTACAGCCAGCCTTTAATATCGGTCGGGGCTTATCTGAAGCGGCAGGGGCTGCATGCCGCCGCGGCCGTTTTGATGATCACCGGCTCTCTGTTTCTGGGCATGGCGGGTTATCACTGGCTGGAGGGCCTTTCCTGGACGGATGCGCTGGTCAACGCCGCCATGATTCTGGGCGGCATGGGCCCGGTCAACGCGCTTCAAACCCGGGCCGGGAAAGTCTTTGCGTCGTTTTACGCGCTTTATTCCGGCATCGTTTTTCTGATTGCGGCGGGCGTCGTCTTCGCTCCGGCGTTTCACCGGTTTCTCCATAAGTTTCATCTGGAAGAAGAACCAAAAGATCCGTCGTGAACGGGTGGGGGTGAGACCTGATGCAACAAGACTGCAGACGTACCGCGAGGGGGACCCTGTATCTCCGGGCCGTACATCAGCTGCTGGACGCGCGGCCGCTGATCCTGGATGATGCGCCCGCCGTCGCGTTGCTTGGGGAAGAACAGGCCCGGGAGATTCGGAAAAACCATAAACATCACCGGATGCCGGCGGCGCGGGCTTTGCGGGCGCACGTCGTCCTACGGTCGCGCTACGCGGAGGATCGCCTGGCCGAAGCGGTCGCGCGGGGAGCCTCCCAATACATTATTCTCGGCGCGGGGTTTGACACATTTGCCTTCCGCCAGCCGGCCTGGGCCGGTCGAATAAAAATCTTCGAAATCGATCATCCGGCGACGCAGGTCAGGAAGATTTCCAAGCTGAAGGATGCCGGAATGACCCTCCCGCCCAATCTTTTCTTCGGCGGGATGGATTTTGAACGGGAATCACTGCGGGATGGACTTATGCGCCATGGTGTCTCTCGGCAGGCGGTATCGTTTTTTTCCTGGCTGGGCGTCACTCCGTATCTCAGGGAGGAGGCGATAGATGCCGTCCTGCGCACGGTTGCGGAATTCCCATCGCAAAGCGAGATGGTTTTGACGTTTTCCCAGCCGCCGGATCGGCTTGCCGAAAAAGAAAAACAACGGCATTCGACGCTGTCCCGGATCGTGGAGGGGGCCGGCGAGCCCTTTGTCAGTTTCTACGCGCCGGAGGCGATGGAACAAAAATTACTAGGCGTCGGATTTAAGAAAATCGCGTGGCTCTCCGGCGAAGAGGCCCAAAACCGGTGTTTTCGGAACCGTCCCGCAGATCTTTATCTTTCAAATCGCTCTGTCATCGTATCCGCCATGCTTTAAAAAATGACGAGGGGAAAGTCCGGACAAAAAGAGTATTGACAAAAAATACGTTTTTCGTTATGCAAAAAACAAATTGTGGGTGAAATGGGGTTTTATGTTTCTTAAAGATTTAACCGGCGGCATCATCAGACTGCAAGAGCTGATCCTCGTAGTAGTCGTACTTACGGGGTCTGCCGCTTTGTATCTTTAGGAAATAAAAACAAAAGATACAAGCCGCAGGCCCCTGAAGCCTGCGGCTTTGTTTTTGAAACAAGGCCGCTGATTCTCGGAGAGACAGGCGGCTTTTTAGTTTTTAGAAGTTGAAAATTGAAAATATTCCGGAGGGGAGAGAAGGATGCAACTCAAAGGCACGCAAATCCTGCTGAAGGTTTTGGAGGAAGAGCATGTGGAGATGATTTTCGGGTATCCCGGCGGGGCGGTGCTCGATATTTATGATGAGCTTTTCAAAAGCAATATGAAACATATTCTGGTTCGGCATGAGCAAGGCGCGGTGCACGCCGCCGACGGTTACGCCCGCGCGACCGGCAAAGTGGGCGTTTGCCTGGTGACTTCGGGGCCCGGCGCCACCAACACCGTCACAGGGATCGCCACGGCCAACATGGATTCCATCCCTTTGGTGGTTTTCACCGGGCAGGTGCCGACGGGACTGATCGGCAACGACGCTTTTCAGGAATGCGACATCACGGGCATTACACGGCCCTGCACCAAGCATAACTTTCTGGTGCGCAATATAGAAGATCTGGCTCCGACCATCAAGGAGGCCTTTCACATCGCCCGCTCGGGCAGGCCGGGACCGGTTTTGGTTGATTTGCCCAAGAACGTGATGGCGGCGACGACGGAGTACGATCCCGCCGGTATCCGGATTCGTAATCACGAAAAATCCTACAAGCCTTCTCCGAAAAAGATAGCCGCTTTCCTGGAAATGTTGAAAAATGCCAAACAGCCTCTGATCATGACGGGCGGGGGCGTCCTTCTCGGGAAAGCTTCCGCGCAGTTGACGGAATTCGCCCGGAAATATCGGATTCCCGTAACCGGAACATTGATGGGGCTGGGGTCTTTTCCGGGGAGCGATCCGCTCTGGCTGGGGATGCTGGGCATGCACGGCACGTATTACGCGAATATGGCCGTCAGCCACTGCGACCTGCTGTTTGCCGTCGGCGTGCGGTTTGATGACCGGGTGACCGGCAATATTGAGACATTTGCCGCCAACGCGAAAATCGTTCAGGTGGATATCGATCCTTCGTCCATCAACCGGAACGTCGCGGTGGATTTGCCGATCCTCGGCGATACCAAAGCCGTGTTGAACGATATTCTGAAATATTTTGAAGAGCATCATTACGCCTGCCCGGAGGAAGAACGAAATCAGTGGCTCGGGCAGATCGCCGAATGGAGACAGGCCGTTCCGCTTCAATATTGCCAGAACGGCCAGGTCATCAAGCCCCAGTTTGTCATCGAAACGCTTTATAAACTGACACGGGGCGATGCGATTATCACGACGGAAGTGGGGCAGAACCAGATGTGGACGGCGCAGTTTTTCCACTTCGACAACCCCAACACCTTTGTTTCCTCCGGCGGGCTTGGAACGATGGGTTATGGTTTGCCCGCCGCCATCGGCGTCAAGTGCGCCTTTCCGGACAAGCACGTCGTGGACATCGCCGGAGACGGAAGCATTCAGATGAACATTCAAGAACTGGCCACGGCGGCGCAATACAACATCAACGTTAAAATCGTTCTGCTGAACAACGGCTATTTGGGAATGGTGCGCCAGTGGCAGGAGCTGTTCTACGAGAAGCGCTACTCCTACACCGACATGACCTACGCGCCGGACTTCGTCAAGCTGGCCGAAGCCTTCGGCATTGTCGGGCTGCGCGCCACGAAACCGGAGGAAGTCGAACCCACGCTCAAGCAGGGCCTGTCTCTGGAGAGGCCGGTTTTGATGGATTTCCGGGTGTCGCGGGAGGAATGCGTCTATCCGATGGTTCATCCGGGCGATTCCATCAGCAACATGGCGCTGGGCAGCCGGGAAATGATTAATTAAAGAGGTTTGAAAAAATAAAAATGGCGAGGGAGAAAATGGAAAAAAAGGAACACATCATTTCGATTCTGGTTTACAACAAGCCGGACGTGCTGGCGAGAATCGCCGGCACGCTGGGCGGAAAGGGCTACAACATTGAGAGCCTTTGCGTGAATTCAACGACCCAGTACGATATTTCCAAGATCGTCATGACCACGGTGGGCACGCAGGAAATCATTACGCGCATCGAGAACCAGCTCCGAAGACTGGTGGATGTCATTGAAGTCGACGATTTGACCAACGTGGAATCGATTCACCGCGAGATGATGCTCGTCCGTCTGAATCTGACGCCTGAAAAAAAAGAGCAGATCAAGAAAGCGGTTGACACCAATAAATGGAAGGTAATAATATCCGCCGACAGCTATTTGATTTTGGAAATCACCGGCGACAAATCCCAGATTGATTTTGCGCTGGCGCGCCTGGAGCCGCTGGGGATCGCCGATATCACGAGAACGGGTCTGGTGGCTCTGAATTTGGAGAGTTAATGCCATTTTAATAAAGTGTTTAAATTATATTTTGGGGGGATTTTATGGCAAAGATTAATTTCGGTGGTGTAATCGAAGATGTTGTGACGAGCAAAGAATTTCCGTTGAAGAAAGCTCAGAAAGTTTTGAAAGATGAAATCGTGGCGGTTATCGGTTACGGGGTGCAGGGTCCGGCTCAAGCGATGAACATGAAGGACAACGGCATCAACGTTATTGTCGGCCAGGCCAAAGAAGATGTGCGGTATTGGAAAAAGGCCGTGGCGGACGGCTGGAAACCCGGCAAAACGCTGTTTCCGATTGAAGAGGCGGTCAAACGCGGCACCATCATTCAGTATCTCGTTTCCGATGCTGCGCAGAAACTTCTCTGGCCCCAAGTCAAGGCCAATTTGAAAAAAGGCGACGCGCTTTATTTCTCGCATGGTTTTTCCATCGTTTATAAAAAACAAACTGGCGTCATTCCGCCGAAATTCGTCGATGTGATCATGGTGGCTCCCAAGGGGTCGGGAACCAGCGTGCGCCGGAACTTCCTCGACGGCAGCGGCATCAATTCCAGCTTTGCTGTCTATCAGGATTACACGGGCCGCGCTATGGAAAGAACCTTGGCACTGGGCATCGCCATCGGGTCGGGATTTTTGTTCCCGACGACGTTTGAAAAGGAGGTTTACAGCGACTTGACCGGCGAACGCGGCGTGCTCATGGGCGCGCTGGCGGGGATCATGGAGGCCCAGTACAATGAACTGCGAAAGCACGGACACACGCCCAGCGAAGCCTTTAATGAAACCGTGGAGGAGCTCACGCAGAGCCTGATTCGCCTGGTGGCGGAAAACGGCATGGACTGGATGTACGCCAACTGCAGCGCGACCGCCCAGCGCGGGGCGCTGGATTGGCGTCACAAATTCCGCAAAGCCGTGGAACCGGTGTTCGCCAAACTCTATAAATCCGTTGCGACCGGCAAAGAAACAGCCATCGTGCTGAAAGCCAATAGCGCTCCCGATTACCGAGAAAAATTGGAGGCCGAACTCAAGGAAATGCGCGAATCCGAAATGTGGAAGGCGGGAGCCGCCGTGCGCGAATTGAGACCGGAGCGGCGCAAGAAGAAATAGCGGATTGGCAAGAAACTCCGTTTTGCCCCCTCTCACCTGATGAGAGGGGGCAAGGGGGAAGGTGATAACAATAAAACCTTCCCCGTAATTTCTCCCGCAAGAGGCGGGAGAGGTTTCTATTACTGACTGATTCCAATTAAAGGGAGAGAGAACGATGAGAAGCGATCTTATGAAAAAAGGTGTCGAGCGGGCGCCGCATCGCTCGCTGTTCAAGGCGATGGGCTACACGGACGAGGAAATCGCCCGGCCGTTGATCGGCGTGGTCAATTCGGCCAATGAAATCATTCCCGGACACATCCATCTGGATTTAATCACGCAGGATGTGAAGGCGGGCATCCGGATGGCCGGAGGAACGCCGGTGGAATTTCCGGTTATCGGCGTCTGCGACGGCATTGCGATGGGACATGAAGGCATGAAATTTTCATTGGCCAGCCGTGAGCTGATCGCCGATTCCATCGAGATCATGGCCATGGCCCATCCGTTTGACGCTCTGGTTTTCATCCCCAATTGCGACAAGATTATTCCCGGCATGCTCATGGCCGCCCTGCGACTGAACATTCCATCCATTTTCATCAGCGGCGGTCCGATGCTGGCGGGGAAGATTCAGGACAGAACCATTGATCTGATCAGCGTTTTTGAGGGCGTCGGCGCCGTCAAAGCGAAAAAAATAAGCGTGGCGCAGCTCAAGGAGCTGGAAGACCGAGCCTGTCCGGGATGCGGTTCGTGCTCCGGTATGTACACCGCCAATTCCATGAACTGCGTCACCGAAGCGCTGGGGCTGGGTCTGCCCGGCAACGGAACCATTCCCGCCGTACAGGCGGCGCGCCGCCGTCTGGCCAAGCGCGCCGGAATGAAAATCATGGAGCTGCTTAAAAAGAACATCCGGCCTCGCGATATCTGCACGCTAGCCGCCTTTAAAAACGCCATCGCCGTGGATATGGCGCTGGGTTGCTCAACCAACACGGTTCTGCACATCCCCGCCATCGCCCACGAAGCGGGCATCCAACTGGATCTGGATCTCTTCAATACCATCAGCGAGAAAACACCCAATCTCTGCAAATTGAGTCCCGCCGGACACCATCACATCGAGGACCTGGACGCCGCGGGCGGCATTCAGGCTGTGATGAAAATCATCAGCAAAATCGGGGTCATTGATGAAAAGGTCATCACCGTATCCGGCAAAACAGTCGGCGGGAATTTGAAAGACGTACGGGTCTTGAACCCGGAAGTCATCCGGCCGCTGAACAACCCTTATCTGAAACAGGGCGGCATCGCGATTTTGCGCGGCAATCTCGCGCCGGACGGCGCCGTGGTCAAACAGTCCGCCGTCGCTCCGGCCATGCAGAAAAACGAAGGGCGGGCGCGCGTGTTTGATTCTGAAGACGACGCCATCAAGGCAATTCTCGGCGGCAAAATCAAAGACGGCGACATTGTGGTCATCCGCTATGAAGGTCCCAAGGGCGGCCCCGGCATGAGGGAGATGCTTTCTCCCACGTCGGCCATTGTCGGCATGGGTCTGGACAAAACCGTCGCGCTTTTGACGGACGGCCGATTCAGCGGCGGCACGCAGGGCGCGGCCATCGGGCATATTTCACCGGAAGCCGCGGAAGGCGGTCCCATCGCGCTGGTCAAGGAAGGCGACATCATCTCCATTGACATTCCGGCCAAGAAACTGAATTTGAAAGTCAGCGACGAGGAACTGGCGAAACGCAGAAAAGCTCTGAAGCCTTTCCAACCGAGAATCACCAGTGGTTATCTGGCCCGGTATGCGAAGATGGTGACATCCGCTTCAACGGGGGCCGTGTTCAAGGATTAAGAACAACCTCATTTTGCGAATTTTTAAGCATGAAACGGTTCGAGATAACGCTGGAGCTTGTTGCCTTTTTTTCTTGTTTGGCTTTACCTTATGTCACCTAGTTTTTGGTTGGCAATTTTTATGCCGCGAAGATGGTTTTGTCGAAAATCTCAGCGTAATTTTTTGGGCCGCGGGAACTGTCTTTGCTTTTTTAATCACGTGTCAAATGCCGTTGGAGAAAAAAGTCATTGCATAGATTTGTTTGGTTGTGTGTATCGTCGCTGCGGGTGAAGAAATGAGCTGGGGGCAACGGATCTTTAACTTTCAGACTCCTGATTTTATCGCCAGGGCAAATAGACAGTCTGAATTTAATCTTCATAATTTATTTGTCTTATCGGGAGGGAGTTCTTGGCGATATTTTTTTAAGACCGGTCAATTTGACTGGCGTCAAATCTTTGACGCCCAGAATCTTTTCAGAATCGGATTTCTCACTTTCTTTTTTCTCTGTGTCAGACGAAATCGGGCAGAAAAATCTTATCTCGATGGAGATATTATGAACCGAATCCGTCCTTCAGTTTCTTGGCAGCTATGTTCATTTTATTTTCTTTCTTGATTCTTATCGGACAAAAAGCTTCTTTTTCACGTTCGATTCAGGAAATTCGGGAAATGAGTTACGCGCTGATCATGGCCCTTTATCTGGGGAGATTTTATCTTCACGTCAAGACAAAAAGAGCCGCGACGCTGCCTTGCTGACATTTGTTTGAAATGGATGATTTGGATAGCTGCGCGACCTTGGACTGCGAATGGGAAGAGAAAGCAGGTAAAAAGTCGTTTTGCAGGAAGATCAATCCTCGACAATACCCAACCATTTGAGAGCTTTTTTCTTGTCATTGAAAAATTCGATGGTCGCGCCCCGGTTGTAGGCGACGTTTTTAAAGAAACGTGTGGTTTCATCCGGCGTGTATTCATAGATGCAGACGGCCATTTTGAGCCCGGGCATCTTGCTGGCGACTGTGTCGCCCGATTGATAGGCGTCGAGGGACGTCATGCGCCTCGTTTGTTTGGGGCCTTCAGCGAGAACCTTCAGGCATTGAAATTCTTTGCAGGCCTTGGCCAGGGCCGTAAAAAGCCGCTCATTGCTTTCCGGAGAAATTTCATAGTCCGGTGCGTGAATGACATGGATGTATTGACCATTGAATTGAAGTGAAAAGTCGGAGCTCATCGCTTGTTTCAACCCGTTTTGTAAAAAAGTTCTTATGTGTTTTTTTTAGAGATATTTTTGACTGAATATTACACGAATCGGCGGATTTCTTCAACCTTAAACTTCACAGCCAGTCGGCCAGCATCAATCCCACGCTTATCCGGTTGGTGCTTTTGTTGTAATCGAGAAGGCTTTCCCCATAGCCGTTGAAATACTGAACATAGAGGCTGATATTCCTGGCCAGTTTTTGATGAATGGTCGCCAATGGCATGCTCCATTCCAGTTGAACCGCGCCCACGTTGTCCGAGCGCAGGTTGTTCCGCAGCATGACCGCGAAACGCTGTTTCTTCCAGTAGAGCGTTCCCCACAGTTCGCCGTAGCCGGTGTAGTCGGTCAGGTCGGGATTGTCGTCGGTTTCGTCTTTTTCCGGCACTCTGACCCATGTTTTTAAAAGAAGGCCGAACGTTTCCTGATTTTCCGGACCGAAACTTTTTTCCAGACCGACGCTGGCGACAATTCTGTTCCAGCTTCGGGACAGCGGTTCGGAGCGTCCGTTGGACTGGTGGTTGAAGCCGACATTGATAAACTGCAGTTTGGTTCCCATCAGATAAGGGATGTCCTGCTGAAAGCGGAAATTGAGCAGAAGCTCCGGTTCGTAATTGGTTTCCCTAAACGGCGCGGAATAATCGGAATTGTAGAGCTGCCAGAACGATTGTTGCGTATAGGCCACCCACAGGTCGACGCCCCGAATACCCGTGGTTTTCGTGATCATGTTTTGTATGGCGGCGCTTCGGATAATATCGCGCCAGAGTTTGAATTTGAAACTGATCTGAAACTTGACTTCATTGTGCAGGGCTTTGGCTTTGGGGTCAAAATCAAGGTCCGCATCTTTATTGGGAGATGAATTATAGGCAATCGGTAGAAAATAACAGGGTCGATAAGGCCACAGGACAAAAGTATTCCTTTCTTTTTTCGCTTCGCGGTTCATGTCCCAGTGCCTTTCCATCACAGAAAGGGCTTTGGGTTGTCCGGCCGCGTCTTTCGAAGGAGTCTGAATGTCCAAAACGCCTGTTTGCTGATCCGGCAGGATGCCGCTCGTTTCCTTCGGGGTAAATTCCCGGCCGGACAGCTCATCATAACATTTCAGCCGGGCCGCGTTATCTGTCATGGCCGCGCACCGGGCGAGCGCTTCCTCAACGCCTGTTGCCGTCGCCGGTGACGCGGTGATGATGACGATCAGAAAACACGCAAGGCCCGCAGAGAATGTTGTAGCGTATTTCAAGCGTTTCATTTTTCAGCCGTTAGGATTTGACGGACTCTTTCGAGTTCCTGCTGGTTGTCCACTTCGACCGAATCGTATCGGGAAATCACGACTTTAATTTTATAGCCGAATTCCAGCGCGCGCAGCTGCTCGAGGGCTTCGAGTTTCTCCAGCTTCCCTTCGGGAAGATGGGTGAAGACATCGAGAAAATCGCGGCGGTAAGCGTAAATGCCGTGATGTTTGTAGTAGTCGGCCTTCAGGCGTTTGTCCCGCACGTAAGGGATGGTCGCCCGCGAAAAGTAAAGGGCGAAATTCTGATGGTCGAGAACAACCTTGACCGCGTGCGGGTGGGTTATCTCCTCATCCCGGACAATCTTGTAAATCAGCGTGGACATGTTGACCGACGCATCCTCCAGCAGGGGTTGGATCACTTCATCCACCTGCGCCGGCTCGAATATCGGCTGGTCGCCCTGAATGTTGACGACAATCGCGTCGGGAGAGAGATGAAGCGATTTGACCGCCTCGGCGATCCGGTCCGTGCCCGAACGGTGCGCAGCGGATGTCATGATGGCGTTGCCGCCGAAACGTTTCACTGCGTCGAATATCCTCTGATCATCGGTGGCCACGGCCACGCAGGGAACTGCCCCGGCGCGCGCCACGCGTTCGTAAACATGCTGAATCATCGGCTTGCCGCAGAGGTCGGCCAGCGGCTTGCCGGGGAAGCGGCTGGATTCATAACGCGAGGGAATGATGCATACAATTTCTCTTTTCATTGATGACTCCGAAAAACATTTATGCTTTGAAAGATCGTCTTTTTGCCAAAGGGGTGGCTGAATTTTTATGTCTATCAATCGCTGTCGTTCAAACCTTTAGGTTCAATGGCTGAACCGATCTCAAGATTCCACGCGGCTTTGGGCCTGTATAGAATTTCCCACCTGGGCCGAAGCGACGAAAAATATTACCCCAAATGCGGATCGGATGCCTGCAGGTAATTCACGACATAGTCCCGGGCGGCGTCTTCCAGCGTGGAGAATTTGACCGGACATCCCGCTTTTTTCAGCTTAGTCATTTCGGCTTCCGTAAAATACTGGTATTGGCCGCGAAGCGCCTCCGGCATGGCGATATATTCGATATTCGTTTTTTTCTTCATCGCCGCGAAAACCGCTTTGATCAGATCATTCCAGGTTCTGGCCTTGCCGGTTCCCAGATTGAAAATGCCGTTGATCCTTGGATTTTTAAAAAGCCACCACATGACGTCGACGCAGTCCTTGACGTATACAAAGTCGCGCATCTGACCGCCGTCTTTGTATTGGGGTTTGTAGGATTTGAAGAGCCTGACCTTTCCGGTTTCCTGAATCTGGTGGAAGGCCTTGAACACCACGCTGGACATGTCTCCTTTGTGATATTCGTTGGGACCGAAGACATTGAAAAATTTGATGCCCGCCATCTTGTTTTCCAGCTTCTGGCGCAGGACCCAGAGGTCAAAAATCTGTTTGGAGTAGCCGTACATGTTGATGGGTTTCAGCCGGGGAATCATTTTGTGGTTGTCCGAAAACCCCAGCGTCCCGTCCCCGTACGTTGCGGCCGAACTGGCGTAGATGAAGCGGATGTCATGTTCCAGTGCCCATTCCGCAAGCTGTTTGGTGTATATGAAGTTGTTGTGCCACAGATAATCGGCGTCGCGTTCCGTCGTGGAAGAGCAGGCGCCCATGTGAATGATGGCGTCGATGTTGAACGGCGTCGTGTCGTTGTAAATCATTTCCAGGAAGTCGTCCTTGTGGATGTAATTGACAAAACGCAGATTGACGAGATTTTTCCACTTGGTGGACGTTCCCAGGCGATCAACGATAATGATGTTGTCAATGCCTTCCTGATTCAGCTTCCAGATAAACGCGCTGCCGATAAATCCGGCCCCGCCCGTAACGATGATCATGGCTTTCTCCTTTTTCTGTTCTTTTTAAGTAATACCGAAAAAAGATGCTGTCAACAGGGAATTTACTGAATTCGCGTATACTCATTGCCGATGGTCAACACGCGGCAGGGCGCTTCCCCCCGGATCATGATGAAGTTAAGCTGCCGTCCCGTGACGCCGCCCGATCCCCGGTGTGAAAAAAACAAATCTTGGCGACAGCAGGTGCACAGGCGCGAGAGGTCAATGTTCTCGTCCGGAATGCCGCAGTTCACCATTTGTCTTCGGTTGGCTTCGGGAAGATCCACAATCCATTTCGGCGGGTGGTTCCCGGGGAATAAAAATTCTTCATGGTCCTGCTGGGAACGGAAGCGTTCCGCGGCTTCTTCATCAATCTCGAAACAGCAGAGGCCGATGGCGGGACCGATCGCCGCTAAAATATCTCGCTCAGAGGAACGGTATTTCTCCAGCAGGAGGCGAATCACCTTGGCGGTGATTTCCAGCGCCGTGCCCTTCCATCCGGCGTGAACCGCGGCGATGATTTTTTTCGCCCGATCCGCGATGAGGATCGGCACGCAGTCGGCGGTCTTGACGCAGATGGCCAGATTCTCGCGTGTGGTCACGATCGCGTCGTAATTGAGGACGCCCTCCGCGGGATAATAATCGCCGAAAGATTTGATGATGAAAATATCATCGCCGTGCACCTGATTGAGCGTCAAAAACTGGTCTATCGGAATGGCGAAAGCCATGGCCAGACGGTGCCAGTTCTGCAGAACGCTGCCTTCGAGGTCGCCTTCCCGGAAGCTGATATTGAGCGAGGCATAGTCGCCTTCCGAAACGCCGCCGCGCCTCGTGCAGAACGCGTGCGTCAGAAAATTGCATCCGCTCAGGTAGGAAGATTCAAAATATTCAATGGAATGCCTTTTGTTCAAGCTAAACATTTTTCCCTTTGATTTTCTCCTTCCAGTTTTGATTATTTTCCGGGGCGCCCGGATGGCTCTTTGCGCGCAATGCATTGCACAAATCGGCCATATCTGGCGGCAGATCTGCGGTAAAAACCATCCGTTCATTCCGCATGGGATGAATAAAGGAGAGCTGTGCCGCGTGCAGCGCCTGCCGTCTGAACGCCCTGAGTTTCGCTTTCAGCTCGGCGTCGGCAACCGTTTTGATTCGGGAGGCGTTGCCGTAAACGGCGTCGCCCACCACCGGATAGCCGATGGAGGATAAATGCACGCGGATCTGGTGTGTCCGGCCGGTTTTGATTTCCACCTCCAGCAGCGTGACCGCGCCGTAACGCTCGCGCACTTTCCAGAGGGTGAGCGCGCCGCGGCCGTGTCTGCTTTTGGTGGACATCTTTTTGCGGTGGACCGGGTGCCTGCCCACGGCCGCCACGATTTCTCCGTGGCTGCCTTTGACATCTCCCCAGACCAGCGCCAGATATTTCTTGTGAACATCGTGTATTTCAAACTGCGACGAAAGACTCCGGTGCGCGTCGTCGGATTTTGCCGCCACAATCAGGCCGGATGTGTCTTTATCCAACCGGTGCACGATGCCCGGCCGCAAAACGCCGCCGATGCCCGATAAATCGCGGCAATGAAAGAGCAGGGCGTTCACGAGCGTTTTGTCCGGATTGCCCGGAGCCGGATGGACGACCATGCCTGCCGGTTTGTTGACGACGATGAGGGCCTCATCCTCGTAAACGATATCCAGCGGCATTGCCTGCGGCACGGCTCTGGCTTCCGCCGGTGGCTTTTTGATGAACACCACGACATCGCCTTCTTTGAGTTTCTGACTGACCTTAGGGGGGGTGCCGTTGACCAGCACATCGCCTTCTTCGATGGCGTATTTTACCTGCGAACGCGAAAGGGCTTCATCGCTTTGAGCAAGATACACATCCAGCCTCTGCCCGCAGTGGCTTTTGTCAATCGTAAAGATTATTTTTTCAGATTGACCGCTCAACTCATTCCCCCGGCAATTCTTTCAAAACTGTCATTGAGCAACTGGCTTGGTTAATCCGGTTTTTCCCGGATGCCGTTTTTCAACGGCATGACGGCATCAGGTGGTTGTTTGTTTCAATCCTTCAATGATAAAGACAAATTCATCCTCCGCCACGGTGCGCAAATCGAAGAGAATCTCATCCTTGTCCACGCGGACAATGATGGGCATATCCAGCGCGCGCAGTTTTTCTTCCATTTTGGTCGCCGGCATCTTTTTGTTTTTGACGGTGACCAAAACCGTGGGAATCTGCTGGGTGGGCAGGGACCCGCCGCCGGCCGCCGAAAAATCTTCACGCAGAGAAAATTTCAGCGAATCGAAATTTTCGTTTTGCAATCTCGCGATGAGTTTTTCGGCGCGTTTTTTGACCGCGGCAACGGGTTCGGTCAGCGCTTTCAAGGCGCGCAATTTTTTCGGCGCGGCGTCGGGATTGAGATAGTGCATCAGAGTAGCTTCCAGCGCGGCCAGGGTGAATTTGTCGATGCGCAGGGCGCGGTTGAGAGGATTCTTTTTGATTTTTGCAATCACTTCTTTTTTGCCGACGATGATGCCCGCCTGCGGGCCGCCCAGCAGTTTGTCGCCGCTGAAAGTGACGACGTCCACGCCGGTGGCCACAATCTCGCGGACGGTGGGTTCATGCTGCAAGCCGTATTTGTCCAGATCCGTCAGACAGCCGCTTCCCAGATCGTGCATCACCGGAATGCCTCTGTTTTTCCCCAGCGTGACCAGCGAGATGATGTCAGCTTCTTCGGTGAAGCCGACGATGCGGTAATTGCTGGTGTGCACTTTCATGATCAGGCCGGTGTTTTCATGGATGGCCTTTTCGTAGTCGCTCAATCGCGTTCGGTTGGTTGTGCCCACTTCGCGGAGCCTGGAGGCGCTTTTCTGCATGATTTCGGGAATACGAAATTCGCCGCCGATTTCGATGAGCTCGCCGCGCGACACGATGGCCTCTTTCCCTTCGGCCAGCGTGTTGAGGACCAGCAGAACCGCCGCCGCGTTGTTGTTGACGATCAGGGCGTCTTCGGCGCCGGTGAGCGCACACAAAAGAGAACGGACATGATCGTAACGCTGGCCGCGCTCTCCCCGGATTAAATCAAACTCCAGATTGGAGTAGCCTTTGCCCACCTCCACAATTCTTTGCAGGGCTTCGGGACAAAGCGGCGCGCGTCCCAGGTTGGTGTGCAGAATCACGCCGGTGGCGTTTGCGACGCGGCGCAGACTGTGGCGGTATAACCCCTTAATGGATTTTTCCACCTCTTTGGCGACCGCCGCCGTGTCCGTCGAGAGGTTGTCCAGTTCTTTTTTGGAGGCGTTGATGACCCTGTCCCTCAAGTGCTGGACGACGCGCCTGCAGGTTTCCTTGACGATGTCGCGCGGCGCCAGATCATAGATATTTTGTTTTTCCAGAATCAAGATGATTTCGTCAATCTTCGGCAGTTTTTTCAGCATCTCTTTTTTTTGTTCGTCCATAGATTCCTCGTTGCGATTTTCCCTCCCTTGAGGGGAGGGATTGCAAGGAGGGTGAATCATTTGCACGCTTCACCCCCTTGGGGCCCCTCTCCCGTCGAGGGAGAATTTTTACAATTCATTTATCCCAAGGCACATCGTATTTGCCAGAGGGCAAACATAATGAAACTATTCCATCTTCGCCTGCCGGCGGCAATAGTCCCGGAAATTGTTCACGGCGATGAAAAATTCCCGCATCATGATCACCCACAGATAGCGTCCGTAAGGCGTCAGGTGCAGATAAGGCGGAAAATAGCGGAACGCCCGAACGATCTCAAAGGCGGCGATTTCTTTCCACAGGGTTTTCAGAAATTTCCCGTCGTATTTTTTCTGCATGGCGGTGAGATCAAGTTTGGTGCTGAACAGTTTCATCAAAAAATCGTAGCGCATCCGGTCGTGAAGATCAAATCTGCGGGCGGCCTGCAGCGGCAGTTTGCCCTTTTCCAGCGCATCCATGTATGCTTCGATATTAAACGTGTTGGAGTAGCAGGTGCCGTAAAGATACCCGATGGCGCCGCTCCCGAGGCCTGCGTATTCTTCGTAGTCCACGACATATTCGTCGATCAGAGATTCCTTGCGCGAAAAGCACCACGCCGAGGAAAAGTCGTACTTGCTCTCCAGGCGCCTCACGATCAGTTTATAGAACTTTTCTTCGCCGCTGAAATCCATTGCCCCCATGGTTTGCTCCATGATGTCCTGCGTGAGTGAGGAAATCATCAGGGGATAGAAGGTGATTTGCTCCATATTCAGGCCCAGCAGAACCCGGAGATCTTCTTCGAGCATCTGAGGCGTCTGTCCGGGGAAATTGAAAATCATGTCCGCGTTGAACGTGTGGAGACTGCCCTGAACATCTTTGAGCCGCGCGGCGATGACTTCGCCGGAGCCGTATTTCTCATAACGGCCGATTTTTTTCAGCAGTTCATCGTTGAAGGTCTGAACGCCCACGGAAAGCCGCTTGACGCCGCAATCCCGCAGGATGGAGATATTTTCGGAAGTCAGATGGTTGGGATTGGTTTCCACGGAAATATCCATGACCGGGAAGATCCGGCATGACAGGGCGAGCGTTTCGGCAAGTTCGTCCATCAGCACGGTCGGTGTGCCGCCGCCGACGTAAATGCCTTCGAATTGATAACCCCTGTCGCGGTAGATTTCGATTTCCCGCCGCAGAGCTCGGAAATACTTGCGGGCCGTCGGCGCGTCAAAACGGATGCGGTGAAAGGAGCAGTAAGGACAGAGCTCCTCGCAAAAAGGAACGTGAAGGTAGAGCAGGCGCTTTTCGTTGTCTCGGCAGGACGGAAGTTCCGGCGCCGGTCCCGGCGAAAAACACAGCGCCCGCTCAAATTCCTTCCGGGCCGTTCTGGTGACAATTTGATTAATCATATTGATGCGTTTTTTCATTCATGTTCTTTGTTTTGTTTAGCAAAATATGCACGTTTATTGCAAGCGACAATTCCTTGAAATACGGATGAAGAGGTGGTAAATGAAATCAAATTATTGGGCGGTGAAGGTTTATGTCCAAAAGTAAAATCCTGACGCTCTGGACTCCGGAGGGTCGAAATGATGATGATATTCCGGTCTTGAGGAAAAAATCCACGGAAGTCAAAGTGCCCTATGACAAGGAAACGATTGAAATTATTAAAACCCTGGTGGAATCCTTTCTGGAAAGAGACGACGCGGTGGGACTTTCCGCCCCGCAGATCGGCATCAATAGACGGGTGATTGTCTTTCGCAATAAAGGGTTTGACCAGGAACCGAAGAAAAGGAATAAAAATGACTTTGAGGTTTTGGTGAATCCGCGCATCACGCAATCGCGCGGCGAACTGGTGACCATGGCGGAAGGCTGTCTCTCCTGCCCCGACATTCAGGTGGATGTCGCCCGTTTCCCTGAAATCAAAGTGCGGGCTTTTGACGCCACGCAAGAAAAGGTGAACAAACGGTATTTGGATTTTGTCGCCCGCATCATTCAGCATGAAATTGACCATCTGGACGGCAAGCTGATTGTTGATTATGAGGGCAGTATGTATTATCCTAAAGAAAAGCAGCAATTTTTTGAAAAACTTTTCAAGGCTTAATCAACAAAAAAAGATTTCGTCTTGAAATCCAGAATGAGTTGTAGTAGTTGTGGCCCGTAATTGCGCCCGGACTGACGAAGGTTTCCGCTGATTCATTTTCCCCCGGAGAAGAATTTTCATGCTGAAGATCCGATGTTCCCGGTGCGACAAATCATTTTTCTGGACGGATGATACGGCTCCGGAGGGCAAATGCCCGACCGCGGATTGTTCGTGGTGCTACAATGTTCATGTCGCGTTCCATGAAAATATCGCTCAAAGGGAGGAAAGTTAACGGCCGCAGCGCCTGCGTTGCCCTTTTTGTGAGACGATAATATCCTGCAGACCGACCGTCTGTTCGGGTTGCGGACGCGTCGTTTTCTGGAACAGATCCATCCGCGAGGTTCATTTTTTTTGCGGCTGTCTGCATGATGCTTTTGTTTTTATCGGTGATCATTAAACATCAGGTTGAATGAAGTTGAAACGCACCCCCTTGTACGAAAAGCACGTCGGTCTCAAAGCCAAAATCATTGATTTCGGCGGTTGGGCGATGCCCGTTCAATACACCAATGTCATGGATGAACACCGGACGACCAGGAGCGCGGCGGGTCTTTTTGATATCTGCCACATGGGGGAAATTGAGGTCAAGGGGCCGCAGGCGCTGAATCTTCTGCAGCTGGTTTTGACCAGAAATCTGGCCGAGCAGACAACCGGACAGGTGAAACTGTCCGCCCTGCTCAATGAAGAAGGCGGGATCATTGATGATTTGACCGTTTACAAAATGGAGGAAGACTCCTACATGCTGGTGACCAACGCCACTCCCAAGGACAGGGACTGGGGCTGGATAAAATCGATTCAGGAACAGCGGGAATTCAACTGTGTTCTTCAGGATGTCAGCGAACAAACGGGAAAACTGGATTTGCAGGGGCCGCGCTCCGAGGAAATTCTGCAGAAGTTTGCTGCGGCCGACTTGAAAAACTTGAAATTTTATCACTTCTGCAAAACGCATGTCGCGGGATTTGAGGCGATAGTTTCCCGCAGTGGTTACACCGGCGAAGACGGTTTTGAAATTTATGTTCGCTGCAACGTTGTCGGTCTTTTGTGGGACAAGCTGTTGTCCGCCGGCGCGGCTTTCGGTCTGAAACCCTGCGGTTTGGGCGCACGCGATACCTTGCGCCTCGAGGCGGGCATGATGCTCAACGGCCAGGACATGGACGAGACCGTGAGCCCCCTGGAAGTGCCGTACGGATGGATTGTGGATGAACAAAAGGAGTTTATCGGAAAGGCCGCGCTGATGGCGAAGAAGAAATCGGGCATTACGAGAAAACTGGTGGGCATCGAGGTGACCGGACGCGGCATTGCCCGCCACGGCTACAAGATTTTTAAGAACGAAAGAGAAGTCGGCGTCATCACCTCCGGCACATTTTCCCCGACGCTCAACAAGGCCATCGCCATGGGCTTTGTGGATATCGTCTGCAGCGCCCCCGGTACGCCGCTGGAAATTGCCATACGAGAAAGCATGGCCGAGGCAAAAGTCGTTGAACTGCCTTTTTATAAAAGATTAAAATGACATAAAAGGAGGGCTCTATGGCCAAACCAAATCCGCAGGACAGGTATTATTCCCGTGACCATGAATGGCTGATTTACTACAGCGACGGCACCGCCTTGATCGGCATCACCGATTACGCGCAGGAAATGCTGACGGATATCGTGTTTGTCGACCTGCCGGAAATTGGCCGAAGAGTTGTTCAGCATGCCACCGTGGCCGTCATCGAATCGGTCAAATCCGTTTCCGATGTTTTTGCTCCGGTCAGCGGCGAAGTCATTGAGGTGAATTCGCGTCTGGAAGATTCTCCGGAGTTGATCAATCAGGATGCCTTTGGCGAAGGCTGGATTGTAAAAATGATCGTGGAAGATCCCGAAGAACTCAACATGCTGCTTACCGCCGCGGATTACGAAGAAATGCTCAATGAGGAAAAAGAGTAAAGAAAGAAAATAAACCATGGATTACTGCCCGCACACGCCTGATGAGATTCAACAAATGAAAGCGGCCGTCGGCATCAGGGATTTGGAAGAACTTTTTGCCGACATTCCCGAAAAATTCAAATTAAAAAAAATGCTCGACCTGCCGCACGCCTTGTCGGAACAGCAGACGCTTTCTCTGATGCGGGAGATCGCCGGGAAAAACCAATTGCCGCGGATGACCCTGACCGGCGCGGGCGCTTATCATCATTACATTCCCGCGGTGGTCGGCCACATCGTGGGCCGCGCGGAATTTTATACGGCCTACACGCCGTATCAGGCCGAAATGAGCCAGGGCATTCTGCAGGCAATCTATGAGTATCAGACCATGATTGCCCGTCTCACCGGCACGGAAATCGCCAACGCTTCCATGTATGACGGCGCTTCCGCGATGGCCGAGGCCGCGATGCTTTGCGCGAAAATGTCCAACAAGACCGAAATGATCGTCGCCCGTTCTGTGCATCCCGAATACAGACAGGTATTAAAAACATATTCGTGGGCGAACGGCTATGCCGTTGTTGAAATTCCCTATTCGCCGTCAGGGAGGGTTGATCTGAAAACTTTGGAAACCGAGCTGGATCGGCAGGTGGCTGCCGTTGTGGTTCAGAGCCCCAATTTTTTCGGCGTCATCGAGGATATTGCGTCCATCGCCGATATGGTCCATCAGAAGGGGGCGCTGCTTGTCGCCGGTTTTACGGAAGGCACAAGTCTGGGTATTTTGAAGCCTGCAGGTGCCCAGGGTGCGGATTTTGTCGTGGGAGAGGGGCAGAGTTTCGGCAATCCCCTGAATTACGGAGGCCCCTATCTGGGCATTTTTGCCGCCAAGGAAAAATTCATGCGCCGGATACCGGGAAGGCTCGTCGGCGCGACGGTGGATAAAAATGGCCGGCGCGGATTCGTGCTGACCCTGCAAACGCGCGAGCAGCACATCCGCCGGGAAAAAGCCACATCAAACATTTGTTCCAACGAAGCGCTTTGCGCGCTGGCGGCGGGCGTTTACCTGGCCGCGCTGGGCAAGAATCTTAGAAAACTTGCCGAGCTCAATATCCTGAAAGCGCGGTATTTAAAGAAACAGCTGCTGGGAATTCCGGGGTGGAAAGAAGTTTTTTCCGCGCCGGTCTATAATGAATTTGTTTTGCGTTGTCCCGATTCCCAAAAGGTGAATGAAAAACTCAAAAGTGAAGGCATCATCGGCGGTTACGAACTGCGGAAAGATTATCCCGAACTGGAAAACACATTGCTCTTATGTGCTACGGAAATGATGTCCAGGGAAGACATCGATAACGTAGCGGCAATGTTGAAGTAGAAAAAATTTAAATCCTCATGCCGGTGAAGGCTGGTATCCAGGCCGATAACATTCATGGATTGTCTTGCGGAGTTCCGCCTGTGCGGGAATGAAAAAGAGGTTGACATGAAATTGATATTTGAAATCAGCAGGCCCGGACGCGCCGCCGCGGATGTTCCCGCCAGCGATGTTCCGGAGGAGAATATTGAAACCCTGATCGGCGGCGAGTATCTACGCGACGATTTGGATTTGCCCGAGGTTGCCGAAATTGATCTGGTGCGCCACTACACCAATCTGTCGCGGCGCAATTTCGGCGTGGACCTGGGTTTTTATCCTCTTGGCTCCTGCACGATGAAATACAATCCCAAGGTCAACGAAAACGTCGCCGCGATGTCCGGTTTCACCGGCTTGCATCCGTATGCCGGCGCGGAATTTTCCCGGGGCAATCTGCAGCTGATTTATGAAATGCAGCGATATCTGTGCGTGATTTTCGGCATGGCCGAGTTCACGCTTCAGCCCGCCGCGGGCGCGCACGGCGAACTGACCGGCGTCATGATGATCAAGAAATATTTTGAAAAGAAAAGCGAAAAACGCAGGATCATCCTGATTCCGGATGCCGCTCACGGCACCAATCCGGCTTCCAGCGCGCTTTGCGGATTTGAAGTCCGGGAACTGAAGTCCAACGGGGAAGGCGGCGTGGATATCGCGCATCTCAAGGAACTGATGACGGAAGATGTCGCGGCCCTGATGCTGACCAATCCCAACACCCTGGGACTTTTTGAACGCAACATCGAAAAGGTGGCGGCGATCGTTCACGGCAGGGGCGGTCTGCTTTACGGCGACGGCGCCAATGCCAATGCTTTTTTGGGCAAGGTCAGACCCGGAGATCTGGGATTTGATGTGATTCAGCTCAATCTGCACAAAACCTTTTCCACGCCGCACGGCGGCGGCGGTCCGGGCAGCGGGCCGGTAGGCGTGAGTAAGGCGCTGATTGATTTTCTGCCCGTGCCCCGTCTTGTCCGGGCGGGCGAACAATATCAGTGGTCAGAAGATTTTCCCGACAGCATCGGGCGCGTCCGCGCTTTTTACGGGAATTTCAACGTGATTGTGAAGGCCTATACCTACATCCGTTCGCTGGGTGCCGAGGGCTTGAAGCGGGCGACGGAAATGGCAGTGCTCAACGCCAATTACATCAAGGAAAAACTCAAGCCTTACTTTGAACTGCCCTACAACCGCATCTGCATGCACGAGTGCGTGTTTTCCGGGAAGAAGCAGGTGGCCGAAAGCGGCGTGCACACGACGGACATCGCCAAGAAACTGATTGATTACGGCTATCATCCGCCGACGATTTATTTTCCGCTGATTGTGCCGGAGGCCATCATGATTGAACCGACGGAAACGGAGAGCAAGGAAACGCTGGATGCATTTTGCGATGCCATGATTGCCATCGCCAAGGAAGCCAAGGAAAATCCAGAGGGTGTGAAGAAGGCGCCGGTGACAACACCGGTGGGCCGCCTCGATGAAGTGCTGGCGGCCCGCAAACCGGATGTTTGCTGGAAGAAATCATAACGATGTTTCATTTCCGCGAAGGCGGTAATCCAAGTTTTCCCCAATGCGTTTATGAATTCAAGCGTGTATAAACATGAAAAATTGCAACTCCTCCGCAAGCCCGATTGGTTAAAAGTCCGGCCTCCCTTTTCCCCGGAGTGCCGCAGGATAAAATCGACCCTTTCTCGTTTTCAACTGCACACCGTTTGTCAGGAAGCGGCCTGTCCCAATATGGCCGAGTGTTTCACCTCCGGGACGGCGACCTTTCTGATTCTGGGCAACATCTGCACGAGGAACTGCCTTTACTGCAATGTCGCGCACGGCAAGCCGGATCCGGTTGACAAAAATGAAATCAGTCGCTTGATGGAAGCTGTGCGCAGAATGAAACTGGAATACGTGGTCATTACCTCGGTCACCCGCGACGATTTGCCCGACGGCGGCGCGCGGGTCTTTTCGGATTGCATCCAAAGGTTGCGCCAAGAAAATCCTTTCTGCAAGGTGGAAGTTTTGATTCCCGATTTTCAGGGCAATCCGGCGGCGCTGGAGAAGGTCATTTCGGCGCGGCCTGATGTCATCAATCACAACATGGAAGTGGTCAAACCGATGTTCGCCAGATTGCGCCCGCGGGGCAGTTATGATGTTTCCCTCCATCTTCTCAAAAAAGTCAGCTCATCTTCCGTGGTTTCCAAAAGCGGGTTTATGATCGGTTTCGGAGAGAGCCGCGACGATATTCTGCAACTGATAGATGATCTGGCAGCGGTTTCCTGCGCGCGCCTAACCATCGGGCAGTATCAACAGCCGACACTGAAGCACTGGCCGGTGGCGAAGTATTATCACCCGGAAGAGTTTGCCGAGTTCAGGGAAATCGCCTATCAGAAAGGCTTTCAATATGTGGAAGCCGGACCGCTCGTGCGCAGTTCGTATCACGCGGCAGAGGCCGGGAAGAGAAAATGCTTTGGGTGACAGATCAAGAATTGAGAAAACAAATCTACCATCTGTTATTCTTAAAGTGTCGTTTAAAAAAGTGGCAACGGGAAAGAAGAACGCCGATATCTCAAGACCTAAACAGGGTTGCTCTGTATTTGTTTCTATGGAGAAAAAATCGATATGCATACAAACCATAATCCATCGGTCAGTGTGGTAATACCGGCTTATCAAGCGGAAAAATGGCTTCCCACGCTCCTCGAAGGACTTGATCGGCAGACCTTTAAGGATTTTGAGGTCATCTTCGTCAATGACGGTTCTACCGATAATACCGGAGTTATTCTTGAAAATTATGCTGCATCGCGGCGAAGGGTGCGCGTCATCCATCAAGTTAACAAAGGGGTAGGAGCTGCGCGAAATACGGGAATTGAAGCGGCAAAGGGCGAATATGTCGTCTTTATCGACGCCGATGATGCCATATCGGAGTCTCATCTCGATGATTTGTTTTCTCTGGCGACCTCTTTGAATCTGGAAGTGGCGATGTGCAATGGCTGGCGTTTCCGTGAAGTACCGGGAGACGATCCAGATGCAAGGTGGATTACCAAACCGTTTCCGGAAAAAAAAGCAATGTCCGGTGTGGAGTGGTTTGAATTGACGTTGAATATGCAAGAATGGTGGGGGTGTCCTTGGATGGCAATGATCCGAATGGATTTTCTTCGCCGGCATTCAATCGGGTTTGCGGAAAAGATGGCCTACGAAGATAATTTGTGGAATGTCATGGTACAGACAAAAGCCAAACGAGTCGCTTATACGTCCAAGCAAAGTTATTATTACCGCTGGACGCCCAATTCTATCTTAAACGACCCATCCATGTCCCAAAAGCTATGGAGGATCGAATCCTGTATGGCTTTGATTGAAAAAATTTGGCAGCTGGCTGATTCTGAAACATCGCCCACGGCGGTTCTCTTGAAGAGGCTGGCGGCGAATAAGGGGCGGACGCTTCTGGCGTATGTGGCCGAACTCGGTTCTTTCGACAAGCGAATTGCTGTATCCTGCGAGCTTCAGAAAAGGGGTTTTCTTGCCCGCATGTCTCGCGATGTAGAGACGGTTTGGTACAGAAAACGCATTTTAAGGGCTTATGGGTTCGCGTTTCTTGGGATGTTGCGCGATTTCCTGACAGTTAGGGAAATAAAAGAGGATTCCACTTAATGAAAAAAATGGGGATTTCGTTTATATGACGGCGCGAAAAAAGAGGTTTCTTGATGTCCGAAAAATATGATTTGATTATCATCGGCGGCGGGCCGGGGGGGCTGGCGACGGGCGAGTTTGCCGCAACCCGGGGGAAAAGGGTTCTGGTTATCGAAAAAGATGGCTGGGGCGGAACATGCACGCACAAGGGTTGTATCCCGACCAAGGCCCTGCTAACGTGTAGCAAGTATTACACGGATTTGAAAAAGCTCAAAAGGATGGGAATCCAGATTGCTGATGCATCCGTTGATTTTGCCGCCATCAAAAAACATCAACAGCAGATCGTAAAAGTATCCGCTCTTGGCGCGCAGAAGATGCTCACCGATGCCGGAGCGGAAATCAAACAGGGCATCGGCGAAATCCTTTCGCCATCTGAAGTCCGTTTCACCGATGCATCAGGAAAAAGCGAAACACTATCTGCTGAAAATATCATGATTGCCTGGGGCTCGGTGCCGCAGGTCCTTCCGGGAATTAATCTATCGGAACGTGTTTTAACATCTGACGGCATTTTGAATTTAAATACGCTTCCTGAAAGCATCATCATCGTTGGAGGAAGCGTCATCGGTGTGGAATTCGCCACCTTCTTCGCAGAGCTGGGCGCGAAAACCACCATCGTGGAAATCCTGGACAGGATTATTCCGCTGGAAGATCAGGAATGCGCTGATTTGGTCAAGCAGGAATTGGCCCGTCTGGGTGTTGCCATTCACACCTCGACACAGTTGGAGAACCTGAAAGATACGGGAAGTTCGGTTCAGGTGACCGCGCGTAAAGACGGAAAGCCGCTGGAGATGAACGCCGATTACGTTCTTCTCTGCACGGGCAGAAAACCTTTGCTCCATACAGAAGAGTTGGACGGGCTGGGAATTGAATATGCCCCGTCGGGAATCGCTGTGGATGTCAATATGATGACGAATGTCGCGGGCCTTTACGCGGTGGGCGATGTGACCGGCGGCATGATGCTGGCGCATCGGGCAATGTATCAGGCAAGGTTCGCCGCCGGACGAATCTGCGGCGTAGATGATTTGACATACAATGAAAACTTCATTCCTTCCGTTGTTTACAGCCATCCGCAGATCGCACGCGTGGGTTATACGCAGAAACGAGCGGAAGAAGAGAATCTGGCAGTCGAAGTGGTCAAATCGCTCTACAGCGCCAACATCATTGCGAGAGCGGAGTTGATGGGGCAGGGTTTCGTCAAGGCCGTCTTTCATCAGGATAAACTTATCGGCGCGACGATTATCGGAGAAGATGCCGCGGAACTGATTGCGCCGCTGACTTTGGCCGTATCCAATGAATTGACCAAAAAGCAATTGCGTTCATGGGTGCTTCCGCATCCGACGCTCAGCGAAGTCTTTGCTCCGCTTACGGTTTGAGAAAGGGGTATTTTATGAAATTGATGAATTATCAATCCGTTTTGCCGACGCATTTTGACAATGAAACGGCCAGAGGTGTTGCCGGCCGGGTTGTTGTCGGAAAGACTGATGGAGCGAATAACTTTTGCATGCGGATTTTTGAGATTGATCCGGGAGGTTATACGCCGAAGCACGCTCATCCCTGGGAACATGAAATGTTTGTTCATTCAGGAACGGGGGAAATTTACGGCAATGGTCAGTGGAATCCTGTCGGACCTGGAAGCGTCATTTTTATGCCGCCCGACGAAGAACATCAGGTGAGAAATACCGGAAAAGCGCTTTTGGTTCTGGCCTGTCTTGTGCCTGCCGTCGCTCCGGAATTGTGACGGCGCGGCAAAAGGGAAGGCTTCAAAGGGATTTTGCATAATCGGCGGCTTTTTCGCCGGCCAGATGGCCGGTGGAAAAGGCGGCCTGCAGATTATAGCCGCCGGTGTCGGCGTCAATGTCCATCACCTCACCGCAGAAAAACAATCCCCTGATCCGTTTGGAGGCCATGGTGCGCTGGTCGATTTCCTCCAGAGAAACGCCCCCGGCGGTGACCATGGCTTTTTCCAGCGGCAAAGGCGCTTTGACGTTGAACCGCAGCGCTTTGAGCAACTCAACGAATTTTTCTCTTTCGGCGGCATTGATCTGATGCGCGGGTTTTTCCCGGTCGATTCCGGCAAGATCAATCAGCGGTTCGATCATCTTGGAGGGCAGATACGCCTTCAAGAGGCCGGCAAGTTTTCTTTTGCCGTGTTTTTCCATATCGTTTTGCAGGCGTTTGCGCAACTGTTCCCGAGACAGCGCCGGTTTCAAATCAATCAAAATGGAAACCGGACCGGCCTCCAGCGCGTCGACGACGGCCAGGCTCATCAGCAGAATGATCGGTCCGCCCAGACCGAAATGCGTAAAGAGCATTTCCCCGAAGCGGCTCTCGATGACCGGCGGGCGCGCTTTTTTCGTTTCGCCGCGTCCGTAAACGCGGGCGGGCGTGAGCGTCGCATCAACGGAATCCGCCCGGCCCTGAAACGCCGTCGCGCGGACATGGCGCAGACTCACGCCCTGCATGGCTCGGGCAAGTTTCTCCTCCTTGACAATCAGCGGGACCAGGGCGGGTCGCAGCTTTACGATGTGGTGTCCGAGCGTGGCGCTGATTTTGTATCCGTCGCCGGTGGAACCGGTGGATGGCCAGGTGGCGCCGCCGGTTGCCAGGATCACCGCCTTACAGGGAAAGGTTGTATAGGCGGTTTTAACGCCGCGGACAACCTGGTCCTCAATAATGATCTCCGTGACTTTCGCGTTGAGTTTCACCGAAACGTTATTTTTAACGAGATAATTTTTAAAAGCGCGGACGACATCCCGCGCGTCATCGGAAACCGGAAAGATTCTCCCGCCGCGTTCGATCTTGACGTCCAGGCCGTGACGATGCAGAAAGTCAATGAGTTCCGGCCGGAAAAAATGATGAAAAGCGCTGAAAAGAAAACGGCCGTTGGGGCCGTACTTGGAAATGAAATGATTCAATTCGGCCGCATTGGTCATGTTGCAGCGGGTTTTTCCGCTCACCAGAATTTTCTTGCCGAGCCCGTCCGTCTTTTCCAGAAGCAGCACCTGCGCTCCTGATTCGGCCGCGCGGCCCGCGGCCATCAGCCCTGCTGCTCCCCCGCCCACAACGACAATGTCTGCTAATCTTTGTTTTTCCATCATCATTTGACCTCTGGACTCTGCCGATATGGCTTCCCGGTATCATGAAAATGTGAAAGCGGTCAACAATGCGTCCGATCCATACGCAAAAAAATGCTGGTGAATTATTCTCCAGGGTTGGGGAATGAATGCTCACCGGGGGAAAATAAAAGAATCAAACAAAATTGTTTATAAAGAAAATATTAAATTATTTCAAAAGGATATAATTTTTCTGTTTGTTGGAATATTGGCACATATATTGCCATTACCTGATGCAGTGAGTTTTGACGACGGGCTATAATGAATGCGAAAAAATATTTTCTGCTTCGTTTTTTTCTTTTTTTCTTTTGTTGCTTTTGCGACGGAGAAACATGCTTCGGCAATTGAAGCCGGACTTGTCAAAACAAGGTCCGTGAAAACCGCGACAATGCATGCAACGGGTAAAGTGATTGAAATTTCCGGTTCAACCGTCAAAATTGAAAGGACCGTCAAGGGCGAAGCGGAGGCAATGACATTCGCTTTGGAGAAACCTTTCGGCGATGTCGCCGTTAATGATTTTGTAAAAATAGATTATGTTGAAAAAGAAGGCGTGTTGACAGCTTTAAAAATGAATAAAATCAGGCTGAAGGAAAGGTCGGTCCATGCCGATTCGGTGCAATCAGCGCCTGTGAAAAAATGAGATTTGTTTTGATCCCTTATCGATAAGGGCGGTATTAAAAAAAAGTAAAGGAAAAAGGAGGTTTTTAAAATGAAGCGTTTAGTATTGTTTGTGGTTGCGTTTGTTTTCGTTTTTTGCACGTCCGCAATGGCCGTCGACCCCGCTGTGGCAGCAAAGGCTGACGCCAAGGCGACCAAAGAGGCCGTAAAAGCCGATGCCAAGGCAACAAAAGAAGCGGTCAAGGCTGACGTAAAAGCAGTCAAAGAAGAGGCAAAAGGCGATGTTAAGGCAGCCACCGATGAAAAAGTGAAAGAAGGAAAAGCCAAAGCCAAAGGTAAAGTCAAGGGCGCCAAAGGCAAAGCAAAAGAAAAAGTCAAAGGTGAAGTGGAAAAAGCGGTTCCGGCCACTCCGGCGACGCCTGCTTCTCCGGCAGTCAAGTAAGTCGTCCTTAGCTTTGCGCGGATCAAGGGGAAGGCCATGCCTTCCCCTTTTTTCTTTGTGAAGGATCGGTATTTTTTGATATATCAATGCCATGTTTTCAAAACTTTCTAAGAAAATATCAACTTTCAATGACAACATCACCGTTCGTTTTCGGTTGCTTTTCCTGGCGATTATCGGATTGGGTCTGACCATGGCTTTCTGGGGCGTGATTCAGCTGAAGGCCCTCGATAGAATCCTTGATGAGCAACAGGCGAAGAGACTGGAAGATGTTGCTGAAACGGTTAGCACCTTTTATCAGTTCTTTCCGTCAGGACGAGGTATCCGCGCCTTGGACATGGCGCTTCAGGATCACATCCAGTCGGATGTGCGTTTGGCCAGAATCGACATTTTTGATATCGGCCGCAAAAATGTCGATTATGTCGCCGGGGCGAGCCGCATCCAATACGAATGGCCGGAAAAAATCGTTTCTTCCGTCGGCAATAAGAATAAAGCGGTTTCCTTAAAGATCAAAACGGAAGCCGGGCCGGCGCTTGGCCTGCTCTATCCTGTATTCGAAAACAAGAAGAAATCCAATATTGTCATCGGGGTTATCGGCTTTTCACGCGCCAACGCCGAGATTCTAAAAAGAGCCCAGTTACTGTTTGGCTTCAGCAGTATGGCGCTTTTGTTGTTCATCCTTCTGGTGTCGGGACTGAGTTACCGCTGGATCATAGAAAAGCCTTTAAGAATAATGATCGAGACGATTGATGAGTTTCAGGGGGGAAATTACGCGAAAAGAATTCCGGTGATGCACAATGATGAATGGGGGCAGATTTCAAGGCACTTCAACGTGATGGCGGATGAAATTCAGGAAGTGATGAACCGGAACGCGGAGCTCAATAGAAATCTGGAAGAACGGGTTCGCGAGGAAACGCAGAAGGTGGTTCAGCTGCAAAAAGAATTGGGCGATTTGAAACAGCTGACAGCGTTGGGTCAATTGACGGCGAATCTGGCCCATGATCTGGGGACGCCGATTCATTCCATCAGCGGCCTGGCGAGTCTGCTTCTGGAAAGAGGCGACTTATCGCCCGACGTGGCCCACAAACTGAATTTGATTGTTCAGCAAACCCAGCGGCTGGATCATGTCATTCAGAACGTGCGCCGGGCGACGCGCCTGCCGGATCCTCACTTTGAGACATTGACCGTGGAGCAGATTTTCCATGAAACCCTTTCCTTGATGGAGCCGTTTTTGCGCAAAAAAGGAGTGGAAACCGTCGTCAGCATAGAAGGGCCTGTGCCGTTTTTGTATGTTGACCGTTACCGCGTGCAAACGGCACTGATGAACCTGATTCAAAATTCGTTGGAGGCGATGCCGCGGGGAGGCCGGATCATCCTGTCGGCCCAGACGGTTTCGCCCGGCGTTTTTGTGACGACGACCGTCAGCGACACGGGATCGGGCATCGCCCCGGAGGTGGCGGAAAAGGTATGCGAGCCCTTCTTCAGCACCCACTCCTCAGAGGGATTGCGCGGACTTGGACTGGCGATTGTGCGGGAGATCGTCAGGACTCACCGCGGCAGGATGGAAATCAAAAGCACCCCCGGTGAGGGAACCTCCGTTATCCTCCATTGGCCGGTTTTCGGGGAGGGGACGCGGTCCTTTTGAGAGAGGTCTTTTTAGCGCCTGAAAAAAGACTTCTTGCTTTCGGATGCCTTTTCCGAAAGGCCGTAGCGGCGGATTTTCAGCCGTAGGGTCTTCCGGTCAATTTCCAGGAGCCTGGCGGTTTTGGACTGATTCCACGAAGTTTCCCGCAGGGTCTGCAATATTTTTTCTTTTTCCGCTTGCTCCAGAGGGGATAAATTGGAAGGTTCTTTCTTTTTGTAGATTGTCTTCTGAAAACGGTCCGGAAGGTTTTCCGGAAGGATGACCTCAAAGGGGGAAAGCAGCAGGGTCTGTTGCAGTACGTTCTGCAGTTCGCGCACGTTTCCCGGCCAGTCATACGCCATGAATAATTCCATCGCTTCGTCGGAGACGCGCGCGTCGGGGTGTCCCAATGCGCTGAGAAAGTAAGCACTCAACAGAGGGATGTCATCTTTGCGGTCTCTCAGGGGCGGGATGCGCAGGCGCACAATAAATCGGTAGAGGAGATCCAGCCGGAAGCGGCCCGCGCTGATTTCCTCATCGATATTTTTATTGGCGGCCGCGACCACTCGCACAGTCACGTGACGAACCTCGTGACTGCCGATTCTCCGAACCTCCCCGTTTTGCATGAAACGCAGAAATTTGCCCTGCAGAACTGCGGACATTTCGGTGATTTCGTCAAGAAACACCGTGCCGCCCTCGGCCGATTCCAGAAGCCCCGTGTGCTGACGGTCGGCGCCGGTGAATGATCCTTTTTCGTATCCGAACAACTCCGATTCCAGCAGATTGTCGGGAATTGCGCCGCAATGAACGACGACAAACGGTTTGTCCTTGCGGGAAGACATATTATGCAGGGCTCTGGCGGTCAGTTCCTTGCCGGTTCCGCTTTCGCCTTCGATCAGAACGCTGGCCGGAGCGTCCGCGATGCGCGCTATCTGCTTGTAGAAATCCACCATGACGGCCGACGATCCAATCAGCTTGGGCTCTTGGGGTTCTCCCTGCGGCAGGCTTATGCGTTTTTCTTCCAGCTCCCGCATTTGAAGAACTTTCCTGACCATGGCGCGGCAGTCTTCCGGAGAAAAGGGTTTGCAGATGTAATCCCAGGCGCCTAGATTCAAGGCTTCCATCGTAGTTTCCAGCGAACCGTAGGCTGTCATCAGGATCACCGGCAAATCAGGCCACTGTTTGCGAACCTTTTCGAGAAACTGCAGGCCGTCCATTCCGGGCATGCGGATATCCGACATCAGGAGATCAAATGACGATAAATCCTCCTTTAGCGCTTCTTTGGCCGAGGTGAACGTCGTGACATCATAGCCGTCCCTGTTCAAGGCTTCCTGCAGAAACTCGCAGGCGACGGCGTCATCGTCCAGAACCAGAATTTTCTTTTTCATATCCACTCCAATGTTTTCTATTATTCCAAAAAGAGGAAAAAATCAAATTATCGGCAAGGGAAGCCGTCGGCCGCTGCCGGACGTTTTCCCCATTTTAGGGAATGTTTGTTTCACGATAAGCAAAGGATAAAAATATGCCCGCATTGGGACAATGCGGGCATATCAGGGTACAACAGGAGGAGTCTTTTTATTTGAGCTGCTTGCTGGAGTACCCCAGCACGTTGCGGGCCACAATCAGGTGCTGAATCTGTCCGGTTCCTTCGAAGATGTCCGTGATCTTGACGTCGCGCATCCATTTTTCCGCGAGATATTCGCAGGAGAAGCCCAGCGGACCGAGCAGTTCGCAGCACTTTTGGCATATCAGCGTTCCGTAGCGCCCGGCCTTGGCTTTGGACATGGATGCTTCCAGGTTGTTGAACTCGCCGTTGTCCATCATCCAGGCCGCGCGCCACGTCAGCAGCCTCATCGCTTCCAGATGAGCCTCCATCATGTAAAATTCCTTTTCCATGGCGCTTAAGTTGTTGGGATTTTTTTCATAATCCAGCTTGATGCCGCTTTCTTCAAGTTTTTCCCGAGTAAAATCCAGGGCGGCGCGGGTGACACCAAGAGCCATCGCGGCCACCAAGGGGCGCGTGTTGTCAAAGGTTTTCATGACCCCCTTGAAGCCTTCCGTGGATTGTTTGACTTCGGCGCTGCCCAGAATATTGTCTTTGGGGATGCGGCAATCATCCAGAACGTAGGTTCCGGTGTCGGAAGCGCGCACGCCGAGCTTGTGTTCAAGCTTTTCCAGTTTGAATCCCGGCGTTCCTTTTTCCACGACAAAGGATTTTATGCCGGCCTTGCCGGCGCTCCGGTCCACTGTCGCCCAGATGACAGCCACCTCGGCGCGTTCCGCGCAGGTGACAAAGATCTTTTCGCCGTTGAGCACCCATTCATTCCCGTCCAAGGTGGCTCTGGCGGTGATCGAGCCGGAATCTGAGCCTGATCCCGGTTCTGTGATGGCCATCGAAGCCCACTTGTCGCCGAAACGGGCCATCTGTTCGTCGGTGGCCACGGCGGCAATGGCGGCGTTGCCCAGACCGGCGTTCGGAAATGACAACAGCAATCCCAAATCTCCCCAGCACATTTCTTCAATCACCAGAACCGTGGAGAGATTTTGTCCCAGCTTTTTGGGATCCGGCGTGTCGGGCTTTGCTTCGTCGCTGGCTTTTTTCTTTTTCGGCCGGCTCATGATCTTGATGGAACGGAACATATCCAGTTCCTGCGGATATTTGTGTTCATTCTCATCATAGTAGCGCGATATGGGTCTCAGCATGCTGTTGGCCATGTTGTTCATGCTGCTTTTCATGTCGATCATTCTTTGGGTCATTTCAAGATTAATCATCGTTCTTTCCTCCTATACCATTGCCATGCCTTCGAGAATGGCGATTCCCCGGCCGTTGCGATAGTAGCGCTCAACCGGATTTTCCCTGATGTATCCGTGACCTCCCAGGATCTGCACCCCGTAATCCGTGATCTTCATCGCCATTTCACCGGCATAGAGTTTTGCCAGATACGCTTCCCGTTTGGCATCCCGGCCGGCTTCCAGGGCGGAGGCCGCCTTCCAGGTCATCAGTCTCATCGCGTCGACTTCATAGGCCATCTCGGCGATCATGAAAGCAATGGACTGGCGGTAAGCGATGGGTTCTCCGAACTGAACCCTTTCCTTGGCATAGTCCCGGGCGTATTCGTAGGAGGCTCGCGCAACGCCCGTGGCAATAGCGGAAAGCGCCGTTCGGCTTTTCTGCAGAAACTTGCCGTAATCACAGCCGGATTCCCCGCCGACACGATCTTCTTCGGGCACCTCACAATTTTCCATGGTCACCGGATAAGTTTCCAAAGCGTATAGCCCAAGATTCTTTTCTCTTTCGCCGATTTTCAAGCCGGGATTTTTTCCATCAATGATAAACAGATTGGCTTTGCCGTCCACGTCCGCCGCGACGAGAAAGTGACCGGCGTTTTTTGCCATGGGAACGAAACATTTCTTGCCGTAAAGAAGATACTTCGCGCCATTTTTCCGAGCTTTGGTTTCCAGCGAAACCGCGTCGAATTGAAACCGCAGTTCGTTGACGGCTGCCGCGCAGGGCTTATACGCGGCATCACAGTATAAGGGCAGGTACTTCTTTTTTTGTTCTTCCGTGCCCAGTTCCAAGAGCGTAAAAATAAAAAGGGAAGGGAGATTGGCGGCGATGGCCAATGCCATATCCCCGTAGGCCAATTCTTCTAAAACGATAGTGTTCATAATCGGCGAATATTCCATGCCGTACCCGCCGTAGACTTCCGGGACCATCGAAACCGTCGCCCCCAGTTCCCAGATCTTGTCAATGATTTCTCTGGGAAGGGTCCTGGACTCATCCATGTCGTGGGCGGGGTTTCCGATAACCGCGCTCTTCATCAGGCGGGCAATGGTCTCCTTCATGCTGCTTTGTTCTTCAGACATTCCGAAGCCAAAAGGTCTGTCGTCCATAATTTTTCTCCTTGAAAAAGCGTTGTTTTTCTATCGCGCGCGACGCGCTGGTGTTTGTTCTCTGATGCATGAAATTGCCGGGAGAAAAAACGCTTTCCTCCTAGGGGAAGCGCTTCTCCCAGCGTTTCGGCTTAAGGCTCCGAGGTCTAAATTAAACTCTGCAGTTTCATCAGCAGAACCATGTCGCCCGTGAACTTCAATTTGCCGTTCATGAAGAGAGCCTGACCGGTGACCTGTTTGTTTTGCATGGCGATCCAGTCGCTCAAATCCAGGCTGATGTCGACGCTGGGTTTTTCCTCGCCGTTGAAAATCATTTTGACGGGAATCGTATTGCCATCCTGTTTCAGCGTCAAATTCAACGAGCCTTTCGTCTCCATGAGATTTTTCAGCCGCGCCGGATCGGAGATTTCCACGGGATCCGTAAAGCGGTCAATCAGGCCTTCCATCTTGCCCGTCACCGCGTCCAGAAAAACTTGTTCTGACAAAGAAAGCGCAAGCAGAGGTTTTTCCACGGCGCCTTTGATAACCTCCAGATTGGTTCCGTCCTTGATTTTCAGGCAGTAGCTCTGGTCATTGACGAGAAACTGAAGATGGATTTCCTTGCCGGCCAGGGAAGAAAGGTTGGCGCCCGCCGTAATTTCCTTAAACTGAGAAGGAACATGCTTGATGAAGAAATCCTCCACACTCACGCCGCTGGGAACTGTGAATTTTGCCATAATGTCTCTACCTCCAATTGATTTTTTTTGGGATAATAAAATACTCGTGAAGTATTTACCGGTTGGTAAATACTAAAAAACAGAAAACCTGTCAACTCTTTTTTGGAGAGATGTCCTTCATTTGTGGTATTGTTGAAATGATAATAAATACAATAAATTGTATTTATTTATTCTGTTGATTCTGGTTTTGGATACGAGGGAAAATATAAACTTTAAAAAAAGTATAGATTTTACCATGTGGTTTAAGATATAATGCTTCCAATAGGAGAATCAAAGGATGCGATTACAGCGAAAAACAAAGAGAAATTATTCCAGCACGCGGATCAATCCTGCAGAGGGGAATGTCCGCGAAAGAATTTTGAAGGCGGCCAGGGATGTTTTTACTGAATATTCATTCAAAACCGCCAGCACAAGAATGATTGCGAAACGGGCGGGCGTTGAACATCCGATGATCCATTATTATTTCGGCTCCAAGGAAAATCTCTTTTATGCGATGGCTGAAGCAATGTATCGGGAAACCGTCGTCATTCAGGAATCATGGTTTGACGGACTGGACAAAAAGTCTCTTCGGGAAGGTTTTGAACTTTTTGTTGACCGGATGCTCGATTTCACCATGACGAAACCTGATCCGCTCAAAATCGCGGCGCTGAACATGGTCAATATCGGCAATATCGAAGAGATCCCCGGTTACCGTTTTATCATCATGAGCATGGCGGCCATGCGGCGTATCATGGAGGAAAAGCTTCGATTGCACGGTTCCAACCGCGAGGTTGAAATGTTTATTTATTGCTTCTACGGTTTGATGATTAATCTAATCGGCTGCCGGAGCTGTCAGGCTCAGATTCTGAACATGAATCCGCTGGAAGAAAAATACCGTACCTGGGTGAGGGATGCCAGCATTACTTTGTTTTATCCCTGGTTCAAGAAAATACTTCTTCTTCAGTGACGTTTTCCTCAATCAAAATATTGTCGGCGAAACGCCTGAAGGGAAATTGTCTTGACACGCTCCAGAGGGCTTGATATAAATATAATCAATCAAAACAGAAGTCGCATAGGCGTTATTTAACCTTCAGCCGAAGTAGTAGCGTGGTCGTTCCATGGACATGAAACGCGATTACTATGAGGATGTCGAGTTGTTTCAGAGCGGAACGATTCTGTTTTGGTCCGTTGTCCTTCTGATTGTTCTTTTTGCTCTGCCGTTTTTTTTGCCGTCCTATAATATTTATCTCTTGAATGTCATTCTGGTGAACGTGATTCTTGCGGTGGGCCTGAACATTCTGGTGGGTTACACGGGACAGATTTCACTGGGGCACGCCGGATTCTTCGCCATCGGTGCTTACGGAACCTCGCTCATCATGATGCATTTGCATCTGCCGTTTTTTGTCGCGCTGATCATCGCTGCGCTGATTGCCGCGTTCTTCGGTTTCATCATCGGTCTTCCAGCGCTGCGGTTGGAAGGGCCCTATCTGGCGATTGCCACGCTGGGTTTCGGCTTGACCATCATGCATATCATCGGACGCTGGGAAATTTTTGGCGGCCGGATGGGCATCACGGCGCCGCCCCTTGATCTGGGCATTCCCGGTTCGTCTTTGAGCTGGGTCATAGAAGGCGATATAAAGATCTATTATCTTATCCTTGTCATGACATTTCTTCTGGTGATTGGTGCGAAGAACCTGATGAAAACACGAGTGGGCCGTGCGTTCATGTCGATCCGCGATGATGATATTGCGGCTGAGGTGATGGGCGTGAATCTGACGATTTACAAGACCATGTCCTTTGCCGTGAGCGCTTTTTACGCGGGGATTGCCGGTGGACTTTACGGCTTTGTGGTCGGGTTCTTTGATCCTTTTTCCTTTAATTTGATTCTTTCCATCATTTTTCTGGTCATGATTGTCGTCGGTGGCCTCGGTTCCATCATGGGCGCCGTCACGGGCGCCGCCTTAATCACTTATCTGCAGTATGACCTGCTGAAGAACGTGGAGAATCTGCCTTATCTGGGAACGCTTCTGGTCAATATTTCCAGAAAATGGTTCACCGTCATCGGACTGGCCAATTTCTCCAACATAGCTTTGGGGCTGATTATGATCGCCATCGTTATTTTTGAGCCCCTGGGGATGTTCGGTATTTGGATCAGAATCAAAAAATATTGGAAAACCTGGCCTTTCTAAAAAGGCGGAGGGAATCAATCCATGTTTGAACAGCTGTTGATTGAAGGAGTGGCCATCGGCGCCTGCTATGGGCTGTTCGGCGTTGCGGTGGCGATCATTTACAAGACGTCGGATGTGATCAATTTTGCGCAGGGCGAGATGGGCATGGTGGCGACTTTTGTCGCTTACCATATTCTGACGGTCTACGGTCTACCTTTCTGGATCGCCTTTCCGGCCACGATGGTTTTTGCGATTTTGCTCGGCATGGCGATTGAATTTTGTTTCCTGCGGCCCGCCAAAGATCCGAATGTTCTGGGCTTGCTGATCATCACGCTCGGGGCCGAGATGCTGCTGATGGGCTTGGCCGGGTGGAAATGGGGCTCGGAACAGAAAGACTTTCCGTTTTTGCTTTCCGTTCACAAAAACGTGGAGATCCTGGGCTTGTCCGTGAATGAATGGACTGTCGGCGTCTTTACGTTGTCCATTGCGATTATGATTTTCCTCTTTTTGTTTTTCCGTTATTCAAGATTGGGAATCGCGATGCGTGCCACGCAACAGAACGTGAATGCGGCCAAGATCATGGGAATCAAGGTGGAGCGCGTGTTTTCCATTACCTGGGCCATGAGTTCGTTTATCGGCGCGATTGCCGCGATGTTTTTCGCCGCCCGTTCCGTATTGGATCCGAATTTCATGATGGAACCGTTTATGCGGGCCTTTGCCGCCGCAGTTTTGGGCGGTCTGACCAGCATTCCCGGAGTCGTGGTCGGCGGACTTCTCATGGGAATCATCGAAAATATCTTTGGATACGCTTGGCCGGAATGGAAACCGATTGTGGCGTTCGTGGTCATCATCATCATCATTACAGTGAGGCCGAGCGGTTTGTTTTCAAAACACTTCGTCAAGAAAGTGTAAAAGGGAACTTGGTATTTTATGCAACCGGAGCATCCGATGAAAAAAGCGGGCAAAATCGTCATGATGATTTCAGCAGTCCTGATTTTGTCGGGGTTCGCGCTCTGGGATGTTCCCCGCAATCAGCTGCGGCTTTTCCTGGAAAGGAATGCCATTGAAAAAACGGCGCATGATTATCTGCGAGCCGAAATGAAAAAAGATTTCCGCCAGGTTTATGATCTTCTGGCGCCATCATCCGATTACCGAAAAGCTCACTCCTATGAGGCTTTTTTAAAAGACACGGGGAGTTATCCTCCCATGACAATGGATTCCTACAAGATTGTTCGAATCTGTCACTTAAGAGACAATGACGTGAAGCAGCGCTACCCGGAAGTCGAAAAATTTGTTCAGGTGGAGGTGGATGTCACGTTTGCCGAGTCCGGTCCCGACAGCATTTTTAATTACAGTTTCACTTTTCTCAAAGAAAAGGGGAGATGGTATAAAGGGTAGTTTTTAAACATTAAATTTCAGTGAAGACTTGAAGGATTCAACCATAAGGAGGAGATTATGAAAAAACTGATTGTTTCCATTTTTGTTGTATGTGCTGTCTTGACGGTGGTCATTTTTGCCTATGCCGCCGCCCGCCCAGGATTTGACAATAAGGAGATCCGCATCGCCCAGTGGGGACCGCAGACCGGACCGGCGGCTCCTTGGGGATCCGTGGCTCGCGGAAGCGGCCTGCTGTTCCAGATTGTCAATGAAGAAGGCGGGATTCATGGAAGAAAAATAAAATATTTCATCCGTGATGATCAGTACAATCCTGCCCAGACCAAAGCCGTGGTGAAAGAACTGGTCGAACGCGAGGGGATTTTCGCCTTTGTAGGCGGCGTGGGTGCGGCCTGCGGCATGGCCGTCAAAGACTATCTGACGGAAAACAAAATTATTTGGGTCGGCCCTTCAACGGCGCTGCAGGAATATGTTTTCCCCGTGAATCCGTATCTCTTTGCCATTTATCCCCTTTACGAGGATGAAGCGAGCATTTTGACGAAGTATGCCGTGGAGAAATTAAAAGCCAAGAAAATCGCGTTTCTGTATCAAAACGATTCTTATGGCAAAGCCGGTTTGGCCGGTTGCAAAATGAGAATGAACGCGATGAAAAAGAAACTGGCGGAAGAGGTTTCCGTGGAGCCGGGAGAGAAAGATCTTTCTTCCCAGATATTGCGCCTGAAGAATTCCGGCGCCGATGTGGTCTTCCTGTGGGTGAATCCGACCAGCGCCGTCATTGCCCTCAAGACCGCCGCAACCATCGGGTTCAAACCGCAGTGGATTTCTTCCGACACCTTGATGGATTTTCCGCTGATGAATAAAATTACCGGCGGCTTGTGGGAAGGTGTCATTACCGGCGGGTTTGGTTTGCCGACGGATGTTGATCATCCCTTGATGAACAAATACAGGGCTGCCGCCAAGAAATACGCACCCGAGGAACGATTTGGCGTTTTTTACACCGCTGGCATCATGTTTGCGGAACCGCTGGTGGAAGCTCTCAAACGGGTCGGTCCCAATTTGAGCCGGGAAGCGCTTTTGAAGGAACTCAATTCCATCAGGAATTTCCAGGGTATCGGGCCGGTCATCAATTGGTCTCCGCAGGTTCATCAGGGAGTCGATTCCATTCAGATTCTTAAGTGCGGTCCCAATTCCAGTTACATTTTGCTGCAGGATTGGACGAAAAACGAACTGGCCACTTGGAAGAAAAAATAATTGCATGGTCGGCGGGGCGATGCCCCGCCGTCACCTTCGGATAAGAAGATAGGGGTTTTTCCGCAATGGCGCACTTTAAAGTGGAAAATTTGAGTATTTCGTTTGGCGGCATCAAAGCGGTCAATAATATCAGCTTTGAAGTTGAGCCCAATACAATATTTTCCATCATCGGACCCAACGGCAGCGGGAAAACCACCATCTTCAACATGATCAGCGGAATTTACAAACCGAATGAAGGCGGGATTTTTCTCGAGGGCGAAAATCTTGTGGGGAAGCGACCGGACAAGATCGCCCGTAAGGGCATCGCGCGCACCTTTCAGAACATCCAATTGTTCGGCAACGCCACCGTCATGGACAATCTGATGCTGGGAAGACACATTCACATGAACACGGGAATCCTCAGCGGCGCTTTTATGTGGGGAAGGCGTTCCCGCGCCGCGCAGGAGGAGATCCGACACCGCGAAATCATCGAGCACATCATTGATTTTCTGGACC
>DAOSZO010000006.1:0-59326 GCA_035382085.1 Smithella sp.
CATCAGCATGATGGTGATGCCGGTTTTTTTCTCGCCGTTGATGATCGCCCAGTTCATCGGCGCCGCGCCGCGGTATTTCGGCAGGAGGGAAGGGTGGATGTTCAGACATTTCAGCGGCGGAAAATCAATGACCGCTTTGGGCAGAATCTGACCGAAAGCCACAACGACAATCATATCCGGTTTGAGTTTGCGCAGAAGCTCCAGAAAAGAAGGATCCTTGACCCTGTCCGGCTGAAAAACAGGAAGGCGCAGTTCGCCGGCCAGCTCCTTGACAGGCGGCGCGATTTCTTTTAACCCTCGACCCTTCGGTCGGTCCGGTTGGGTGACGACGCCGACAATCGGATAGGAGCGCTCATGCAGGAGACGCAAGGCGGGAAGCGAGAACTCGGGCGTGCCCATGAAAAGAATCCGCGGATTGGCCATGGGGAAAATATCCTTTATTTATTTTATGGAAAATCATATATGGAATTAAAGAAAATGTGTCAAGGATTACATCCCTTTGCTGCGACCGATTGGCGAAGGGAGCAAAATCCAAGCAGGCATTTTTTTGACGGCCCGGCAAAAGGTTCGGGGCGAAAACGCCGGACGGCGACGTGAAGAGACGGGAGAATAACAGGAAGAGGTCAGGGAAATTATTACACGGACCAGGGATAAAATCTTGAATTTGCCGCGGGATTTCCGCCTGTTTTTGGCGGCGACGTTTGTTTTCGGTTTTTCGCAGAGCATTGTGGATTCCACGTTGAACAATTTCCTGCACGAAACTTTTTTCATCAGCGACCTCCAGCGGGGCCTGATGGAATTTCCGCGCGAGTTGCCGGGCCTGCTGGTGGTTTTTGTTTCCGCCGTTTTATTTTTTCTCTGTGCCCGCCGGCAGGCGGCGCTGGCCAACGCTTTATGCGCTTTCGGCATCCTGTTTATCGGTTTTTTTTCGCCGTCCTTCGGCATCATGCTGGTCTGGCTGTTCATTTTCAGCGTCGGCCAGCACTTATTTTTGCCGCTGAACCAGAGCATCGGCATGGAGCTGGCCCGGGAAGGACAGAAAGGCCGGGTGCTGGGGCGGTTCAGCGCCGTGGCCAATATTTCCATGATCATCGGAAGCTTTTTCATTTTTGTCGGATTCCGGTATTTCGCGCTGGATTTCAGGTTATCCTATGTTTTCTCGTGTTTCGGCTTTATCACCGTCGCCTTGCTGATTTTCATGATGCAGAAAGACGAGCCGGTTCCCGTCAGAATGAAATTCCGGCTGCGCCGCGAATATAAGCTTTACTACTGGCTCAGCATTCTTTACGGCACGCGCAAACAGATTTTTCTGACGTTTGCGCCGTGGGTGCTGGTGACGGTTTTTCACCAGAAGACACAGGTCGTCGCGACACTTCTGACCCTCGGCGGCGTCATCGGCATTTTCTTCAAGCCGATGCTGGGCAGAATGATTGACAAACGGGGTGAGCGGTTCATTCTCGCCGCGGAGGCGGCCATCCTGATTGTGGTCTGTCTGGGTTACGGCTTTTCCAGAAACATTTTTCCTCAGAGCGCCGCCCTGTATATCGCCTTTGCCTGTTACATCGCCGATCAGTTGCTCATATCAGCCGGCATGGCGCGGGCGACTTACCTGCAGAAAATCGCGCTGAGACCCGAAGACGTCGCGCAGACCCTCACCATGGGCGTGAGCATTGACCATGTTTTTTCCATTGCTATTGCCGTCTCCGGCGGCTTTATCTGGCGCCAATGGGGCTATCAGTACGTCTTTCTCATCGGCGCGGTCATCGCCGTGATCAATTTCTTCTCCGCCATGCAGATTAAAACCAAAGCCCGTCGTGAGCGAGCCGATCTGCCATGACCGGAAATTCGAATAGCTGCGAAAGAATCGACAGATTAATGAAAAGTTATGCATTGTCGTCGCTTTACTCTCTGCCCGCATAATGAGGAAAAAATGACGTCATCTTGCAAGGGCTTTAAAAAGAGGGGTAAATTCGCCATGCTGCTTGCAAGATTATCCGAAAGTTTCGAGGCCGCACAAATAAATTCTTCCGTTGACACGGCGTATTCCTTTTCTTATACTTTTCAAAAAGTTTTCAAGGAGATACCGTCATGACCATTAATGTTAAAACCGAGGGTCATATCATGCTCATCGAAATTGACCGGCCGCAGAAATTAAACGCGATGACCCGCGAGATGTATACGAAAATGGCTCAAGCCTACTACAAGCTGGATCGCGATGACGAGATGTGGGTAGGGGTGGTTTACGCCAATGGTCCCCATTTTACCTCTGGACTGGAACTGACGGACTGGTCGGACGCATTCAGTTCCGGCGCGGGTTTCCCCCTGGGCGGAGAAAATGAAATCGATCCTTTTTATATGATGGATGAGAGACGCTGCAACAAGCCGATTATTTTCGCGGTGCAGGGTTACTGCTTTACTTGGGGTGTGGAGGCCATGCTCAACGCGGACATCCGTGTGGCGGCGTCGGATACGCGTTTCGCGATGTTGGAGGTCAAAAGGGGTTTCTTCCCCTGCGGCGGCGCGACGTTGAGGCTGGTGCGGGATATCGGCTGGTCCAACGCGATGCGTTATCTGTTGACCGGCGATCAGTGGACGGCTGAGGATGCTTATCGCATGGGGCTGGTGCAATATGTGACGGAACCGGGAAAACAGCTGGAAAAAGCGATGGAACTGGCGCGCAAGGTGGCCAGCGTGGCGCCGCTGGGCGTGCGCAGCATCCTGAAGAACGCGCGTCTGGCGGAACAGGAAGGGGAGCAGGCGGCCAAAAAGGTCATTTACCAGGAAGTCGCCGAAGTGATGAAAAGCGAGGACATGCAGGAAGGCCTTCAGTCGTTCATTGAACGGCGCGTCGCCGTGTTTAAAGGAAGATGAAATACGGTTACTGGAAGGATCATGAAAATGGATTGTAAAAAAGAGACGAATCTCAGCCGGTGCAATTGCACCTACGAACCCTGCAGCAGGAAAGGCATTTGTTGTGACTGCCTCGCCTATCACCTGAAGCAGAGGCAACTACCCGCGTGCTGTTTTCCAAAAGACGCGGAAAGAACCTACAACCGGTCATTTGAATTTTTCACGGAATTGGTGTCAAAACGAAAAATATAGCGCGGGCAAAAGGCCGGTTTTTGTGGGGGACTGCCAATGAAGGGATCTTGTGGCAAACCGCGATAGAGGGGGCTAAAGGGTCCGGGGTGTTATCTCATGGTGAAGGGACGATGACCGGAAGATAAGACGGAGAATTGGCAAAGTAAAGGAAGAAGGCGGGCCATGGATGTGAAAGTAAATATAAAAAGAAAATTCAAGGTCAACGGCAAGGAATATGATTCAATTGAGGACATGCCTGCCGCCATCAGAGAGGCTTATGAAAAGGCGTTTGTAGGAGCTGAAGGGCCGGAACACGGAAAAATCACAGCATCTCCGGGCAAGATTGTTTTTAACGGGCAGCAATTTGAAAGTGTTGATGCAATGCCGGATGATATTCGAAAAATGTATGAGACGATTGTGAAATCTCTTCCCGAGGGAAATTTTTCTTTTCCTGGAAAAATTTCAGCCGCTGGCGATACCACGCCAACCACTTTTCAAAAGGAAGAATTCCTGAACTCCTGCACGATGCCGAAACCCATTGGGCCAAAATCGTCTCTGACCTTCCGGTCATTTATGGTTGGAGCAGCCGTTTTCCTGTTGCTTATGGCAATATACTTTCTTTTCATTGTCGGTTCGCGGTAAACAAGAAATGATCCGATGAAAAGACTTTCGTCAAGAAGCACTTATTTCTACAAACGATTGTTTCCCGCATTCTGGTTCGGGATACTGGTTTGGATGATGTCGTCGGTTTTGCTTGCCCCGTGTAAACAGCAAAGTGATGTCTGGGGCTTTTTCTTTTTCTGTGCGTTTGTGGCGGCTGTCGGGTATTTCCTGATGAAGTATCTGGTGTTTGACCTTTTCGACGAGGTCTATGATGAAGGAGCGTCACTTCTCTTTAAAAACAAGGGAAGGACGCTGCGCGTGAATTTATCGGATATCAAAAACGTCAGCTATTCAGTACTGATCAATCCGCCGCGGGTGACGTTGAGTCTCCGCCACCGGACGGAATTCGGCGACGAGCTGAGCTTCTCGCCACGCGGCGGTCTGATTCCTTTTCAAAAGAATCAGGACATTTTGGATTTGATCGACCGCATCGACAGAACGAGAAGTTGAGGGAAATTAAGATTGATACAGAAGGAGGGGAACATGAAAAGAAAAATGAACGACATGCTTGCCATCGGCCTTACGGGAACCATCATTTTCGGGTTTATTTTTGCTTCAAATTTCATGGAAGCCCATTGGGGGAATAAGGATATCTGGTGGACACCCATGGCCAAAGCGGTGCCGCTGGATCAAGCGAAAGAGCATTTTGAATTGTATATCGGCGGCCGGTTGCTTCAGCGGCATCTTGAACAGGAAACGCTCTCGGCAGTGGATCAAACCGGAAAACCCTACAAAGTCGTTTCAAACGATGTCCGGGTACGCTTGAACAACTGGGATGAGGTAAAAACGCTGAAGTTGAACAACGCGGTCATAACGGCTTTTTTTCTGGGAATTTCTTTCGCCTTGTTGGTGATGGGTCTGATTCGGTTTTTTGCAGGGAAAGAAGATGGCCGATAAAAGATCCGCAACTTTGAACGACAGAAGGCGAAAGTATTCTTGACGCGGCGTTTTAGGAACTTAATGGCATGAAACTGCTTGGCTATCTGTGGGCATTGCCGAACACGCTCATCGGACTCGTTTTTGTGCCGGCGGCTGTTGTGTCCGGAGGCCGGATACAAATCGTGAATGGCGTCGTGGAAATTTATGGCGGGGCGGTTTCGTGGTTTCTGAAAAATTGCCTGCCGGGTCAAGGTTTTATTGCGGCACTGACGCTGGGGCATGTCATTCTGGGATACAACAGGGAATTCCTGGCCGTCCATCGATTGCATGAAAGGGTGCATGTCAGACAGTATGAGATGTTGGGTCCGTTCTTTATTTTTGTTTATTTGGCCGCGTCGCTCTGGGGTCTGATTCGGAGCAGAGGCGCGTATCAGGGGAATTTTCTTGAGAGAAAGGCGATGAAGCGTGAGCTTGAAAATTAGGAAAATGATTTTATACCTTGCGTTCATCTTCTGCTTGCCGGCTTTTGAAGGAGGATGGCCGGTGAACGCTACGGCAGAGGAGCCGGATCTGTCACTTTCAGCGGCGGTTTTCTTCGGCGTTCCATCGGTCATGGAAATTAAGCAAAGCGTTAATCCCGATGCCCGTGATTGTTTGCAGAAATATCTCAAAGCGGTGCCGGCGGGTTCCTTTCCGGCTGCGGCTCGGGCACCCTCCGGGCCTGAAGCGACCTTAGAATTCCGGCGTCGGCATCTGGAAGAGCAGATGGTCATCATCATGGGCGGGAAAGCCAGAAAGGCGGCGCATGCTTTCGCGCAGGCCGTGCCGCTTTCTCTGGAATGGGAAGGCATAAGCGAGAATCCGATCGGCGAAGCGAATTTTGCCGAAAAATGGCTGCAAAAACATCCCGGCACGGCCATTGAACCTTTCCTGCATCTCTTCAGGGCGCACCGGCTGCGCGCCGGATATGAGTGCGCGAAGTCGGGACACGAAAAAGATTTGCGGCCGGTTCTGGCCAAGGAATACAGAAAAACGCTGGAAAAGGCAGAGTCGTTTGGCAATCCCTTGATTTCCTGCATAGCCAAAGACATGGAGGCGCAACCCTATGTTTATCTCAAAGGCCGGGGAAGGCCGTAAGAGAACAATCATCACGGCATTGATTTTCGCTGTCGCGCTTGGGTTCGCCAATACGCCTTCCGCCGTATCCTGTTCCTGTGACTGGAATGGACCTTTTCTGATCGCGGCGCCGGATGCTCCGCTGGTGATCATCGGCAAAATTGTCCGTCATCATCCCGGCAAATCCCCCACGATGGATGTTTGGGTGCAGGAGACGCTCAAGGGCGGACTTCTGGATTCGGGGATGAACATTCAGATGGGAGACGGGATGCATTGCCGGCCGACGCTGGATGTTTTTCCCGTCGGAACGGTCTGGGTTCTTGCCGTAAACGGAAAGGGTTCCAAGCCGGGCGACGGCTGGGCCATTTCGCACTGCGGAGAATACTGGCTGAAAGTGGAAGGGGATCATGTCATCGGCAGCATTGACGGGGATATGAAGCAGGTCAAAAAAATGCCGCTTTCCGAATTCAAAAACAGATTTTGGTATCCCAAATTCAGCGAGAAATTTTCAGGCAGGGTTGAAGCTGGCAAACAGTTTCGCCGGACATTCGGCGGACGCTTTGAATTCGTTCTCGAGCCCATGTCAGAAGGTTGGCAAATCATGGTCAGGGAATTCGGGCGGAATGAAGACCTGGCCAGACTCACGCCGCCGTTTCACTTTGTACCGAATCCCCGGGACATCGAGGGCTGGCATTTTTTAAAAAATCCTTCCGAGTGCGCCGATCGTCCATACCATGCCGATGCCGGACCGGCCAATTCTCGGGAGTTTATTTTTTCGCCGGAGGTGGGAAAAACAATTGCCGGTCCTGATTCCAGCAAAGCGTTCATAGACGAAAATATTGACGCGGTAAAAAAATTCGGCAGGGGAAAAATGGATATCAAACAATTCAAACTCGCGCCGGGCCGAAATGGCTGTCCCCGAATAGAATGGCTTGAATTTTCCATCCGGCTTGACGGCGGTTATTGATTTGTACAAGACCAATGCCATGGCGAAAGATTCTGGCCATCATCCAAGAACTGCGCGATAACGGTGCTCTGCCGGAAATTTCCCTTACCTGTCATTTGGGAATCAGCCGCCCGAGGTTGGGGTGGAATTTCATCAGGCGTTCACGGCGAAGACCAGAGGTTTTTCTTGCCGCCGCGCGTTAAAAAATCGCAGGGTCGCGGCATGGTTTTCACTTAAGAAACTGTTCATGCCGGATGTGCGGAAAATCACGGAAGCCCTGTGCGATAAATATATGAGAACGAGACAGGGATGACACGCAACTTTTTAAAGAAAATAAATTCTTGAGGAGCGGCAAAATCCAATGAAGCAAACGATTAAAAGACAAAATCTTGAAGCGGAATTCTATATATCCGAGAAGTGCTACATTACGGAACTGTCCAACTCCGCTGATGATCCGGAGGTTTCCATCGCGCGGGCGAGGGTGGAGCCGGGGGTTGCCACCCGCCGGCACCGGTTGAAAGGGATCAGCGAGCGGTATTACATTGTCAGCGGCAAGGGACGTGTCGAGGTAGGCGATTTGCCGCCGCAGGAAGTGAACCCGGGCGATGTGGTGCTCATTCCGCCGATGTGCCCCCAGCGCATCGCCAATATCGGGCAAGACGATTTGATTTTTCTGGCCATCTGCTCGCCACGTTACACGCAGAAAGCCTACGAGGATATGGAAAAAGATGATGGACATGATCTTGAATGAGGCGCAAAGGGAATCGCTGTGTTTTCGGTCATTTTCCCGGCGAAAGCCGGAAACCCGTTTTATTATGGGATGCCGGTCTTCGCCGCATGACAAATATGAGATAAAAAACGATTTGAATGATTTCATTTGAGGAAGGGTGACTTTATGAAAGAAATAAAAATTAACTGTTATCTGTCTTTGGAATGCGCCTCCGAAGAAGCCTTGCGCAAAAATATAGATGCTGCCCTGGCCGCTGAAAAAATCAATGCTCGCATGACTTTTCACCGGATTGACGACCAGGAGGCCGCGGGTCTTGGTCTGTCCGGATCGCCTTCGATATTTATTGACGGCAGGGAATTGCAACCACAGGGAAGCGCGGGTTTTTCCTGAAGGATGTACCGGGATGAGTTTGGAAAACTCAGCAATGTACCCACCGTTGAGATACTGCGGGCAGCCATTAGAGACAACTTTTGTTACAATAAATCCCAACTGCCGATAAATCGGTAGGTTCGGCGCGCAGCGATGATGTCGGTCGGACCAGCAGATTTTAAAATACAGACGGCGCTCTACATGAAATTTTCCGCGTCCACATCCGCGGTGATTTTTACGCAGGCGTCTTGGTTCTTCCGAATGACTTCCCGCGCGATCTCATGCAAAAGCGCGATGTCTCCGCCCTTAATGAGCATCTGCCACCGGAAGCGGCCCCTGATTTTGGAAAGCGGCGCTTCGGCGGGGCCGATGATTTCCACCTTACCGGCCTTGCGCGCACTCAATTTTCGGGCGACTTTTCCCAGCAGTTCGGCCTGTTGCGTCAGCGCTTCTTTTTTGACCGCGGACAGTCGCAAATTGATGATTCTGCCGAAGGGTGGATAACGCAGCGCTTTGCGGAACTCGATTTCTTCCCGGTAGAAGGCCGGGTAGTCGTGCGTTTGCGCGTGCCGCAGGGCGTAATGCTCCGGATTGAATGTCTGGATGATGACCCTGCCGGGAGAATCGCCGCGTCCGGATCGGCCGGCCACTTGGGTGAGAAGCTGAAAGGTTTTTTCAGCGGCTCGGAAATCCGGCATGTTCAGCGATGTGTCGGCAGAGACGACACCCACCAGCGTGATGGAAGGAAAATCATGCCCTTTGGTGATCATCTGCGTGCCGATAAGAATGTCGATTTTCCTTTGCTCCAGCGCCTGCAGGATTTTTTCCTGGGTTCCCTTGCGAGAGGTGGTGTCGGAATCCATCCTTTGCACGCGCGCCTCTGGGAATAGCTTTTGAATTTCCTTTTCCAGTTTTTGTGTGCCGACGCCGTAGTTTAAAATCCGGCTGTTCTGGCAGGACGGACACAACGGCATGGCCTTGAGTGTGTAGTCGCAGTAATGGCATTTGAGCGCGCCTTCCGCGGGATGGCTTTTCAGAGAAACGGCGCAGTTGGGACAGCGGAAGTTATAGCCGCACGAAGCGCAGACCAAAAAAGTGTCATGGCCTCGTTTATTCAAGAAAAGCAAAACCTGTTCTTTATTTGCCAGCGTTTGCCGGATGCCTTCCATCAGCGGTTCGGAGACAATCGGCACCTTTCCCGTTTTTTCCTGCTGGGCTTTCAGATCAATGATTTCCACCAAGGGCATCGGGCGGTTATCTACCCGTTGGGGCAATTCCAGATGATGATATTTTTGGGTTTGGGCGTTGTAATAAGTGCGCACGCCGGGTGTCGCGGAACCCATAATCACGACGGCGCTGGCCCTTTGGGCCTTCACGACAGCGAGGTCGCGCGCATTGTAGCACAGACGCTCATCCTGTTTATAGGAGGCGTCGTGTTCCTCATCCACAATGATTAATTTCAAATCGGGCAGGGGCGCAAAGAGGGCCGAACGGGTGCCGACAACGAGCCGGAGCAGGCCGCGTTTAATTTGCCGCCACTGGTCATAACGGACGGATTCGGCGATGCCGCTGTGCAAAACAGCGATGATGTCCGCGTCAAACCGGCCGGCGACGCGCGATATTAGTTGCGGCGTCAGCGCGATTTCGGGGACGAGGTAAATCGCCGTTCCCCCGTTTTTTAAGACGTCTTCGATGGCGCATAGATAGATTTCGGTTTTGCCGCTGCCGGTGACGCCGTGCAGCAAAATCGGCGTGAAAATGTTTTTGCCCAGATGGCTTTGGATTTCCCGGAGGATGCGGTCCTGTCGTTGGTTGAGTGTGATGCGGTTTTGAATTCCGCGGACGGCAGGAGCCAGAGAGGACGACCGCGTTTTCTCTCTTTCCGCAAAAATGAGCGCTCCCTTGTCGCGCAGCCTTTTGATGACATCACCGGAAATATTGGTTTTCTCGGTTAATGCCTTGAGCGGTATTTCTCCGGAGCGTCTGAGGAAGTCTATCAGCGTCCGCTGTTTGTCGGTCAATTTGACGATCGCGGTTCTGCTTTCGTCCAGCCGGATGACGGTTTCTCTCGCCGGAGAGAGCTGTCGGCTTTGTTTCTTTTCAATTTGGACAAGCCCAGCCGCTTCGAGCTTTCTGATCAGCGGGGCGATATTCTTCGATCCGCTTGCTTTGGAGATGCTGCCGAGGGCGATGCCTTGAGGGTATTGCTCCAAAAAAGCAAAAAGTTTTTCTTGAGCCGGCGGAAGTTTGACTTCGGGCTTGGCGGGCAGAGGCGTGACCCAGAAGAAATCCTTTTTCTCCGCGCCAGCGGGAATAATTTCAGCAAGCGCCCTGCCCAAGGGGTACATGAAATAATTTGCCGTCCATTGGTAGAATGCGAGGTCGCCGGCGTCAAAGAGCGGTTCATCGTCCAGGACTTCCATGACCGGTTTTACATCGCGCAAATCACACGATGACTTTATCTCCAAAATGAAACCGGTGCGTTTTTTGTTGCCGAAGGGGACAAAAACGCGTTTTCCGACGGCGATTTTCTGCCGCAAATTTTCGGGAACCGCATAGGTGAATTTTTTTTCGGAAGGAATATTCAGGGCGACGTTTACGAACATATTTGTTTATTATCATTTTTGCGGGAAAAAGAAAACGGCGGCCCGCTTTCATTTTGTGGAATAAAAAAGCCCCGTTGCCGGGGCTTTTGAGCATCAGGATGGCGGGTTATTCGCCTTTTAATTTTTCCATTTTTTCCTGTTTGGTTTTGCAGTCTATGCAAAGGGTTGTGACGGGTCTGGCCATGAGCCTCTTTTCGGAGATGGGTCCCCCGCAGGATTCGCAGATGCCGAAGGTGCCGTCCTCAATCCGTTTGATGGCTTCCTGCATTTTCAGAATCAACTTGCGTTCCCGGTCCCGGATGCGGAGCTCAAAATTTCGGTCCGCTTCCAATGACGCCCGATCGTTGGGGTCGGGGTAGTTTTCCTTGCCGTTTGTCATTTCAGAAACAGTTTTACCGGCTTCGCTAAGCAATTCATTGATTTTCTGATTGAGCAGATCTTTGTATGCTTTTAATTTTTCCGGTTTGAGTTTTGAATTTGTCTGTTTTTCCAAAATAATCACTCCTTGCAAAGAAACTTGGTTTGCCTTTCTACATAATGATAATTTATTTGTAAAGAGAAATCTTTGTCAATGAAAATCATCATCAATATCGCGTGGCAGCAAGATGAAACTCAATAAAATCATTAATTTATTTTTCGGCGCCGTAAAGATTCAGGATTCTTTCCACGATGTTGGTCGTGGATTTGCCTTCCACTTCGGGAATGATGGCCACGCGCCCGCCCCACTTTTTCACTTCATCGCGGCCCACCACTTTTTCCTCCGGCCAGTCGCCGCCCTTGATGAGCACATCCGGCTGAAGAAATTTAATCAGCTCCAGAGGGGTCAATTCCGAAAAGATCGTTACAAAATCAACGCATTCCAGGGCGGCCATGATTTCCGCCCGTTCCTGCTGGCCGACGACGGGTCTTTTTTCCCCTTTGATGGCCCGGACGGAAGAGTCGCTGTTTAAGGCCAGAACTAGAACATCGGCGGTCTTTTTGGCCTCGCGCAGATAACGGACATGACCGACATGCAGAATATCGAAACAGCCGTTGGTGAAGGCGATTTTCTTTCCCTGACTGCGCAGGTCATCGAGTTTTTCCTTGAGGGCTTCCCGGGAGAGTATTTTTTTCATTTCCCATCCTTTCGGCAGTGGTCAGTTTTTCAGAACTCTGGCCAGCGTCAGAACGGCGACCTTTTCGGCTTTGGCCTTCAGCAGCGTTTTGGCGCATTCATTGGCGGTGGCGCCGGTGGTGAAAACATCATCCACGAGAATAATGTTTTGGCCGGCGATTTTTTCCGGAGCGGTTACCTCGAAAGCTCCGCTGATGTTTCTGCGTCTTTCGTCTTTATTCATGCCGGTCTGCGATTCCGTGAATCGGCGTCTTTTCAGCAGGGAAAAATCAATGAGGATTTTATGCTTTTTGCCGAGAGCCCTGGTCAGAATCAGCGACTGGTTGAAACCGCGTTCGCGGAGCCTTTTAATATGCAAAGGCACGGGCATGATCATTGTGTAGTCCGCAAAATTGACATTTGGAAAAGAAAAATCGGCCATCAGGGAAGCCAGCGTTTCCCCGACGGCCAAATCGCGATGATACTTGAACCGGTGGATGGCTTCTAAGATGATGGATTCACAACTGAAAACAGCGCGTGCCAAGGAGAAAAGAGGTTTTTTCTCCAGACAATCGCCGCATAAATGACCGGGAGACGGACTGTCGGGGAAACTGATGCCGCAGACGGAACAAATCGCGCCGTTAATGAAGTTGACTTTCGTCTGACAGGAGGAGCAGAAAATCCGATTGTCCCCGGGAATCAGGATTTCGGCGCATCCCAGGCATTGGGGCGGGAAAATGACGGAACTTATGTCGTGGAGGACTTCAACGAGATTCATGCCATTTCTTTGCTCAACCTTTTGACTTCTTTTTTATTTTCATTGACCTTCATCCGCGGAGCATCCCACAGATTTTCCAAATCATAAAAAGCCCGGATGGGTTCATAAAAGACGGAGATGACGACATCATCATAATCCAGCAAAATCCACTGGCCGTTGGCTTCGCCTTCCACGCCCAGCGGCCGGATTCCCGCTTCCTTGAGGAATTTCTGAATGGATTCGGAAATCGCCTGAACTTCGCGCTGCGAGGTTCCACTGCAGATAATCATATAGTCTGTGAACGCGGATAGGTTTTTTAAATTGAGGACGATGATTTCTTTTGCTTTCTTCTGCAGGGTGGCATTGATGCATGAAATAAGACGCTGTCGCGTGTTGTCTTTTTGTGCCGGCAAATGAACCTCCTTTTTGGACTTGTTTTTTTGTCTTTATGCCACAAATGAATAAAATTGACAACTTCGGAGTTGAGGATGGCTCAAAGAAAGGAGACAGACGGTGACACCGCCTGCCTCCTTGAAGGGATGATTATTTCTTTTCATCGAAGGCTAATGAAGTATTCCACACCTCCCAGACTCTGCCGACGAGATCCGGACCTGGTTTGAGCGTTGGTTTGCCGGGACGCCATCCGGAAGGCGTGGCTTCTGTTCCCTTGCTGTTGCGGACGTGCTGGAAGGCCTGAATCTGCCGGATGCTTTCCATGACGTTTCTTCCGACCGGTGGGGTGAGCACTTCGAAGCCTTGGATGATGCCGTCAGGGTCAATGATGAATCGGCCCCGCGCCTCCACGCCGGCGTCTTCCAGGTAAACGCCGAAAACGCTGCCGACTTTTCCGCCGCCGTCGGAGAGCATGGGGAAGGGGACGCCGCCCTTGACCATTTTGGAGAGTTCATGGTCGTTCCACATCTTGTGGACAAAAACGCTGTCCACGCTCATGGAGAGAACTTCGACGCCCATTTTTTTGAATTCAGGATATTGCTCGGCGACCGCCGAGATTTCGGTTGCTCAAACGAACGTGAAATCGCCGGGATAGAAACACAGGATGACCCATTTGCCGAGATATTCGGACAGTTGGACGCTGATGAATTTGCCCTTGTGATACGCGGGCGCCGTGAAGTCCGGCGCTTTCTTATTGACGGTTACCATGCTTTTCTCCTCCTGAATGATCGGTTGCTGGTTTGGTTTCTTGACGTTTCCTTTTTCTCCGACCGGTCCGCCCGTGGGACGGGCGCATCCGGCCTTGATTTCTTCAGCCATAACCTATTACCTCCTTTCTGTTAAAAGTTTCGGAACATGCGGAAGGGGTCCTCCGCTTATTCTTTTGCCGCCGTTTCCAGGATTTCAGACAAAAGTTGTTTCAGGTCGAAGTCGAATCGGGACGCGATTTCTCCAAGCGTGTCGAAAAGGCAGGTGCAGCACAGGCAGACGCCCGCCTTTTCGTCATAGCGTCGGAACACCGTTTCCATGGCAGGCCATCGCGAGACGACATCCAGCAATGTCGCATCAGCCGTGATTTTTGCGGGTGTCCCCTCCATGTTATTTCTCCCTGGGATAAGGCCAGGCCATGATGCCGCCTTCCATGACCTTAACGTTTTTCCAGCCGTTGCCTTCGATGGCCAGCGCCGCCTCGTAACCGCGCAGCGAGATCTTGCAGAAACAGATGATTTCCCTGTTTTTGTCTTCTGGGAGTTCTTTGAGCCGTTTGCGCAGCGCGCCCAGCGGAATCAATGTTTCACCGATGCCGAGGCGCATTTCTTCGAATTCCTCCGGACCGCGCGTGTCGAGAAGGAATGGTTTCTCCCCGGACCGAATTTTATCATAAACCTCTCTGCAGCTGATACCTTTCATCCTGCCTTTCATTTTATTCTGCATGATGTGCGCCGTGGCGATGAAATGGTCGATGGCCAGCGAGAAGGGCGGCGCATAAGGAAGGTCGGCGTTGACCAGGTCTTCAACGGTCATTTTCCCCTGAATGGCCATCGCCCATTGGGCGATCTGCTTGGAGACGTTGCCCGGACCGATGCACTGAGCTCCCAGGACGCGCCCGGTTTTTTTGTCCGCCACCATTTTCGTGACGAGGAGCTTGCCGTCCATAAATCCCGGTTTGTCTGGACTGGCGTTGATAACCATGATGATGTCAGAGTAGCCCAGGCGTTTTGCGGCCGCTTCCGAAAGGCCTGTGGAACCGGCCGCGTAATCGAAAACTTTGCAGATGCCGGTCTGAATGGTTCCGGGAAAGGTGACGCAATTTGTGGAGGCCGCGTTTTCCCCGGCCACGCGACCCTGAAGGTTGGCCAGATCACCATAAGGCGCGTGCACCTTTTTGCCGGTGATGAGATTCAACGTTTCCACGCAGTCGCCGCAGGCATAGATATCCGGATCCGATGTCTGCATGTATTCATTGACCTCAATGCCTCCGGTTTCGCCAATTTTGATTCCCGCCTGCTGGGCGAGCTTGACGTTGGGGCGGACGCCAATCGCCACCACGGCCAATTCGCAGGGAAGTTCAGTTCCGTTTTGCAGTTTGACGGCAGTCAGTTTTCCGTCTTCTCCTAAAAAGGCGGCAATGCCGTTTTCGGTAATGACATTGGCCCCCTTGCTGCGGACGTGATTTTCCACCAGTTTGGCCAGCTCCCAGTCCAGGAATGTCAGGAGTTGGGGAAGAAGTTCTATGACGGTGATTTCGATGCCCGCCAGTTGCAGGGCTTCACACGTTTCGATGCCGATCAGTCCGCCACCAATGACCACCGCTTTTTTAATTTTTCCTTCGTCACGGACTTTACGCAGAAAATCCGCATCTTTCATGGATTGCAGCGTCGTAATTCCCTCAAGATCCGCGCCCGGAACAGGCGGGATTCTCGGGACGGCGCCGGTGGCCATGACGAGCTTGTCATACGTCAGGGTGCCCGTTTCGCCGGAGATGATATTTCGGAAGGAAACCGTGTGCTTTTCGCGGTCAATGGCCGTGACCTCTGTGTTGACACGGGCGTCGATATCCTTGGCGTTGAGATAAAACATCGGGTTTCTCACGATGCCCGTGGGCGTGCAGAGAAGCGCGTTGCGGTCGTTGAAATAACCGCCCACATAATAGGGGTAACCGCAGGACGCCATCGAAAGATCCGCTTCTTTCTGAAGAATAATGACTTCCGCGTCGTTGTCGATGCGCCTGGCCTTGGCGGCTGCTTTGGGGCCGGCTGCCGAACCGCCAATCACGATAATTCTTTTTCTTTTACTCATTTAATCCTCCTTGGGTGTGTATTTATTATTTGTTTCAATCCTCTACGCAAATGGCTCTGTTTTTCATAGCCTTGAGGGTCATGACAGCCAGCATGACAATAACAGCGGAAACTATAATTAACAGAATCATGGCCAGATATTTAAAGAACGATAAACCGATTTGATGATACATCAAAATGGTGGCGATCGTCAATGCCGCCAGCGGAAAGGTGTATGCCCACCAGGAGAGATAATATTTTATTCTTGAGAGCATCTTCAATTGTGGAATCATCAGCAGGAAAATGAATAATCCGAAGTAATAAAGTATTCGCGCCATCGGATCGATGGATCCCGCCAATTTGATATATGAAATGAACCCGACAGCAGGTGGCGCGATCAGGATAAAGAGAGTTGGTAAAAGCCTCTCCGGCAGGGGGTTATGAAAAATTAAGCGGTATAAAAGAGTTGTGAAAAGCGCGATCCAGAAGATCAAGCCTGCGCTGAAGAAGAACCAGGAAACTTCCATCGGGGCGTGGACGACGCCCGCAACCGGAACAAGAATATTGCCGACAACGGGAATAAACCAGGCCGGACTGATCGCGTTGATTTCCAGAGATTGATGACGAATCCAGATGGAAATAATGGCAACACTGAAGATGAACTGCAAGATGGTTCCAGCATACCAAAGAACGCTAGACAAAATCGTGCTAAGCTCCAGCCAAGCGATGGAAAGCAAAATCAGGCTAATAGAAATAGCCGGGAAAAAAGAAAGCTTGGTAATATTTTTGAATTCTTTTTGGATTTCTTTGGGATATGTGATCATCTTTATTGCAAAAGCAACAAAGATAGCCAGAAAAACCAAAGTACTGACTGAAAGAAGCAGGGAACTAACCAAGTCATTTAAGTTCCAGATGTTTTCCGTACGCTTCCATGCAATCGTTGCACCTGCCATACCCATAACGACAGCAAAAAATGAAATTGGGAAATTTTTTAATCGGCCGCTCATAAAAGTTGCTCCTTATTTTTATGGCAACATAATCCTTTGCAACCGCTTCTGCATTGATCTAAATCAATGCTAATAAATTATTTTTTTAAGAAGTTCCTCCCTTAAACCTTCGGGAACCTGAATGGCAACGACTTCGCCGGTAGCGCATATCTGGCCGCCGGCGATCAATCTGGATTCGATGACAACCTTACGTCCTTTGATCAACTTGACCTTTCCACGAATTTCCAGTGGACCGTTGAGAGGCGTGGGTAGAAGAAAATTTACATGCAGGGAGGCGGTTAGAAAGCGAATTGGCGGATGTGTGTCCATCTCGCGATTTTCTGCACGATATTTTGCGGCTGCGGCTGTGCCTGTGGAGTGACAATCGATCAGCGAGGCAATCAGCCCGCCGTAAGCTATGCCGGGGATAGCCATATAATGGGGGTGAGGATAATGAATACAGACGGATTCTTCTCCATCCCAATAACTTTTAATTTGCAGGCCGTGTTCATTAAGGCGCCCGCAACCGTAACAGTGGCTCAAATCATCGGGATAGTAATCTTGAAACGCTTTTTTCTCCATGAAATCTCCTTATGTCAGTTAAACGTCAGTTTTGTTCCCGACATATTCAAAATAAACTGCTCCGGCATTTGTTTTTCCATTTCCATAATCGCCTTGCGTCCCGTGCAGTGTGTCGGAATTACGTAAGTAAGATTTAGTTTTTGAAGTTTTTGTATCGTGCGATCGATAATCGGCTCAAAAAACGGGCCGGAAAGATGAAACCCACCCATTACCGCATGAATTTTATCAATGCCGGTTACCTTTATGGCGTAATGGACTGTATTGATGATTCCCGAATGAGCGCAACCGGAAAGGATTACCAGTCCCTTGTCTTTCAAATTCATCACGATGGAGGTATCATCCTCGATGGCGTCCCAAACTTCCTTCCCATCTTGCTGGCAATGAGGAAGCGGCCAACCTTTTTCAAAATCCGTTGTGCGGGGCACTTCGCCCAAAAAAAGAATCGTATCTTCCAGTAAAAGATATGGTTTTTCAGTTTCCACCACAGAGAGTCCCGCCTGTTTGACCATTTCCCGCGTCAATTTCGGAAAGTTGATTTTTAATTCTTCGCTGAATTTAAGATAACGCGGTGATTTAAATATGGATGGATGCACGACAAAAGGAATATTGCTCCTGCCGATCAGGGCAGCGAGCTTTCCCATGCCGCCCGTATGGTCGCTGTGTCCGTGGGAAAGAGCGGCTGCCTCGACCTGAGTCATGTCAACGTTAAGCGTTTCCGCATTTTGCGCCGCGCCGTTTTCGGAAAAACCAAAGTCAAAAAGCAGTGTATGCGTTTTGTTTCCCAGCGTCGGCTGGACGAGAGCCGAAAAACCGTGCTCGGCTAACACGGAAGCCCGGATTTCTCCTTCTTTTAAAGGATTGGCGCGCATGACAACGGCGCTACTGTCCATCGCGGTAATTTCTATGTAGTTGTCCTGTAATGTCAGGATTTCAACCCTATCCACTGCTTTTAAGGCTGTTGTCATGATGCCACCTCTCCTTTTTTAATGGTCGCAGAGATTGTCTCCCACTAGCAACGATCCCGCAAAATAATCAGCAATCAGTTTCTCCGGCGTTTCCGAAGGAGCGCCGACTACGACTTGAATGTCCTGTTGCGCAAAGAGCTGCTGGGCGCGCTGCCCCATGCCACCCGCAATGATCATATTCACACCACGCTCGGCCAGCCAGGGCGGCAAAAGTCCGGGTTGATGAGGAGGCGCGGCAATGTCTTCCCGTTTGATGATTTTTTTTGTCTGATCGTCAATTTCAACAATGGCAAAACTTGCGCAATGGCCGAAATGCGCGGTCAGTCTGCCTTCTGCCAACGGTATCGCAATTTTCATGGTACTTTCCTCCTTATGAATGAAGTTTGATTTTTTTGTCCAGATTTTCCGCAATTTTGTGAAGAATATCCTGGAATGTTTTTCCCGCCGGTGTTTTGGAGGCATGATAAACGAAAACCTTTCCGGAATCCCCCGATTGGGCGATGGCGGGATCCATCGGGATTGAACCCAGATAGGGCACGTTCATATCTTTCGCGATTTTCATCCCGCTTCCGCCGGCGAGAATCTGCGTGACTTCGCCGCATTTTGGGCAGATAAATCCGCTCATGTTTTCGATGACGCCCAGGATGGGAACTTCGAGTCTTCGGCAAAAACTGATGGACTTGCGGACATCCACAGCCGCCACTTTCTGAGGGGTGGTGACGATGATTGCGCCGTCAAGCGGTTGAATGAGCTGGCACAAGGATAAGGGTTCGTCGCCGGTTCCTGGAGGAGCATCCACGATGAGGTAATCCAGATCACCCCAGAGCACGTCGGTTAAAAATTGCTTGATGACGCCCATCTTCATCGGGCCGCGCCAGATGACCGCGTCATCGGGGTTTTGCAGCAAAAAGCCCAGAGACATGATTTTTAAACCGCCGAACTCAACCGGGAAAAGTCCATCGGGACCGCCTTGGAGCGTTTCATGTTCCAGCCCCAGCATCGTGGGAACACTGGGACCGTGAATGTCTACGTCCAGCAAACCGACTTTTTGACCGTTGAGCGCCAGCTCCGTCGCTAAATTGACCGCCACCGTGCTTTTCCCGACACCGCCCTTGCCGGAGAGAACGACGATTTTTTTCTGAATGCGGCACAGGGCCGCCTGCAGCTTGCGCCTTTCGGCGTATTCTTCCGGAGTTTCATCTTTCTTCTGTTTTTGAGCCGAGCAGCTGGTATCGCTGCACGAATCGCATGTTTTCTTGTTTTCCACTTTTGTTATCCTCCTTATTCCTTTTCTTTTGACAGATAGTCTTCACAGGCAGCCTTCAAAGTATTTGTTGCCAGAAGCGCACAATGCTGATGATCTTCGGGCAGACCGTCCAACGCGTCCAGAACATCCTGCTGACTGATTCGCCTGGCTTCGGCAATGGTCTTGCCCTCGGCCAGGCAGGTAGTCAGGGAACCGCAGGCAATCGACGGCCCGCAACCGTCGGTGATAAACGACACTTGTTTTATTTTGCCTTCTTCGACTTTCAACCAGAACTCCATCGTGTCGCCGCAGGGGCCGGTGATTCTGGCATGCCCGTCGAAACCTTCGAGCTTTCCCATGTTCTGCGGGTGATGGGCATGTCTGTTTGCCGGGCGATTCAATGCGTCAAGATGGATCAACTCGCTCATTTTTTCAATTCGCACCTCCTTCGATATTGAGATTGCGCCAGAGCCGTCGGATGTCCTCCGCGACAGGCGCGTCGATTTCCACGACCGCTTTTTGCTGAATTTGAGCGCGGGTGACGGCGCCGTCGTAACGAATCCTGCCGGCCACTGCCGCGCCGGATTGCCTGGCCTGTTCTTCGATCCGCCGGGTCATCTCCGGATTCAGGTCCCACTTGTTCACGCAGACGGATGCGGGAATCTGAAAATGACGCGCCAGGGAAAGCACTCTCTCGAGGTCGTGCTCCCCCGAGACCGTGGGCTCCGTAACAATCAACACCGCTGTGGCGCCTGTCAGGGACGCGATCACGGGACAGCCGATTCCCGGCGGACCATCCACGAGAATCAAGTTGTAATCTTCTTTTTCGGCGATTTGCTTCGCCTCGCGCCGCACGGTGGAAACCAGCTTCCCGGAATTTTCGGCGGCGATGCCCAGGCGCGCGTGGACCATCGGGCCGCAGCGCGTATCGGAGAGGAACCACTGGCCGCTGTGGCGTTGGGGAAAGTCGATCGCTGCCGCCGGACAAAACCGCACACAGACGCCGCAGCCGTCGCAGGCGACGGGGTCGATGACGTATTCCACGTCTCTCCCGGTGGGCCGGGTCCCTACGGCGCCGAAGCGGCACAGGTCGGCACAGACCCCGCAGGCCGTGCAGTCCGCCGGCCGGATGATGGCTTCGTAACCGCTTTCAAAGTCGTGGCGCTCGCGGATACGCGGTTCCAACACCAGATGTAAATCCGCCGCGTCCACATCGCAGTCGCAGATCACAGGGCGATTCGCCAGCGCGGCAAAAGACGCCGTGATGCTCGTTTTCCCTGTTCCACCTTTGCCGCTGATGATCACAAGCTCTTTCATGATGAAACCCTTTTATAAAATAATCATTCAGCCATGTGCCTGGCTATCAGCACATCTTGAGTCGGGCGATGGTGTTCTTCCATATGCAATCCCCGTTCGGTCAATACATTTTTTGCGTCTATCATTGTTCCCGAATTGACTTCATGTTTTCGACCCTCAAGCGCATGAATCTTATCTAATATAGCCAGGCCGTCGGCATTGAAATCACTCAACACGATTTTGCCATGAGGGGATAATATTCTGACAAGTTCAGCGCAGGCCCTGCGGACGGAGGAAAGATGATGAATCATATTCACGGCAAAAATAACATCAAAAAAACCGTCGTTACAGGGCATGCTTTCAACATCAGCGATGCCGAAAGTAACTTGTTGCTGTAAGTTGTAATACATCAGATTGAGAAGAGCATATCTTTGTTCTTCAGCAGATATGTCAAAGGAAAAAAAATGATAACCGGCACGTGCCAGAGCGAGAGTAAAATATCCTTTCCCTGTGCCCGCTTCCAGAATGTTTCCGATAACGGGTTGCGCTTTTTCAATAATGAAAGACCGCTCTTTTTCAATATCATAGCCGAATGTTTTGTAAAGCGCTGTCCGCTCTAGGTAACGTCGATGATTGTTAATCACTGCTTGGCTCATCATGGGAAAACTTCGTTCCTCATCAATTCTTTGGGGTGTAGTAATTTCTTTTCCGGGTGACGATGCAATGGACTTTGCCGGCTTCAACCAACTTCTCCATTCTTTTAATCACTTCATTGACATGCATCCCCAGTCCGCTGGCAATGTCCACGATGGTGCAGGGTCTTCTGGTCAGCAAAGCGATAATATCGTCATCGGTGACGGTGCCGCTTTCCGTAACGGGCATGGCAGGCGAATCCAAATCCCCGATGACATCCACGTCGCCGGGAAAGAAATTTTTGAGGGAAGTCAGTTGCTCGACGCTGAGCGGAAACGCGGTTTCTTCCGCCGGCGGCCGGTACGCGGTATTGAGCTGGACCCTGGTTGGATGAACGGATTTGACCAGGGCGGCGATTTTTTCAACTTCGGCGGGCATGCCCGTGACGCCGCCGAGCAGCAAAACTTCCAGCCATATTTGTCCCGTAAAATTCCTGGAAAAATCAATCAATCCTTTAACCATCTGATCAAACGAAAGATCGCTATGCGGTCTGTTGACATATTGAAAAAGCTGTTCGTCACCAACATCAAGAGAAGGAAGCACAAGATCCGCACACAGCAGGGATTCACGCACTTCCGGCAGATATAGCAATGAACCGTTTGTAATGACGGCGACAGGAATATGGGTCATAGCTTTGATTTTTTCAATCAAGTCACCGATGCCCGAATGCAGTGTCGGTTCTCCGGAACCGGCAAGGCTGATATAGTCGCATACAACTCCCGAATCCATTTTATCCGTGAGTTCCTTGATGACGTCATCTATCGGAACATAGTCGCGCCGTTCCGTGGTTTTGTTGGTTGTCTGTCCCAACTGACAGTAGATGCAATCGTAGGTACAGGTTTTAAAAGGAACAAGATCAACCCCCAGCGATCGTCCCAGTCGTCTTGAAGGAACCGGTCCGTAAATATATTTATATACTTTCATGCTCATTTTAATCTCCACACGGGGATTGCCCGCATTTTCTGTCTGCACCGCAGCACGTCCTGCCGCTTTCTTCGAAGGAACAGCTTTTGGCAGAGTCGCGCATGCTGACACCACTTTGTTTCATGATAAAACCGCTGCCGCCGCTGATCATTCTTTGCACCTCACCGCCGCACTCCGGACATTCCTTGACCGGCACATCTTTCATGCTTTGATGTCTCTCAAATTTCAGACCGCATTGGCTGCACTGGTATTCATATGTTGGCATTCCCTAAATCTCCTTTTGGGTTGTCATGTTTATTTTTTCAATAAGTTGGTTAAAAAGATTCCGGTATTCCGGCAGGGCATCCACCATCAAAATGCCTCTGGAATAGGCTTCGGCAATGTGCCGGTCATCCGGTATATCTATCAAGATGGGAATGTTTTCTTTTTTGCAGAAATCATGGATCCGTCCATCGCCGCTGCCCATGCGATTGACGATGACTGCAAATGGAATCTGCAATTCGCGAACCATATCTACTGCCAGCGACAAATCGTTCAGTCCAAACGGCGTCGGTTCCGTCACCAGCAGGACGATATCGGTTTCACGGATAGCGGCAATGACCGGGCAGGACGTTCCCGGCGGGGCGTCCAGAATGGCCGGCATATTATCCGACAGACGTTTTTTAACGGCCCTGATCAGCGGTGGCGCCATCGCCACACCCACATCCAAACGCCCGCCGATCAGCGTAATATGCTCCGATTTTATGGTGTCAACCACACCGATTCGCCTGCCCATTTCCCGAATGGCTTTGGTCGGACAAACCATTGCGCATCCGCCGCAACCATGACACAGCTCGGGAAATATCAGCGGCGCCGTTCCGAAGGTAACAATCGCGTGGTATTTACAAAATATTCCGCATTCGCCACAGCCGTCGCAAAGCGCTTCGTCAACCTCAGGAACCGGAATCGTAACGATTTCTTCTTTGATTTTGTTTCCCTTGAGAAACAGATGCGCATTCGGCTCTTCCACGTCGCAATCCAGAAGTTGCACGGGAACACCAAGCGTTCGCGCCAGATTTACCGATACGGTAGTTTTGCCGGTTCCGCCTTTACCGGAGGCGATCGCTATTTTCATCGCGCACCTCCAAGAGTAACAGGAAAGACGGGTTTTTCAGCATGATTCTTGATCCACAAAAGCGGAAAAACGATATCGCTGGTACAACAGGGAACCCATACAGCTAAAAATAAAAATACGGCAACTAAGATGGCGGTTACGACATCGATGGATGTTCCAAGTGCCATCATAATATGAAAGAGTGACGCCCATGTGCTCAAAAAGACGTGAGTCGCATGGGAAAATTTTGTTTTTGGATGCAAGTATCCCAACGCTATTCCGGCAAAAGCCAGCGGATTAACCAGCCACCATTTTTCGATAAAGCCCAGATGAACGCCGCGATGGGGCATATTGAGCAGCCATTCACCGGCAAAAGGAATCAGCGAGTCGCTGAGTGTTGCAATCCCTACAGAACCGACGTATCCGATGATGAATGTACGCCAAATTCCTCCACTGGAATGCAGGCGGTACATGGCGGTTGTGACCAGCGCGCTCACCAGTACATGCAGAGGATGAAGCGTCCAGAACAAACCTGAAGAAATTTCCCTGGATACTTTAAACTGAATAAAAGCAGCCATAATGATGATACCTGTCACGGTACCAAAAGCCGTAAAAGGGGCATGAATTTTAAGTTCGGCTGCAATTACACCTACCTTCAAGATTTATGACCTCGTTTCCCTCTTCGAGCCGCGGTTTGGTCATCCACTTTTTCCTGCCAGCCGTTTTTCCTGACGTCGCGGACATCGAATCTGGAGATGTAAGGTTTGATGTCGAGCAGCGGCGTGCCGTCGAGCACATCGACGCCGTCCACATGCAGGATATGGCCTTCAATGCCAAGCAATTCCACGACGCTCAAGCCGATGGGGTTGGGACGATAGGGCGCTCGCGTCGCGAAAATGCCGTGATAAGCGTCATCCAGATAAGGTTTGATGACCATTTTCAGCCGCTGCGCGTTGTGAAAATGATAAATCAGATAGATATGCGAAAATTCAGAAAGGTCGCGCAACCCGTCGACAAATTCCGGAAACAGCTCCACAGTGCCCTTAGAGCCTTGGGCGTAAACGGGTTGAATCGGCGTCTTGTCCTCTTCCCGGTGGTCGCTATGGATGACGCCGATCGGCCAGTAGAGAATTTCGCTTTTGTTCATCCCCAGTGTCCTTCAACATCCGCGGCGTCCGATTCCGTCAGTTTCCCGGCCAGGTAAAGGTCCAGTGCTTCCGCAACGGTGGCGGCGGAGGTATTGTAAATTTTGACGCCGGCGGATTTCAACACGCGAAACGCCTTCGGTCCGCAATGGCCAGTAACAAGCGCTTTTGCGCCCAATTGGACGATATTTTGCGCAGATTGAATCCCCGCGCCCTGTGCCGCGTTTAAATTCTGTTTGTTATCGATGATCTCGAATGTTTTAGTTTCCAGATCGTAAATGAGAAATTTTGGCGCACGTCCAAATCTGCTATCCAAAGGAGCGTTCAGGTCGTTACCTGATGTTGTAACTGCAATTTTCATTCTTTTTCTCCTGATGAATAATGATTGTTGCGGCGACGGCGCGAAGCGGCGACTTACGCGCCGTCACCGCGCTGCATGGATGATATCCACGCAGCCAAGGCAGAAGAGGCTATTTTTTCTGCGCTTTGCTGCTCAATTCTTCCAGGCGTTTTTTGACGGCATCCAGCTCCGTCTGGAGCCATTCCGCTTCGTGGTTCAGCGCTTGTTTTTCCGCTTCCGGATCGGCGCTGAAATACGGAGCGGCTGTGGCGCCATACCAAGCCCATCCGGGAACGCCGGTGGCGTAAAATCTGCGACGGAATCCGAATCCGCCGCCTCGACCACCGCGCCCCCAAAAACCGAAGCCGCGTCCGAAGCATCTTCCCGCTGTGGGGTTCAGATACCCGGGCATACCGAAACCGGCGCAATACCCGGCTCCACGACCAGTCATCGGTCCCAATCCCAGGGGACCCGTTCCATCTCCTCTTGGCATTTTTCAAACCTCCTTTCCAAGATGATTTATTCTCTGATTAAAGTTGTTCCGCATTGCGGACACTTTTTCTGCATGCAGGGAACGCCCCGCTGGTGCGCTTCGCGATACCCGCATGTCGTGCAGACACAATAACCTCCGACACCGGCTGCCCGTGCGCCCCCCATTCGACCGGCGCCCTGACCGCGGCCCTGACCCCTTCCCGCGGGGCCCGTCCCGTTTCCTCTCGGCATGTCAATCACCTCCTGTAAGTCAGTATTCGTCTAAAACACAAACACGGCAGCCGCCAGCACCGTCGTGTAATGGTTGTTTTTCAGCACGCAAGATTGCGTGATGCTCCGCGTGCCGACAATCTTGCCGCTGATTTTAAACAACTTCTTTTTCTCGTCCCAGCTTTCATCCACATTGAAATCTATGCCCAGCGTGGAAGCCAGCATGGCCGCCGCCAAGTCTTCCGCATAATCCCCGGTTTGTCTTTCCGTGTAGCCAAAAGCGTGATGTTCACTGATGTAACCGTAGGCTCTTTTATCCACGGGAATCGCGCAACCGACAGAGGCTGAGATCAGGCGGTGCGGCTCGTTGCTGCAACAACGACTCATCACACAAAAGGTAATGGCGCCCGGCAAAAGCCTCTTCAAACCTTCCGTTCGGGAGATGATTTTGCAACAGGGCGGCAGGATGCTGGAAACCTGCACCAAATTGCATTTTTCGATTCCGGCATCGCGTAGCGCCAGTTCGAAAGAATGCAGCTGTTCCTTGTGTGTCCCGACGCCTTTCGTGAAAAACAGTTTTCTGGGAATATACTGATTCAATTTACTTCTCCTTTTAAAAGCATTTTACATTTCCTGTAAGATTTATAAGAAATTATTCCTTCCGTTTCGATGACGCATTCTTCTTTGTAAACGCAAACGTCTGCAGCAACCCGGCAAAGAAAAAACCGCGTGATTCAAATTTCCGTTTTGATAGGCAGCAATGACTTCCTCCACCGGTCCGCGCACGAAGGAATAAACCTCAATGCCCGAGGCGATCAGCAGATTTTCGAGGGGCATGGAAATGGCTCCGCAGATCAGCACATCGATCTGATGTTCCTTCATTTTCTTGACCCGTTCCTTCAAGTTGATCGCGGGCAATTTGAAGGATGTTCTCTTGTATCCGTTTGTTCCTTCAGGCTCTAAAATCAGCAGCTGATCCGCCGCGTCAAATACCGTGGAGATGCAATTTTTCCATGTCGACAGCGCAATCTTCATGCTGTGGCAACCTTCCCAATCATTTTTTCTGTAAGAAGAATTCTGCAAAGGGAATGCCAAAAAAACGATTATAAAATAAGTCTGAAATAACGCATGCTTGCCTTGTGATTAATGTTTTCGGTTGTTGATATTGTCGCAGAAAAGAGACTTGTATTGCGACTAGGGTGCAATAATGCTACTTTTTATTGAAATATGATTGCGCGGTGCTGTTTGCGAATCCTTGATGAAAACGCGATGATGAAAGATACATGAAGTATGTGATAATTATCTGCTGCTTTTTTTCGTATTTTCTTGCCGTATCATCTCTTCCAATATTCTTGCGGCATCGCCGACCAGTTGAACACAGGGGCGTTTCCGGTAATAGTCGGCGGTTCTTTGCTCCGGGATGGAACAATCCGATTTTTCGGCCAGACCCAGCAAGTCCCGGCAAACGATGGAGCCATGAATTTCCTCGAATCGACGGGCGAGCTTTTGGATTCTTCGGTAATGTTCGGCTTTGGCCCGATGACCCTTCGGATCGGCATAGCCACGAAGAATTCCCGCGATCATGAACATGGCGCTGACCGCGCCACAGACCTCGCGGAGCCTTCCCATTCCGCCGCCGAACGAAGAGGCCAGTTTCGCGGCGGTGTTTTTATCCATGCCCAAGTCATCGGCAAAAGTCAGCAACACGGCCTGCGCGCAATTGTAGCCTTCCAGGAAGAAGGCTTTGGCTTTTTCTTCCTTCATGGATTTTTTCACCTTGAACCGGGCCGAGTGATGTGAAGGGCTTTGATTTTTCGGTAAAGCGTGCTTTTGTGCATTCCCAGCTGGCGGGCTGTCTGCGGGCAATTCCAGCCGTTCTGCTCGAGGATTTTCAGGAGATAGGATTTTTCCAGATTCTTTAAAGAGGCTGCATCACCCGGAGCGGTGATCTTCCCGGCGGCGACCCAGAGCGCTTCCGGCAGATGCTTTTTTTCAATCAGTCCGTTCTTGCAGAGAATGAAAGCCCTTTCGATGATGTTGGCCAGTTCGCGGATGTTGCCCGGATAGCTGTAGCTCATCAAAACGGCCATCGCATCGTCGCTGATGCCGGTGATGTTCTTTTTCTGAATGACGTTGAAGCGGTTGATAAAATGGTCGCACAGCAGGGGAATATCTTCCATGCGCTCGCGCAACGGCGGTAGTGTTATTTTAAACACGTTAATCCGGTAAAATAAATCCTCGCGGAATTTTCCCCGCCGCACCTGTTCTTCCAGATTCTTGTTGGTCGCGACAATCAGGCGGACGTTGTGCTCGATGCTTTTCGTGGCGCCGAGCGGTTCGAAGGTTTTTTCCTGGATGACGCGCAGCAGTTTGACCTGCATCGCCGGCGTGATGTCGGCGATTTCATCCAAAAACAGCGTGCCGTTTTCCGCCAGGTGGAATCTTCCGGGCTTATCCTTTTTGGCATCGGTGAACGCGCCCGCCTTGTAACCAAAAAGTTCCGATTCCAGCAACGTATCGGGGAGGGCGCCGCAATTGACGGCAATAAACGGCTGGCGTTTTCGCGGGCTCAGGTTGTGGAGGGCGCGCGCGACCAGCTCCTTGCCTGTTCCGCTTTCTCCTTCAATGAGCACGGTGCTCGCGCTGTCCGCAATATCGGGCAGGATATCAAACAAATGAAGCATTTGATGATTTTTGGAAATGATATCGGAAAAGGAATATCTTTTCTGAATAGTTTTTCTCAGGTCTTCTTCCACGCTTATGTCGCGGAAGGTTTCGACCGCACCGAGCAGCGCACCTTTTTTGTCGCGCAGTAAAGCAGTAGAAATGCTGATGGGAAACCTTCGGCCATCAGCGTCAATAATTTGTACTTTTTTATTAACAATAGGCTTGCCGGTTTTCATGGTGGTGCGCAGGCAGCAGCTTTTTTCGCAGATGTCGGCTTTGAGAACGTCCTTACAATGCTGGCCGATCGCCTCCTCTTTGGGGACGCCGGTCATTTTTTCCGCTGCCCGATTAAAGGACGTTATCCGCCAGCTCTGATCAACGGTAAAAACCCCGTCGGCGATGGAATCCAGAATGATGTTTTGTTCGTTTCCGGATTCCGCGAATGCCGTGTTCTCACTTCCGTTCTTTTTCATTTTTCCCCTTGCGTTAATTTGTCTGTTCATGACAGCCGTGTTCATGCTGGGCGCAGGATATTCCGGAATCTCGAAGCATTCCCGCAAGCCAGTTTTCGGTGACGGCTTTCACGTCGCCGGAACAGCCGCGTAAGACATCGATGCCGTGGCTGTTTAAAACATTGACGGCGCCCTGTCCCATATTGCCGGCCAGCATCAGTTTCACGCCTTTTTCGGCAAGGACCCGGGCAATGTTGGATTTGCATCCACAACCGGCCGGAGACGGGATTTTTTCTTCAGCGATGATTTTTTTCCGGTCATCAATGGTAAAGACCGTGAAATACTCGCAATGTCCGAAGTGTTCATCAATTTGATTCTGATAGGATGGTAACGCGATTTTCATATTTTTCTCCTTTTAAAAGTTATTTGTTGTTTTTCGTCCCGAGCCTTCTTCCGCGGCCGCGGGGTCTTGTTTCATCGAAAGCAACCTCTCCGCCCTCGATTTTTAGGGCTTTTCCGTGAAGGAGAACATCGGCTATTTTTTTATGTGCGGCATCGATGATTCTGCCGAAGGTCTGGCGGGAAACGTTCATTTTGGCCGCGGCTTCTTCCTGGTAAAGCTGCTCGTAATCCGCCAGGCGAATCGCTTCAAACTCATCCAAATTCAGGATGACTTCTTCCAGCTCCACGGCGGGAATGCCCCGCGGCTTGAAATAATTTTTGTCGGGGATGCCGCAGACGAGACGGCGACATTTCGGCCGGGGCATTTGCTCTCTATCCTCCTGTCAGGAGTTATTATAAGCATATGCTCATAACTTGTCAAGGGAGCAATGTATGAATTTGAGAATCAGTCGCCTTCGGCCAGTTGTTCCAGCGCCCGGAGATCGAGAAGCGTGATGACGCGGCCCGTGCTGGAGAGTATGCCGTCGTTTGCCATTTTTCTCAAGGCGCGGGAAAGGGCTTCCGGCGTGGCGCCGAGGATTTTGGAAAGTTCTCTCTGGGAAATGCGCAGTTGGATCATATGATTTTTGCTGCGCCCGGCTTCATGTAGCAGAAACGACGCTAGTCGTGACGGAATTTCCTTCAGGGCAAGCGATTCGATCATCTCCATGGAGTCCTTGAGACGCTTCGAAAGAATCTGAATGATATTGAAAAGAAGTGTCGGCTCCTGTCTGGCTGTCTCTTCCATGGCCGTGCCGGGTATCAAAAGCAGTTCGACTTGGGTGATGGCCATGGCGGAGGCGGGAAACGACTCGGTCGCGAACGCCGTGCATAAGCCGAAAGGATCTCCCGGGCCGAGCAACTGAATGGTCTGTTCCTTGCCTTCCGCCGAACTCCGGTAAAGTTTTAACTGTCCGGAAATGACCACATAGAATGACCGGATAGGATCTTCCTCGCCGATCACCATTTCACCGGCTTTATATTTTTTGTATAAAGCCCGGGAGGCCAGTTGTCGGATCTTTTCCTCGGACAAACCCTGAAAGAGAAGGGTATCTTTGATGACTTTGGCAATGTCCATAAAAAAACGTATCCGTTGATTTAGATCAATGAAATATGAAGGACCATGGTTTATCAATGCACCCAAGAGCACGTGATGTTTTTATCACAGAAGCTCCGGAAAACAAAGATAAATGATGAATCAGGAGGTGTAAAATGAGTCATTCAGAATTTGTCAAACATGCGGATGACGGAAGTTTCGAGACAATGGTTTTGAAGGAAAAAAAGTTGAGCTTGGTTGATTTCTGGGCGCCCTGGTGCGGACCCTGCCGCGCCATCGGACCGATTCTGGAGGAAATTGCCAGCGAATACAAGGACCGGATCAATGTGGTCAAGGTCAATGTGGATGATAATCCGACCACGGCGTCTCAATACAACATCAGAAGCATTCCGACGCTGATTTTGATGAGAAACGGTCAGGTCAAGGAGATTCAGGCCGGGTTGATGTCGAAGGGGCAACTGACGGCACTGATTGAAAAAAACCTGAACTGAAATAAGCAAAAAAGTGTCCGGTGTCTGCATCGGGAAAGTTTTCACGGGCGCATGGTCTTTTGTGCGCCCGTGAAAAAGCTTGTTCTGCAAAACGTTTTTTGGACTTGAGGAACCCGCCGGGCGATGCCGCCGGTTTTTCTTTTACGGAGGAATTTGAGCATGTCTGATTTTTTGATTTTTCTTCTTGTTGTCGCGCTGTGGTTTTTTCTGCAGGCGTGGCTTTTGCCTCGCCTGGGCGTTTCGACTTGAATCAAACCATCCTGTCCGGTCGGGGACAGGAAAAAACCATCCCATCAAGATCCGGCGCAAAAAAAGTCGCAGTCCGGGCCGGATTGAGTCAAGCATGAAAAATCATTCTTGAATCTCCGCGCTTAAAACATCTTTGCGTGTTGTGAAAAAAAGTCAGCTATGGTAAGTCAACTCTCGTTTGATAAACGACAAACGGGTGAGGATCTTATGATGCGCCATATTGTGAATCAGGTTCACGCTCATATGCCTTATCATCTTCTGCCGCGTCATCTCGAGAGAATTCTTCAGGAAAAACTCAATCTTGAGATTTATTTTCATCATTGGGCGCTGGAGAGCCTCGACAAACAGCAATGTCTGGACATGGCAAAACGCTTGCAGGATGCCGGTCTGAAAATAACCTTTCATGCCCCTTTTATCGATTTGCGGCCGGGGGCGCTGGATGAAATAATCAGACAGGCATGCGTTGACCGACTGAAGGAGGCTTTTGATCTGGCCCCCTTCTTTCGTCCGGCGAAAATCGTCTGTCACGCCGGATTCGATGAGCGTTATTATGTTTTCGGAGAGGATCTCTGGCTCGAGAGCAGCGTCAAGACCTGGCAGGAACTCCTTGCGTTGGCCGAGGATTATGGGACGGTCATCGCGCTGGAAAACACCTACGAGCAAAGTCCGGATATGTTGCGGCGTCTGTTCGAGGCGCTTGCATCGGACCGCGTTTGTTTTTGCCTTGACGTGGGGCATTTTAATGTTTTCTCCTATGAGCTTTTGAACCGGTGGCTGGATGTACTGGGCCGGTATCTGCGGCATTTGCATCTGCATGACAACTTCGGACGGCAGGACGAGCACCTTCCGGTGGGGAAAGGAACGTTTCCATTTGCCGAACTTTTCGCCGCGCTCAAAAGAAAGAGAATCAGACCGACCATCACGCTGGAGGCGCACAATCCGGAAAACCTGTGGCATTCCATCAGAAATATTGACCGCCTGGGTCTTTTGGAGGTTTAGAACATTACCTTGATCGGAAAGGGTGGACCGTGCTCGGTTATATCGTCAAAAGAATACTCTTTATGATTCCGCTTCTGCTGGGCATTACGATTATTTGTTTCACCGTGATGCGCCTGGCGCCCGGGTCGCCCACGGATTTGCAGACCCAGATGAATCCAAAATCGTCAGCAGAAATGCGAGAACGTCTCCGGACGCTCTACGAGCTGGATAAGCCCCTCCATGTGCAGTACCTTTCCTGGCTCAAGAGGATCAGCCGCGGCGACTTGGGGACTTCCTTTTCCTCGGACCATCGGCCGGTGGCCGAAAAGATCCTGGAGCGCCTGCCCGTTACCATCGTCATCAATTTGCTTTCCCTGCTGATTATCATTGCCGTGGCTGTGCCGTTGGGAGTTTTATCGGCGGTGCGCCAGGGTTCGTTTTTTGACAAAGCGACCACCGTGCTGGTCTTTATCGGTTTTGCCGTGCCGACCTTCTGGCTGGCGTTGCTTTTGATGATATTTTTCGGCATTCATCTCGGCTGGCTGCCGATTTCGGGACTTCGTTCGCTCAATTATGAATACCTCGGCGCCTGGGATCAGTTGATGGATCTGGCAAAACATCTGATTCTGCCCGTTTTTGTTTCGGCCTTCGGCGGACTGGCGGGGCTTTCGCGGTACATGCGGGCGAACATGCTGGAAGTCATCCGACAGGATTACATCATGACGGCGCGCGCCAAGGGCCTGAGCGAAAGACAGGTCATTTACAAACACGCGCTGCGCAACGCCCTTCTGCCGGCCATCACGATTTTAGGGCTGTCCATTCCCGGCCTCATCGGGGGCAGCGTCATTTTTGAAACCATCTTTGCGATTCCCGGCATGGGTCAGCTTTTTTATATGTCGGTGATGGCCAGGGATTACCCGACGGTGATGGGGATCTTGCTGATCGGCGCCGTGTTGACGCTGGTGGGCAACCTGATTGCGGATGTGTCCTACGCGGTGGCCGATCCGCGCATCAGAATTACATGACGGCGGCGAGAATATGGATTTCTGGCATAGATTCTACAAAAACAAGCTGATGTTTTTCGGCGCGCTGATTGTTCTGGCGCTTATGGCCGTGTCCGTTCTGGCGCCGTGGCTGGCCCCGTATGATCCGGGGCGGATTGATTTGAATAATGTGCTGGCGCCTCCTTCACCGGATCACCTCCTGGGAACGGATCAACTGGGCCGGGATGTTTTGTCCCGGATGATCTGGGGGGCGAGAATATCCCTGAAGGTGGGATTTGTGGCCACCGGTCTGGCGATTCTGATCGGCGCCATTCTGGGCGCCGTCGCCGGATATTACGGCGGCTGGGTGGATGCGGTCATCATGCGATTTGTGGATATCATGCTTTGTTTCCCGACTTTTTTTCTGATTCTGGCCGTGATCGCCGTTCTGGAGCCTTCCATCTGGAATATCATGATTATCATCGGTCTGACCGGTTGGATGGGAGTGACCCGCCTGGTGCGGGCCGATTTTATTTCGCTGAGGGAGCGGGACTTTGTCAAGGCCGCCAGAGCCGTTGGCGCCGGGGACGCGCGGATCATTTTTCGGCATATTTTGCCCAATTCCATGGCGTCCATTCTGGTGGCGGCGACGCTGGGCGTCGCCGGAGCGATCCTGACTGAATCGGCCTTGAGTTTTCTGGGGATCGGCGTTCAACCGCCCACGCCCAGCTGGGGAAATATCCTGACGGCGGGCAAAGACAATATTGATATCGCCTGGTGGCTGTCCCTGTTTCCCGGCCTGGCCATATTGATTACGGTGGTGGGTTACAATCTTTTGGGGGAAGGCATCCGGGATCTGTTGGATCCCCGTTTGAGAAAATAGTCCGGCATCATGAGGGGCTTTTCTCGGTATTTTTTTGCGTTTGGCGCCAGAGACAAAAAATGTTGAGGCTTGATTAAATTGTAAAAATATAATAGGACTCCTCACGTTCATTACGTCAGCCCGAGAGGTGAAATATGTCCAAGGAAGGAAAAGAAGAACTCATGAATCAGGATCAGCGCCTGTTGAACCGCAAACTCCTCCAGGGGGAAATTTCTGAAAAAGAAATTCAAAATCTTCTGAAAAAACTTCCCGATGTTTCCGACAATGCCGAGGAAATCAGTCTCGAGGAAGACCGGAAATAATTATTTTTTATGTTCATTGATTCCCACGCTCATCTCGAGATGAGCGAATTTGATTCCGACCGTGAAGAGGTCCTTCAGCGCGCCAGCGCCGCGGGCGTGGATTTTATCGTGACAGTTGGAACCAGTCTGGATTTCTGCCGCCGGGCCGTGGCTCTGGCTCAAAAAAATAAGAATGTTTCTGCGACGGTGGGCATCCATCCCCACGATGCGGATAGCGCGGATAAAAACACGCTTGACGCTTTGAAAAAACTTGCGAAGGAAAACAAGCGAAAGGTTGTCGCCTACGGCGAAATCGGTCTCGATTTTTTCCGCAATCTGTCCGCCCGGGACAAACAGCTTGCCGCTTTCGGCGCGCAATTGGAACTGGCTGCGGAGCTTCGCCTGCCGGTGGTGATTCACGACCGGGAAGCGCACGAGCAAACCCTGGCGATGATCCGGGAATCCGGCGTGCGCCGCGGCGTGTTTCATTGCTTTTCCGGTGATTACGAGATGGCGAGAAAATGCCTGGATCTGGGATTTTATATCTCCGTTCCGGGCGTGGTGACCTTTGAAAAAGCCAAGGTCCTGCGGGATGTCGTGGCGCGCGTTCCTCTTGCTTCACTGCTTCTGGAAACGGACGCTCCCTTCCTGGCGCCGGTCCCGCACCGCGGAAAGAGAAACGAACCGTCCTTCCTGATTCATACGGCGGAAAAAGTGGCTGAAATCAAAAAAACTCCGCTGGAGGACATCGCAAGCGTCACGTCTCAAAACACGATGAATCTTTTCGGCCTGGCGCAATCGTCGGTGCCTTAAGCTTTTGTCCGAATACACCATGAAGAGAAAAAACAGAAAAGCCGTTGTTCTTTTGAGCGGCGGGATCGATTCCGCCACCACTCTGGCCATCGCCGGGAGCCGGGGATTCGAACTTTACGCTTTGAGTTTCCGGTACGGTCAGCGTCATCGGGTGGAGCTCAACGCCGCCCGGCGCATTACTCGGCAAATCGGCGTCAGGAAACATCTGATCATGGACCTGGATTTGCGCAAAATCGGCGGTTCGGCTCTGACCGGTGGCATGAAGGTTCCCAAGCGCTTGAATGTCGAGGATATCGCCGGGACGATTCCCGTAACTTACGTTCCCGCGCGCAACACCATTTTTCTTTCCCTGGCCCTGGCGTGGGCGGAGGTTTTGGGCGCCGATGATATTTTTATCGGCGTGAATGCCCTCGATTACAGCGGTTATCCGGATTGTCGTCCCGAATACATCAAGGCTTTTGAAAAAATGGCGCGATTGGCGACGAAAGCCGGCGTGGAGGGCAAGCGCCGGATAAAAATTCACGCGCCTCTGATTAAAATGAGCAAGGCGCAGATTATCCGCAGGGGCATAAAACTCGGCGTGGATTACCGCCTGACGCACAGTTGTTACGATCCCCCCGCGCCGGAGCTGGCCTGCGGTCGGTGCGATTCCTGTCTGCTGCGGCTCAAGGGATTCCGGGAAGCCGGAATTCAGGATCCCATAAAATACAAGAAGTAGGGTATTTCTTGAGTTATCTGGTCAAGGAAATTTTCTATTCCCTGCAGGGCGAGGGTTTTCATACTGGGCGTCCCGCCGTTTTCTGCCGTTTTTCCGGCTGTAATCTGTGGTCGGGAAAAGAATCCGATCGGAAAAAAGCGGTTTGCCGATTCTGCGACACGGATTTTATGGGTTGTGACGGAGAGGGAGGCGGGCGGTATGCGACGGGCCGGAGGCTTGCGGATAAACTGGAAAGCTTTTGGCCGCGGGGAAAGAAGACGACAACAGCGAGGCCGTTTGTCGTTTTAACCGGCGGCGAGCCTCTGTTGCAGGTGGATGATTCCTTGGTCGCCCTGCTTCATGAACGGGGATGGGAAGTGGCCCTGGAGACAAACGGCACGATTGTTCCACCCGATGGCATCGATTGGCTTTGTGTCAGCCCCAAGGCGGATGCCCCGCTGGTTGTGCGCGCGGGGCAGGAGATGAAGCTCGTTTTTCCCCAAAAGGGTGCGGAACCAAAACGATACGCCAGGATGGATTTTGATTGTTTTTTTCTGCAGCCGCTGGCCGGCCGGTATATCAAAAGAAACACGGCGCTGGCATTGCAATACGTTCTGGCGCATCCCCAATGGCGTTTGAGTATCCAGATCCAGAAGATTTTAAAAATAAAATAGGCGGTGCTTGATGGAGATATTCAAGGTGTTTCATTTTGACGCGGCGCATTGTCTGCCGCATGTCGGGCCGGAGCATAAATGCTCTCGCATGCACGGCCACTCCTTTCGGGTGGAAATCCACATCAGGGGCGAGGTTGATCCGCGTTTCGGGTGGGTGATGGATTTTGCCGACATTGTGAAAGCGTTTCAACCCCTGCGCGACGAACTGGAACATCGGTATTTGAATGAAATTGACGGATTGGAAAATCCGACGTCCGAGAACATCGCCAGATGGATTTGGCGTCGTCTTCATTCCCGATTGCCGCAGTTGAGTAAAATCATTGTTCAGGAAAGCGAGGAATCCGGCTGTATTTATTGCGGTGAAGATTAATTTTGCCATCATCGAAAAGAGGTTTGTCGGCGAAATGCCCGGATGCGATACGGCGGCGGATTTCCTTTTCCCGGCAAATCCCGTTTTGGGTTGAAAAATAATTGTTCAAGTGATACGGGCTCGTGTGAGCCGGGGATGTCCCATGGATCAGAAGACGATACAAAAAATAAAGCAAGACCAGCAGGACAATTTGCTGGAAGAATTGCTGCGGGAAAAAGCGGCGGTTCTGACCCGCGCAAGCTGGGCAGTGGAAGAAGTCCTGGAAAAGATGAAGCATCTGGAGGGAGAGATTGAAATCAAAACGTCGCTGCTCAATGCCCTGGAAGGCGAGGTGAATTGGGAGGAATTTTTGCGCCAGAAAAAGATATTTTGCGAGGAAATTAACGGCCTGATTGACGCGTACAACACCTTTCGTGAAAAAGCGCGGCTTCAGTACTATTACCTGATTGTCACGCGCGAGGCGCTGGGGTTGAGGCGCCATGAAATGGTCGAGAAAATTTACCGCGTTCCGGACAGGAAAAACAAGATGCAGGTTGATGAGTGATGGACCGATTTAAAAAACCGCGTCTGCGGATGGTGGAAAGCCAGATTAAAGCGCGCGGCATCAGCGATCCGCGCGTCCTCAAAGCGATGGAAACGATTCCCCGCCACCTTTTTGTGGATGAGGGCCTGATTGAACAGGCATACTATGACAGTCCTCTTCCGATCGGCGAACATCAGACGATATCCCAGCCCTATATCGTTGCCCTGATGACGCAGGCCCTGGAGCTCAAGGGACGGGAAAGGGTGCTGGAGATTGGAACCGGTTCGGGCTACCAGACAGCCGTGCTGGCTTATCTGGCGGACCGCGTTTTTTCCATCGAGCGCATCGCTTCTCTGGCGGCCGACGCCCGCAAAATTTTGGATGCTCTGAATTTCTATAATGTGGCCATTCGGGTGGGTGACGGTTCTTACGGCTGGCGGGAAGAGGCGCCCTTCGACGGGATTATTGTCACGGCGGCGGCGCCGGATGTTCCCCGTTACCTGCTCGACCAACTTGCCGTGGGAGGGAAAATGGTTGTGCCCGTCGGCGGGCGAGACGTCCAGACGCTGTATCGGTTTACCCGTTCTCCGGAAAATCCGCAGGAAATCATCAAGGAAGATTTGGGGGGATGCCGTTTCGTCAGTCTGATCGGGGAAAGCGGGTGGAAACGGTGAATTGTTCGAGCAAACCGAAAATTTTTATTTTTCTGGTCTTGTTTTTTTTAAACCTTTGTTGCCTGTCCTGTCCGCGGCAGGCGATGGCCGCCGGTGTCTATCACCTGGTGAAAAAACAGGAAACACTCTTTAGCATCGCCCGTGCCTACAATATCGAGGTTCAGGAACTGGCAAGAATCAACGGGATTGAAGATGTCAACGCCATCAAGGAAGGAGCGGTATTGTTCATTCCCAACGCTGCCGGTGTTATTGAAGACATACCGCCCGTGGAGAGAACGACGCCGGCAATGAATCCCTCTTCTCCAAAAGACTCAGCCGGCGCCATTTCTCATCTCCCAAACAAAGAAGCGGAAGGCGGTAAGGGTCTAGCCGGCGAATCCACGAAAACATCGGAAAAAAGCATCCGGCCGTCCGGGAAAACATCCCTTGAATCCGCAGCCGGAAAGAAGGAGGAGTGGAGGAAAGAATCTCCAGCAAAAGACTTGAGCAAGGAAGAGAAGGACCTTCGGCCTTATCCATCGCCCGCGCAGACGGCATCAGATAAGAAAACCTTTATGTGGCCGGTGAAAGGGGTGGTCGCGACAGGTTTTGGAAAACAGCCGAACAAGACTTTTCATAACTGGATTAAAATTGTCATCCGGGATAGGGCCAAAATAAAAGCGGCCGCTGCAGGTCGCGTGATCTTTTCCTCTTACTTGAAAAATTATGGCGAGACCATCATCATCCGGCACAGAAACCATTATGCCACCGTCTACACCCATCTTCAGAAAAGATTGGTGGGTATGGACCAGCAGGTCAAAAAAGGGGAAGTCATTGCGTTGGCTGGAAAGCAAGATGAAAACGGCGACGCGTTCATCAACTTTGAGATCCGCCTGAAAGGCAAAGCCGTCGATCCGCTTGCCTATCTGCCTTAATCTCCCCCGGCATCCTTGCCAAACAGCAAAAAGTCAATATATTAGACTTGCTATAAATTTGAGGAGAAACCATGAAGCATCGCTTTGAGCAGGGGCCGATCCGGCCCCCCAGTGAGGCCAACAGTCTCTTGATCCGCGTGACGAGGAATTGTCCGTGGAATAAGTGCGCTTTCTGTCATACCTATCAGGGCGCCAAATTCGAATTAAGAAGAGTCGAAGAAGTCAAACAAGACATCCAGTCCATGAAAGATATCGCAGATGAGATTGTCCAACTTTCCTGGCGGCTGGGGGAGGGTGGGGCGGTGAATCGCAACGTCCTTCGGTATATTTACGGCAGCAGAGATTATCAGGATGATCATTGCATTGCGGTGGCGGCCTGGCTTTATTTCGGCGGCGAGAACGTTTTTCTACAGGACGCCAATTCACTGATTCTGAAAACGGCGGATCTCCTGGAAATTCTCAATTTCTTGAAAGAAAAATTTCCAAACGTCAAAAGAATCACTTCCTATTGCCGGTCGCATACGGCGGCGAGAAAGACACCGGAAGAGTTCAAGCAACTGAAGCAAGCCGGCCTGACGCGCATTCACATCGGGATGGAAAGCGGCTGCGACGAAGTTTTATCGTTGATTCACAAGGGCGTGACGGTGGCTGACCACGTTAAAGCCGGCTTGAATGTCAAGCAGGGTGGCATTGAGCTGAGTGAATACGTGATGCCCGGGCTCGGGGGGAAAAAATTCAGCTTGCGGCACGCTATCGATACCGCAAGGGTTTTAAATGAAATCAATCCGGATTTCATCCGCCTGCGGACGCTTCATATCGTGCCGGGGACGAAACTGGATGAACTGAAGCAGGCAGGTGCTTTCGAGCCGCTCAATGACGATGACATTATCGGGGAGATCCAGCTGTTTATGGAAAATCTGGAAGTTCATGGGACGCATATTGTCAGCGATCATATTTTAAATCTTCTAGAAAATATCGAAGGGAAATTGCCCGAAGACAAAGAAAAAATACTGTCGGTCACAAGAAAATATTTTGAACTATCTCCAAAAGACAGGCTGATTTTCCGGCTGGGAAGGCGGCTCGGCGCTTTCCATAAGACGGATGATCTGGCTCAAAAAGAAATTTATGCGAAATTGAAAACCATTGTTGATGACTATGAATCCAGAGGAGCCGACCTGGATGAGGATATAGTTAAAACAATGAATAATTTCATATAATTGAATTTCGCAATCCTCATCATTTCATCAAAAGAATCATGAAATTATGACCGGCAGTAAAATTTTATTGACATGGAATTTCTTTGTGCTTATACTTCCGCCGTCAAAAAGCGTAATGTGTAAAAGTACAGGATAATCGAGGCTTTTATCTGCTGTTGATTTTGGGCAAGTGGCTTCCAGGTCCTTAGGTAAGCGGAGGAAAATCCTCATTATCCCTATGAGGGTTGTAAAAAGCCGTTCTTCGATGAGTCTTGTATTGATCATTGTGCGCTTTGTTTGATGAAAAATAAAACAATAACTAAAGAGGAGGCTATAAAATGCGTGAATGTGTAATTATCGATGGTGTAAGGTCCGCTAATTCTCGGGCTCACAATGAAAAAGGCTGGTTCAGAGCCTTAAGGCCGGACGAAGTTCTGACCAAAGTGTATGACGGTTTGTTCGCCCGCAATCCCAAAATCAAACCGGAAGATGTCGAATCCGTGTTCGTCGGTTGCGCCAACATTACAGGCATGCAGAACGACATCGGACGTCTGGCCTGGCTGGCCGGCGGATTTCCGGAATCGGTTCCGACCAACACTCTGACGATGCAGTGTCCTTCCGGAATGGCGGCGACCCAGCATGCCGCACGCGCCATCATGTGCGGTGAAGGCGACGTTTACATAGCCGCCGGCGTGGAAGACATGCAGAAAGTCTTCATGGCCATGCATATGGATTTCCCTCCGCGTCTGGCCAATCGTTACAACATTCTTGACCTGCCCATGGGCGCCACCGCTGAAAAAGTTGCCGAAATGTACAAAATCAGCCGCGTGGATATGGAAACGATGGCTTTCTGGAGCCACAAAAAAGCCGATGCGGCGACAAAAGCCGGAAAATTCAAGAACGAAATCATTCCCATCGAGGGACTCAAAGATGACGGCACGCCCTTCATGGTGGATACCGATCAGTGGATTCGCGGCGACATTTCCATGGAACAGATGGCGACGATGAAGCCCGCTTTCAAACCGGATGGAACCGTTACGGCAGCCACCTCTTCGCCTTTGACCATCGGCGCCGCCGCTCTGCTGTTGATGGAACGCTCCAAGGCGGACAAGCTCGGTCTCTCTTACAGCATTAAATACGAAGCCGGCGCCTTGGGCGGTTGCGATCCCACGATCATGGGCATGGGTCCTGTTCCCGCCGTGAAGAGACTGCTGGAGCGCACGGGCAAGAAAGTCAGCGACATCGGTGTGTGGGAGCTCAATGAAGCTTTCGCCAGCCAGTCATTGGCCTGCCTGAGAGAATTGGGCATCGCGCAGAACGCGCCTTTTGACAATGTCAATGTCTGGGGCGGCGCTTTGGCGCTGGGTCATCCGTTGGGAGAAAGCGGATGCCGCATCCTGGTGACGCTGCATAATATCATGAAGACGGATTTCAAAGATGCCAAATACGGCGTGGCTTCTCTGTGCGGCGCTTTCGGCAATGCCGGAGCGACCATGTTGAGCAGAGTGTAATCCCGCTGCTGGGGCGAATCAAATCAAAAGGGAGCTCGGGTGACTTCATCGAGCTCCCTTTTTTTCGACAGTAAAATAATTGGATTTTTTAAGCCAATCGTTTAAAGCTTCCCGGAAAGAAAATAATACGCGTCGCGCGCCGTTTCATCCGGAATTTCTTCCATGGGCGTGTGTCCGGCGCCTTCGTATTGAATGAATCTGGCGCTGGGCAACTCTCTTTTCCAGTTCTCAAAATATTTGAAGGGTATCCACTTGTCTTTTGTTCCCCACATGACCAGCGTTGGAGTTTTGATGTCACGGATTCCCTTGGAGAGATTTTCGTTTTTGCAGAGTTTCCTCATGACCGTGAAAACTTCCACGTATGAGCCTTTGTTGCCTTCTCTCATGGCCAGTTCGAAATAGCGGTCTCTCAATTCTTTCGTGACTTTTGACGGATCACCGAAAACTTCCTTGACTGCCATATCGAACAAAAACCGGGGCATCATATGGCGGGCGAATGGGCGGATAACGGGATTGCTGGCAAAAGACAAAAGCCAAGGCAGCGGCTGGGGGAACCCCACGGAATCTATCAAAATAAGTTTTTCCACTTTGTCAGGATGTTTGAGCGTGTAATTCCAGGCGATATACCCGCCGAGCGAGTTCCCGGCAAGGTAAAACTTCTCGAGCTTCATTTCATCGACAAGCTTTTCAAAGAGATCCACAGCGGGTTCAATCTGGTAAAGCGACGGGTCAGCCGCCGGACCGGTAATTCCGAATCCCGGTATGTCCAGCCGGATAATGCGATAATGGCCTTTGAGTCTTTGCACCCAACCGTCCCAGGTGTGCAAGGACGCGCAGACGCCGTGCAGCAAAATTAATACGGGTCCCTGGCCCTCGTCTTTGTAGTGGATATCCATGTCGTCGATATGAATGATTTTTGATTCCGAGTCGGCGTATTTGGCCTTTAAATCCTGCAGCGGAATGGTGTTCATGCCCAAATAAGCGCAGCCTGTTGTTAGAAGAATCATACATGTCACAGAGATTAAAACCAGCTTTTTCATCTTCATCGCAAGATTTTTCTCCTTTATTTTTTTGTTGGAAACGAGATGGGATATTTTGGTTGTGAACTATAAAAATTTCGGTTGGGTATGTCAAGGAAATCTTGAGGGCAGTCTTGCTCTGTGGGATTGAAACGCTGTATTTGAAATAAAATTTAAAAAAACATTGTCAAATACAGAGCCATGTTTTATATTATAAAAAAAGAAATTATTTAATCATGAACATCGAAAGGAGGCGGGTATGAAAAGTTACGCCATTAAGTATGTGGAACTGGCCGAAAAACATGCGGCTAAAATCGCGCAACGATGGGCGAAAGACGTAAAAGCGAATTCCAAGACCCCCAGTTACCGAAAATTGGACGAAGAGGTGATCATTTATCACTGCGTGAGATTTTATCAGAATTTCAGTAAAATGTTTCTGGATGAAAAAATTACGGATGATGTTTTGCGGTATTTCAGAAGCTACGCCCAGGATAGTTACGCATTGGGAATTCCGCTGAATGAGACGTTGTATGCCCTGGTGCTTATGAGAAGGCATATCTGGTTATATGCGGAATTTCAGGCCATATTTACGTCGAGCATTGATCAGATGCAGGCAATGGACACGCTGGGCAGAACCATTTTGCTGTTTGATTACGCCTCTTATGAAGTGACGAAAGAATATCAGGAACTCATGAAAAAGAATAAGAAGTAATATCGTAACGTTTTTTATATCATTGCTAAAAAAGAAAGGAGATCCGCCATGGTAGATTCCATAAAACTTCTTGATGTGACCGAGCAAAACGCTGAAGAGATCGCCAGGTATTGGGCTGCAGAGGTTCAGAAAAATAAAAGAACTCCTCATTATCAGAATATTCCAAAGGAAAAATTAATTGTTTATGCGGTGGACTTTTATCAAAACTTGAGAAAATTACTGGTGCCTGACGATCGGTTCACGGTCACCAAAGAATATTTTTATAAGTACGCAAAAAAATGTCACGCAATGGGCATCCCTCTTCACGAATCCATATACGCGTTGGTGCTGATGCGCCGCCAGATGTGGCTTTTTGCTGATTTTCAAGCGATCTTCATCAACGCCATCGAACACAGCCAGGCCATAGACAGTATTATGAGAATTATGCTGATGATGGACTATGCGATTTACGAAATTTCCGAATATTATCTGGCGGTCGATAGATAAGGCAAAGGATTTTTTTCCAGCAATCCAAAAGTTAAAAATGCCGTTTTTCAATTTATGTTTTTGCTCCTCTTTCAGGGGATGCGGTATTTTATTGCATGATTATAAAACACCGCCACACAAATATATTTTTAAGTTATTGATATTTTTTATTTTATTTAGATTCACATTTCCTTTAAAAAAAATCATCTTTAAGGATACATAATTGTTGACATCAATGTTTTTGAGATGTATAAGAACCCAAAACTGACTTTCAGTCATGGTGTTATTGCTGGGTCGGATTTTTATTAAACTGACAGTCAAATATTTCCAGAATGAGCAAGGAAGTAGCTCGTTAATTTTAAAGAGCAAAAAATATAACCAACTAAAAAGTTAAGGAGGATAATATGGCGAGTCAGTGGGTTGATTTAAGGGATATTAAATTCCAATTGTTTGAGTTGTTCAAGATACAGGAGCAATTACTCGGTCATGGCCGTTATACAGATTTCGATGCTGATACCTGTAATATGGCTTTGGATCAGGCGGCAAAATTTGCCGAGCAGGAACTTGCCCCGACCTATCCCGACGAAGTTCATCGCAAACCGGTTGAAGCAACATTTGAAAAAGGTAAAGTAACAACACCTGAAGCGTATAAAAGGCTTTGGAAACTTTATTGCGAAGCTGGATATTTGGCCATGGCTGACCAGCCGGAAGTCGGCGGTCAGGGATTTCCCGCGGTCATCGCGGCCGCTTGCGCCAATATGTTTTTGGCCTGCAATCAGGCGTTCGTAATGTATCCCGGTCTGACCCATGGAGCGGCAAGATTGTTTGAGCAGTTCCTGCCCAACGACAATCCGTTGAAAAAAGTGGTTTTGGAGAAAACCTACTCCGGAGAATGGGCTGGAACTATGTGTCTGACGGAGCCGGGCGCCGGTTCTGACGTCGGAGCGTTGAAGACAAGCGCCAAGAGAAATCCGGATGGAACCTATTCCATCGTCGGCACCAAGAGCTTCATCTCCGCCGGGGATCATGACCTGACCCCGAACATTATTCATCCCGTTCTGGCCAGAATTGAAGGCGACCCCAAAGGCACAAAAGGTATCTCGATTTTCATGGTTCCCAAGATTCGGTTCAATGAAAAGGGCGAACTGCTGGAACCCAACGATGTGCAGTGCGGTAACATCGAAAGCAAGATGGGTATCCACGGCAATGCCACCTGTACCTTGAACTTCGGTTCGGATAACAAGTGCATCGGTTATCTGATGGGCGAGGAACGTCAGGGTATGCCGATCATGTTCGTCATGATGAACGAAGAACGTCAGGGCGTCGGCATGATGGGCGCTTCGCTGTCCATGGCTGCTTATTTGCATGCGCTGGATTATGCCAAACAGAGAATTCAGGGACAGAACATCATCGCGATGGCCCTGAAAGATGAAAATGCGCCGGCTGTTCCGATTATTCAGCATCCGGACGTTCGCAGAATGCTCATCAGAATGAAATCCATATCGGAAGGTTTACGAGCGCTTGCGCTGTTCTGCTACTACTGCATGGACAAAGAAATCAATGCGATGTGGGCGTTGGCGATGGATCCCAACGTGAATAAAGAAGAAATGGAGAAGGAACACGAATACTGGCATGGCATGATTGAAGTGCTTACGCCGATCGTCAAAGCCTACTGCACGGACAGAGGTCAGGAAGTGACGGAACTTGCCGTTCAGACCTACGGCGGATACGGTTTCTGCCGTGAATATCCGGTCGAGCAGATGATGAGAGACAACAAGATCAACCAGATTTATGAAGGCACCAACGGTATTCAGGCTCTTGACCTGCTCGGACGCAAACTGGGTCTGAAAAAAGGCGCCTACTTCATGAACCTGTTTAATTACATTAAACAAGACGTGGACGAAGCCAAGAAGGTTGATGCCTTCAAGAAGGAAGCGGAAGTCGTAGAAAAGGCTCTGAATGGTTGCGGTGAAACCGCTCTGGCCTTCTCGAAGATGATCAAGACGACGCCTTTCGTTCCGCTGATCGGCGCCTGCGATTATCTGACCTGTCTGGGCGATGCTATTGTGGGCTGGCTGCACCTCAAAATGGCTACGATTGCATTGCCGAAGTTCTTTGCTGCGGATACGCCGGAGATGGAGAAAGCTTTCTATCGCGGCAAGATTGAGGGTGCCCGGTTCTTCATTAACCGAATTACGGCCCTTGTTCCCGCACATCTGGAAAACATCAAGCAGGATGAACAGAGCGCTATGAACATTCCTGAAGAATCCTTTGCTGTCTAAAAAAGGATCGGGTCAATAACGGGCGGGGAGATTTTTATCTCTCCGCTTTTTTTTTGTGCTCCTTGACCAATTTTGATGTTTGTGTCATAAAAATTTCCATGAGAAGAAAAAAACAGCCGCAGCTGATCGCCATCGGAGATATTCTTTTTGCCGCCATGAAAAGAAAAGGCATGGCAGAGAGGATGGAGGAGAACTTGTTGCGCAAACTGTGGTCACAAGCCGTCGGCGATCAGATTGCCTCAAAAACACAGCCGGATTGCTTTAAAAATGGCATTTTGTTTGTCAGAACGGTTTCTTCGGTTTGGGTGCAGCAGCTTCATTTCATGAAACAGGAAGTCCTGGAAAAATTGAATCAATTATCGGGAAAACAGCTGGTACGGGAAATCCGTTTTCACGTGGGGTATCAACTTCATGAGGAGAAGGAAAGGGAAAAACACGGTATTCTTTCGGTGCCGATGAAAGGTCTTAAAAAGCGGGACCGCGAAATAATCGCACAGTGCACGGAAACACTCGCTGATCGCGAGCTGGCTGAGATACTCAAGCGGGTGATGCAACTGGAAATCAGCCGCCGCCGTCAGAGGGAGCAACGGAAAGTTCGTGAAATATCTTAAGAGTTTCTTTTGAGTAACACTTGTTTTCTTCATAGATGAAGAGCGGCGGTTCCAGCTTGAGTTCTTCGCCGGATCCTTTTTTCCCCTCCACTAAAGTGAAGGTCGCATCGGAGGCTGTGTCGGAAAAGACCATCTTCATCCTCTTGGGTTCCATTCGGCTCCGACGGAACAGGTAAACAAGTTCTACCAGTCGTTTCGCCGGATAAATGGCAAAAACAGAACCCGTTTCCTTTAACAGATATTGCGCGGCCATCAAGAACACTTCCAGCGATCCTTTGATTTCGTGCCGGGCGATGGCCTTTTCCAGATGCGGATTCATTTTTCCGGAATTCAATTTGCGGTATGGCGGATTGAAATAAACGGCGTCAAAAGTGTTGGATGGAAAGATTTTCCTTATCTCCTTCGCGTCTCCTCCAATGATATTCACGTTGTTTTCGAGACGGTTGAGTTGAACATTTCTTTGAGCCAATAAAACAAGGTGGTCCTGAATTTCTAAACCGGTGAATTTCAACCGGGGAAAACGTTTGGCCAGGATTAGGAGAATCACGCCGCTGCCGCAGCCGAGTTCAAGGATTTTTGCGCGGGGCTTCAAGGCGATAAAATGGGCGAGCAACAGGGAATCAATGGAAAAACGATAGCCCTTTTTGTTCTGGAAGACTTTGATTTGACCGTTGAGAATTTCATCGAGCGTTTCTTCTTCCATAACACAAAGGGGGGATCATCCATCCAGTTTGTGGGTGAAAAGTCCGCTGCGCAATTTCGGTTCAAACCACGTGGATTTGGGCGGCATGATGGCTCCGGCATCGGCGACTCGGATAATCTGCTCCATGGTTGTGGGATAAAGCGAGAAGGAAACCGCGTAGCCTTCTTGATTGACCAGTTTTTCCAGTTCATCCATGCCCCGGATGCCGCCGATGAATTTGATTCGTTCATCGGTGCGGGGATCTTTGATGCCCAGAACAGGACCCAGAAGATTTTCCTGAAGGATGGAGGCATCCAGACTGGCCACCGGATCGGTTTCGTCATAGGTGCCCCTTCGGGCGGTCAGCTTGTACCATCGGCCGCCCAGATACATGCCGAAGTCGTGGAGCTGTTGCGGAGCTCTTTCCTGGAAATCTCCCGTGACCGTGAAAGCGGAGCTGATTTTCTCGATGAATTGATCCGGCGTCAAGCCGTTTAAGTCCTTCACCGCGCGGTTGTAATCCATTACCTTCAGCTGGGAGTGGGGAAAAAACACGGCCAAAACAAGCTCGCATTCGGGGAGACCGTCGCCCGGTGTTCCCCGGGTGCGTCTTTTTTTGGCCACCGCGGCGGCGGCGGCGGCGCGGTGATGGCCGTCCGCAATGTAGAGGGTATCAACGGCATGGAATTCTTTTTTGATATTCTCTACCGTTTGCGTATCCTCAACAACCCACACCGTGTGAGCAATGCCGTCGTCGGAGACAAAATCATACTCCGGAGCGCCAGTGGTGATCTGACGGACGATTTCATCGAGTTTCGGCCTTTCGCGGTAGGCGATAAAAACCGGACCGGTTTGGGCGTTGACGGTGTCAATGTGTCTGATGCGGTCCTCTTCCTTGTCTTTTCTGGTCAGTTCGTGTTTTTTGATTTTTCCCTCATCATAGTCTTTTGCGCTCATCAAACCGACGATGCCTGTTTGAATCCGCGAGCCCATTTTCTGTCTGTACACATAAAAACACGGTTTCTCATCCTGAATCAGGATTCCTTTGATCCTCATGTCGATGAAGTTGCGTTTTGCCGTAAGGTAAATCAAATCGTCGTGAGTCGGCGTTCCGTCCGGAACGTCAACTTCAGATTTTTCCACATGCATGAAACTCAGCGGGCTGCCCCCGACGGCTTTTTTTGCTTCCTCTCTGGTCATGACATCATAGGGCAGAGCAGCCACTTGTGCTGCAAATTTTTGTTGCGGACGCACCGCCTTAAAGGGTAAAACCAATGCCATCATCACGCTCCTTCATAAAATCGGGGCATTGATAGCACACCGTCGGCGGTAACACAATGCAATTCTTTAGAGAGGTTCATTTTTATGGGAAACAGAAATACGCTGGTTTTCATTCATGGTTTAGAAAGCACGGCCCACGGAACAAAAGGACGTTTTTTCGCCTGTCATTTTCCCGGAATGGTGATAGAAGATTTTACGGGGGATTTTTCGACCCGAATGAAGAAACTGCAGAAACTACTGGAAAATAAAAATAATCTAATCCTTGTGGGTTCCAGTTATGGTGGTTTGATGGCTGTTCAATACGCGATGGAACACGAGGGAAAAATAAAAAAATTGATTTTGCTGGCTCCGGCACTGAATCTTCCCGAATTTCAGAGGAAACCCGGCAAAAAATTGAAAGTGCCGGCGATTATTTACCACGGCAAAAATGATGACGTGGTGGATCCTGGAGAAGTCAAGAACATTGCCGATGAAATTTTTGTTCGCTATGAGTATCGTCTGGTAGAAGATGACCATCCGCTACATAAAACTTTCAAAAAAATCCGTTGGTCCGAACTTTTGGAAACCGTTTAAATTTTCACCGATCAATGTTTTGAAGAGAAGCAAATTACCTTGACAATATTTTTTCTATATCTTAGTCTTTTAAATATTTCATTGGGTTTGAAATATGTATTCAAAAAAGATTGTTATTCATTACACGCCGGAAACTGTTCAGCAGCCAGTTATTTATCAGCTGGTGAAGCAGCATAATCTTGTTTTTAACATTTTAAAGGCCAGAATTTTTCCGAAGCGTGAAGGCGTCATCGTTTTGGAATTGAGCGGTTCCCGTGAGAATTTTGATAACGGCATTCGGTTTCTCAAAGAAATGGGGCTCAAGGTGGAGCCGCTTTCCAAAAGCGTCAGTCAGAATGCCAATAAATGCGTTCACTGCGGAGCCTGCACCGGTTTCTGTCCGACTGGCGCTTTGTATTTTGAGGTCAAGACCCAGCGGGTTCTGTTTGATCCGGAAAAATGCAACGGGTGTGAACTGTGCGTTTCCGCCTGCCCGGTCCGCGCGATGGAAATCAACCTGCTTTAACGGCGATTATTTTTTGCCGACTTCCTCTTCCGATTTTTTCAGTAGCTTGTTGACGTCTCCGGGTGCTTCTTTGCCTTTTTTATAGAGATTTTTGCTGTCCTCGTAAAAACTCTTGCTCTTGTCAACGAAGTCGTCAACTCCCGATTTTACTGCTTCGGCCACTCCCTGGATCGGCTGGGGAATTTTTTGGGGATCGGTGATGTAGTAATAGCCGATGGTCGCTATCAAAATGGCAAGAACCACCAAGATGAGTTTGAACAGGCTTTTGAAGATAAAGTTCAGGACAAATATGACGATGAGAAAAATTCCGATCGCCAAGACCATCGGATGAGCGCTAAAATAGCTTACGACCGCGTCCATGATCCTTTCTCCTTTTTCCCGAATTTTTTTGTAATTTTATCACGAATCGGCTATTAATCAATCAATAAAATCTGGGTGAAATAAGCCCAAACGCTTTGAGGAACTTATATGTTGCGAATCAGGTGTTTTTCCCGTAAGAAGAAAACACCTTACCGCATGATGGATTGGACATGAAAAGTTTGGAAATCGATCAAGAAAGACAGTTGCTTTTGCATAAACTTGAGAAGAAACTGGGATATTGTTTCCAAAATATCAGCCTGTTTTCCCAGGCGCTGACGCATAAATCCTATGTCAACGAAAACCCTCAGGGATCCTTAGAGGATAACGAGAGGCTGGAATTTCTGGGTGACGCTGTGCTGGGTTTATGCGTCAGTGATTTCATCTTTAAGAAATATGAGCATTTTCCAGAAGGCCAGTTGACTCGACTCCGCGCGGCATTGGTTAACGAAAAAAACCTGGCCAGGATCGCTGGGTTTTTGGATCTCGGTACGGGTCTCTTACTGGGTCGAGGAGAAGAACTCTCCGGAAGCCGCGAGAAAAAAACTTTGCTGGCCGATGCTTTAGAAGCGGTCATTGCCGCCGTGTTCTTGGATGCCGATTTTGCAACGACCCAAAGGGTTCTGGACAGGCTCATTGAAACCGCGCTGGCAAAAATGAATTTGCTGGATTTCTATTTTGATTACAAGACCGCCCTGCAGGAGTTTTGTCAGAAGCAATACAAGACATTGCCGGTTTATACGTTGATCAAATCGGATGGACCGGAACACGCCAGGATTTTTACGGTGGAAGTGTCGGTTCAGGATGGCTGTAAGGCCAGGGGGACGGGCACGAGCAAAAAGGAGGCCCAACAGCAGGCGGCAAAACAGATATGGGAAATGCTGAAAAATGAAGAAAACAGGTAAAAGGATTGTGACAAGTCCCTTCATCATTCCTTTCTTCATGATGAATGAGGGCTGTCCGTATCGTTGTGTCTTTTGCAATCAACGCATATCGGCCGGCGATTTTCCGCGAAGATTGACCCAGGACTCACTCGACAGGGAAGTCCGCGCGTCTCTGGCGTGGAAGCGGGACCCATCCAGAAAAGTGGAAGTGGCCTTCTATGGTGGCAGTTTTACGGGCGCCGATGTCGTCTACCAGGAGCAGTTGCTTTCATGGGCATATAAGTATGTTGAAGAGGGATTCATTGATTCCATCAGAATTTCAACTCGGCCCGACGACATCACCGGCGATGCGCTGCCCCTGCTGAGAAAATATGGAGTTAAAACGGTGGAAATCGGGGCTCAGTCGTTCGTTGACGAGGTTTTGAGACAGGCGCAGAGAGGGCATTTGGCCGCCGATACGGAAAGGGCCGTTTGCCTCTTGAAGGAAAATGGTTTCCGCACGGGATTGCATCTCATGGTCGGGCTTCCCCAGGATACGGAAGAGGGTTTTTACCACTCCCTGGATCAAACCATCCGGCTCAAGCCCGACACCGTCAGGATTCACCCCGTTGTTGTCTTGAAGGAAACGCGGCTGGCGGAAATGTTTCTGCGGGGCGATTACCGGCCCCTGGATCTTCAGCAGGCTGTGCAGCTGTGCAAAACGGCGTGGGTCAGGCTGACCGAAGCGGGCATCGGGGTCATCAGGATGGGCTTGCATGAAACGCCAGAGATGGCCGAACCCGGCAATGTTTTGGCCGGTCCGCTTCATCCCGCTTTCGGCAGTCTGGTGCTGTCCGCTGTTTTTTTGGAATACACGATGAAACTCCTGGAGCGGTTGTCTTTCCGGGTAACCAATCTTAAATTTATTTTATCCGGCCGGGATGTGTCCTGTTTTTGCGGTCATCATAAGATGAATTTAGCGGCGATAAAAGCGCTTTGCCCGTTTACAGATTTCGTCGTAGAGTCTTCGCATCAACAGAAAAGAGGCGAGATCACGTTGTTGGCGGACGGCGGTGCCGCCTGCAGCGTGAGAATTCCGGGAATCCATGAGGAGCAGGGGGCGTATGTTTAGATCGGGGTTTATCGGGATCGTGGGGCGGCCGAACGTGGGCAAGTCCACGCTGTTCAACGCCATTTTGGGCGACAAAATATCCATCATTACCCCCAAGCCGCAAACCACCCGCAACCGGATCACCGGCATCAAAAATTATCCTGACGCCCAGCTGATTTTTCTGGACACGCCGGGAATACACCAACCCAAGACGCCGTTGAATCGGGCCATGGTTCAGACCGCGCGGGAAACCATCGGAAGCGTCGACGTGCTGTTAATGCTCATAGAAGCCAACGCAGGCGCGCATCCGCAAGATTTGTTTCTGATTGAGTCACTGGGACAAATAAAAGTGCCGGTCATTTTGGCGATGAATAAGATTGATGTGATGGAAAAAAAATTTCTTCTTCCCCTGATGGATCAATTTCGAAAGCTTTATGAATATCAGGAAATTTTTCCCATTTCCGCGTTGACCGGTTACGGCGTTGATGAGTTATTGAGCGCCGTAAAAGATATGCTTCCGGAAGGCCCCAAATATTATCCCGACGATATTCAGACGGACGCCACGGAAAGATTTATTGCCGCGGAATTTATCCGGGAGAAAATAACGCTGCATACCAAGCAGGAAATTCCCTATTCTACAGCAGTGGAGATTGATTCCTTTACGGAAGATGAAGCCAAAAATGTCATTCATATTCGGGCGACCATCAACGTGGAGCGGGATTCGCAAAAGGCCATCGTCATCGGCAGGAAGGGAGCGATGCTCAAGACCATCGGCACGGAGGCCCGCAAGGACATGGAAAATCTTTTCGGTGCGAAGGTGTTTCTGGAATTATTTGTTCGCGTGCGTAAAGAATGGACCACATCCGATAAAATGCTGCGGGAATTCGGAATTCTGAAACGTTGAGGTTGTCTATGAAGTTAAAGCCGGTCATAGCGATTATCGGCCGCCCCAATGTCGGTAAATCCACGCTTTTCAACAGAATCGCAGGGAAGCAGAAGGCGATTGTCATTGATGAACCCGGAGCCACGCGAGACCGCAATTACATGGATTGCGTTTATGATGAAAAGAAATTCACCCTGATTGATACCGGAGGCTTTGAACCCTGCTCGGAGGAGGAAATTCTCGTGCAGATGCGCGAACAGACGAATCTGGCCATAGAAGAAGCGGATGTGATTGTATTTTTGATGGACGGTCAGGAGGGGCTGACCGTTTCCGACGAGGAAATCGCTAAGCAGCTGAGGGGGAAAAACAAAAAGGTGTTTTATGCGGCCAACAAGGTTGACGGTGAGCGTCACAAAGCGATGCTTCCTGATTTTTTCCGTCTTGGCGTGGATGACATTTATCCCATTTCCGCCCAGCATGGGATCGGCGTGGACGAACTTTTGCGAGAGGTGGTGCGTGATTTTCCCGAAGGCGCTGAAGAGGAGAAAGAAGAAGCCGTGATGGCTATCGCCATCGTCGGCAGGCCCAACGTCGGGAAATCATCATTGGTGAATCGAATTTTGGGCGAGCCCCGGAATATCGCCAATCCCGTGCCGGGCACGACCCGCGACGCGATTGATTCCACGGTCAAGGTTCATGGAAAAAAATATCTCCTCATTGACACGGCGGGCATCCGCCGAAAAAGCAAAATCAGTCAGGCGCTGGAAAAATACAGCGTCGTTCAGGCCCTGAAATCCATCAGCCGCTGCGATGTGGCGCTGACCTTGATCGACGCCGAGGAAGGGATCACCGAGCAGGATGTCAAAATCATCGGCCTGGCCTATGAGCGCGGCAAGGTCTGCATTATCGTTGTCAACAAATGGGATAAGATCAAAAAGGACAATGCCGCCGTGGGCCGATATGTCGAGGACATCCGGCAGAAAGTCAAATTTATGGATTTTGCCCCGATTATGTTTGTTTCCGCCGCGACGGGGCAGCGCGCATCGAAAATCTTTGAGCTGGCGGACCGTGTCTACGAGCAATACACCAAAAGAATACCGACGGCTTCGCTGAACGCGTTGATCGAGAAATCCGTGCAGAAAAATCCAGCCCCCCGATATCGGAACAAACCGATTCAGATTTTCTACGCCACGCAAACGGATATCAAGCCGCCCACCTTTGTTTTTTTTGTGAGCCACGCGCAGGGCATTCATTTTTCCTATAAGCGCTATCTGATGAATCAGATCCGTGAACAGTTTGGGTTTGACCATGTGCCCTTAAAGCTTGTTTTCCGCACGAAGCGCTGACCTGTCATATCCAAATTGACATCTTGAAAAATCTTCCCTATAAAAGAAGCGATGTTAGGGGCTTTTTTAAAGTGATTTATTTCCGCAACGTCAGTTTGTCCTTTCTGGATAAGAAGCTGTTCGATAATCTCAATTGGACAATTCATCCGAAAAACCGCATTGGACTGGTGGGTGAAAACGGTGCCGGCAAGACGACGCTTTTTCGGATGATTTTGGGACAGGTGCACCCGGAGGCCGGCGCAATAGAGATTGCCGGTAAAAAGAACATACAAATCGGCTATCTGCCGCAGGACCTGGCGGAACTCGAGCCCGTTCCCCTGATGGATTTTCTGAAGCAAAGAAGCGGATTGGCGGCCCTGGAGGAATCCATCCGCGACCTGGAGCGTCGGTTGTCGCAGGTCAGGCCCAACACATCTCCCTACAACATGTTATCGCAAGCCTATTCCGACGCGCTTTCCCGATTCGCCGTTATGGACGGTTACGCGTTTGAGGCCAAAGCCAAACAGTTTCTGAAAGGATTCGGTTTCCGCGAAAATGATTTCGCGCAGAATTGCGATGCGTTCTCCGGCGGCTGGAAAATGCGCATTTTGCTGACATCCATTTTGCTGGCCGGACCGGAGATCATGCTTCTGGACGAACCGACCAATCATCTGGATACGGAAAGCATGGAATGGCTGGAGGCGTATCTGAAGGATTACGCCGGGACCCTCATCGTTGTGTCGCATGACCGTTTCTTTCTGGATAAGATTACCACGCAGATTGCGGAACTTTCCTCGGGGACGATCCATCTGTATAAGGGGAATTACTCCTTTTATCTTGAGGAAAAGGAAAGGCGCCTGGCTGCTTTGAGAAAAACCATGGAGTTGCAAAAGGCGCAAATCAAAAAGACAGAGGAGTTCGTGGAGCGTTTCCGCTATAAGGCCACCAAAGCCGCTCAGGTGCAGAGCCGCATCAAAATGCTGGAGAAATTTGCCGAAGTCAGGATGGAGGGGAAGACAAAATCCGTCGTGATGCATTTCCCCGAGGCAAAGAAAAGCGCCAGAGAAGTGGTGAAGGTGCGGGATCTGGCGCATCGTTACGGCGACCTGACGGTCTTTGAAAATATCCATTTCACTTTGTTCCGCGGCGACAAAGTGGCTTTTGTCGGCGTGAACGGTTCGGGAAAATCAACCCTTTCACGCCTGTTGAGCCTTTCCGAACAGCCTTCCCGCGGATTGATACAATATGGAGACGGCGTGAACATGGCTTTCTTTTCCCAAGAAAGCGCCCAGAATCTCCATTATGAAAATACCGTCTGGGAAGAAATCAATTCCTTGCCGACCGGCGCATCCGACCAAGTGAAACGAAATCTCCTGGGGGCCTTTCTCTTTTCCGGCGACGATATTTTCAAGCCCGTGGCGGTTCTGTCCGGCGGGGAAAAATCGCGTCTCGCCCTTTTGAAAATCATGCTTTTGGACACCAATTTTTTAATTCTGGATGAACCGACCAACCATCTGGACATCAAAACCAAGGAGGTTTTTCAAGACGCCCTGATTCACTATCACGGCACTGTGGCGATTGTTTCACACGACCGTTATTTTCTTGACCGGCTTGTCAACCGAGTGTTTGAACTCCGGGACGGAGCCATCCATCACTACGACGGTAATTATTCCTATTTCATTGAGAAGCGGGGACAAGAAACGCTTCCGGCACGGGAGGATGCCTGGAAAAAAGAAAAGAAGATTTCCCGGACCGGCTTTAAAACGAAAGAACAAAAAAGGATGGAAGCCGAAGCCAGAAACAGGATCTCCGGGATCAAAAGCGCCTGCCGGAAAGAATTGACGGCTCTGGAGCGCAAAATAGAAAGGTTGGAAACCCAAAAAGCCCGGCACGAAGAATCCCTGTGCCTGCCTGAGACTCACAAAGACGCGCAGAAAGTTAAAGCCATCAGTTTGGAGCTGAAGGTCATCAATGAAGAACTGGAAAAATCCTATGATGACTGGGAAGAACTCAACACAAAGCTGGAGCAGATTTTAGCGAGCGAGAACTGAAAGGAAATGATTTTCAGCCGCCATCCAGAGAGGCCCGTTCCGTTTTCTGATACCACGAGGCGGGATCCATGAGAAACTCTTCTGTATCGCGAAGGGACATGAAATGTTGCCGTTCGATGCCGGCCAGCAAATTGAAGAAAGCCTTTTCCTTCGGGTCGGCGCTGCCTTCCTCCAATTTTGTATACAGCGCCATGCCCCGCGCCTCAAAATCAATAGCGGTGCGGACGGCTTTCAGATCATCGTCGTTGCCCTTGATGTATGCGGCTTTCTTGTCCGCCATGGATTTGAGGATATGGCTGGCCAGTGATTTTTTTGTCTTTAAGGAAATGGTTTCCGGCCACTTGCTTTTTCCTTCCCAAGCGGAGAAAAGCTTTTTCAGCATTTCGTAGTGCTCTTTTTCTTCCTCGGCGATTTGCTTGAACATGTTCTTGCCGGCAAGGTTTTTTGTCCGGCGGGCGTTGGCCAGATAAAACTCCCTTTCCTTCTGTTCATTTTCCAGGGCAAATTTCAGCGCGCTCATTCTTTTATTCATCTTGATACCTCCTTGCGGGAATGTTCAAGCGAGACGCTTATTGTGCTTATTATAGAAGAAATCGGAGGGAAGAGCAACCCGTTTTCTTTCATGAAGAGAGACAGACAGGTGTCGCGGTCCGGGCTAGTTTTCCCCGATATCGCACATGTATTCGGCGACGTTGTTGCACAGATCGGAAAGGCGCTCCAGATGGAGCAGCATTTCGATGAAGATGGGGCCGGCTTCCGGGTCGCAAAGGCGTTTGTGAAATCTTTCCAGGTGATTGTCCCGGGCTTGCCTCACTTTTACGTCAACCTGTTCCTCCCGCGCCTCGATTTCCGCGCGCCTGGCGTCGCTGGGACCGTCCATCATGGAAAAGGCGTCGGAAAAATTTTCGCTGACGAGTTTTATGATTTCGTTCAATTCGTTTTCGCCGAACAGACTGAATTTGATTTTTCTCTGGGCTTTTTGGAAGGCCAGCCGGTTGATGGCTGAAACGTGGATGCTGATGCTTTCAATGTCGTTGGTCATCGCCGTGTAGGCAAAGATTTTCCTGGAAAAATTCTCAGACAGGCTTTGCGCGGATAGTTTCCGCAGATATCCGACCGTTTGCTTGCGGATGTTTTTAACCACCATATCAATATAAAAAAGAGATTTTCCTTCCGCCTCCCGGTAGCGGGAAATCATCCGGATGCTTTTGGCGTACATTTGCAGCGTCAGATTCATCTGTCGCCTGAGTTCCCTGAGGACATTCTCCAGCGCCTTTTGCGGCCGGGCAATATCCTTGGTATCGAGATATTCCGGCCAGAGGGGGAGTGTTTCATCTTCGCCGGGCAGAAGGGTGCTCATCAGGACGGCAAAAGGTTTCAGCAAAAAAATAAAAAGCAGGACGATGACTGAATTCATCAAAAAATGGGCCAGGGCAATTTGCTGGGCGACGCTGGAAGAGAGATTTCTTAGAACATCCAGGAAAAGAGGCAAAATCAGCAGGCAAACCCCCATGCCTGCGACCTTGAATATCAGATGAGAAAAAGCGGTCCTCCGGCCGCTGCGGGTCGCCACGGCCCCCGCCAGCAATGCGGTTACGGTCGTGCCGATATTGGCGCCCATCACGACGGCGACAGCGTTGGACAGCGAAACGATGTCTTGTTGCGCGAGCATAACCATCATGCCGATCGTGATGGCGGAGGCCTGAACGAGAGCTGTTGCGATAATGCCCAGTCCGATGCCCAGAAGGGGATTTTGCGCCTGATTCAATATATCCGGCAGAAAGGATGATTTTTTCAAAGGCTCCACCGCCCCGCCCAAGACCTCCAGTCCGAAGAACATAAGGCCGAAATAAAAAATCATTTCTCCGAATGTCTGCCAGTTCTCTTTGCCGGATAGCCACAGCAGGCCGCCGATGGAAACTATCAGCGGCGAGATTTCCGTGAATTTCCAGATGATGAGTTGGACGGTCAATGTCGTGCCAATATCCGCGCCCAAAATGATGGCCAATGAATTGGAAAAACTGATGAGGCCGGCGCTGACCAGCGAAATGGTCAGCGCGGTGGACGCGGATGAGCTTTGAAAAACAATCGTGGAAACAATGCCGGTGAGCAGTCCCCGGAGGGGTTTATCCACGGCGTATCGGATGTATTCCTTGATCCGGACGTCGATTTGTTTCCTGACCGCGCCGGAAAGATTGACCATCCCGATCAGAAACAAAACCACACCGCTGATGGCGATGAATATTTCTTTGGTTGCCAAATTGAATCCTTAACCCGCTTTTTTCACGACAGTGGAAACACGCGGTTGATTTTAAAGACCCATGCCCGCTGATCTACTCTTTTTCTTTTGCGCCGTATGCAGGGGCGTTGTCTTGATTTGTTTATGGATTCGAATCTATCACATAGAAAATTGCTTTTCAATCACGCTTTTTATGGTATGAATCGCCGTGACGGCTTCAAAATCATGAAAAAATGGAGAATGGATGACGCGGCGATTGACGAGTCGCAATTTTGTTTTTTTCCTGGCTGTTCTTGCCGGACTTCTGTTTCCGCAGGCTTCCGCATGGACGCAGGGGCTGATGATTCCCGCTTTGGCCATGGTAATGACGCTGGCAGTTCTCAACGTTCCCAATCATTATTTTCGGAATGTCCGCGCAATTCTTGTCCCGTCGCTTGCTGGAATCGGGATGACGTACGTCCTTCTGAGCGGGGTTCTTCTGGCGCTGTCAGCTTTGGTGATTACCGATGAAGCAGTCCGGATCGGCTTTGTGTTGATAGCCGCCGTGCCGCCCGCGGTGGCGGTGATTCCCTTCACCGCCCTTCTGAAAGGCGATGTTTCATACACGTTATCGGGAACCGTCGCTGCCTACCTTGCCGCGTTGCTGGCGGTGCCTCTGATGTTTGGGCTGTTTATTGAGACCGGGTTTGACCGTTCGAATCAACTTGTTCTGATTCTGATGGAGCTGATTGTCTTGCCACTCCTTTTATCCCGCGTCATCCTGCGTTTTCAGTGGGAGGAAAAGATTCTGCCGATACGCGGATTTTTGACGGACTGGGGATTTTTCATCGTTTTGTATTCGATGATCGGGGTGAACAGAAATCTGATTTTTAGCCAGCCGCTGAAGATATTGCCGATTGCCGCTGTGGCTTTCGGTTCGACATTTCTTCTGGGGTGGCTGATTCGGAAAACGGGCCATCTTCTCAAGATGGGAGAAGGAAAAACCGTGAGTCTTGTTTTGCTGGGCACGCTGAAAAATCAGGGGCTGGCCGGCGGGCTGGCCGTCACCCTGTTTGCAAAGGAAACCGCTCT
>DAOSZO010000007.1:0-57209 GCA_035382085.1 Smithella sp.
CCTACAAGCCGAGCACGTCGCCTTACAGCTTCCAGGGCATGGAGGAGGAAGGGCTGAAGATCCTGAACCAGGTCAGCGCCAGAACGGGACTGCCGACGGTCACGGAAGTGGTCAATCCGGCCGACGTGGATCTTGTGGAATCCTACGCGGATATGCTACAGATAGGGGCGCGCAATGTCCAGAATTTCGCCCTGCTGAAAAAGGTCGGTCACGCGCGCAAACCCGTGCTTTTGAAAAGAGGCATGATGACGACCATTGAGGAGCTGCTGATGTCGGCGGAATATATTCTTTCCGAAGGCAATCCCAACGTCGTGCTTTGCGAACGCGGCATCCGGACATTCGAAACGGCGACGCGCAACACGCTGGATATCAGCGCCGTTCCCGTGTTGAAGGAATTGACGCATCTGCCGGTGATTGTCGATCCGAGTCATGCCGCGGGCAACTGGAAGTACGTGATTCCGCTGGCCCGCGCGGCGGCGGCGGTCGGCGCCGACGGCATTATCGTGGAGATGCACCCGGAGCCGGAAAAGGCGGTTTCCGACGGCGCGCAGTCGCTGAAGCCGGAAAAGTTCTATCAAATGATGGAGGAAATCCGGGCCATCGCGTCGGCGGTCAAGCGCTGATTCAGGAGAGGAAGACCATGCGTTCGTTGAAAGTCAATCTCGACAAGAAATGCAAATCATCTTACGAAATCAAGATCGGCGCGGACATTCTGGACAGGGCGATTCTGCTGATCGCCAAAAATCATCCGGCGGGACATTATGTCGTGATAACGGATGACCGCGTCGAAGAGCTGTACGGGAGCAAAATGGTTGACGGCCTGAGGGATGTCGGCCTGAATGTCTCGCTGCTGAAATTCCCCGCCGGCGAATCCTCCAAAAACGTCAAAACCGTGGTGGATCTCGCGGGAAAACTGCTGTCGGGAGGAGCCGACCGGGAGACGATGCTCATCGCGCTGGGCGGCGGCGTCGTCGGCGATGTCGCGGGTTTTGCCGCCTCCATCTTCATGCGGGGCGTCCCGTACATCCAGATTCCGACCACTCTGGTGGCGCAGGTGGACAGCGCCATCGGCGGTAAGACCGGCGTAGACCTTCCCGCGGGCAAGAATCTTTTGGGGACCTTTTATCAGCCGCGCGCGGTATTCGTCAGCCTGAATTTTCTGGAAACGCTGCCGGAGGCAGAATTCAACAACGGGCTGGCGGAAATCATCAAGTACGGCGCCATCGAGGAAGAAAATATTCTGGAGATGCTGGAAAAGAACATGGAGGTCGTAAAGGCCAAAGACCCGAAAGTGATGCTGAATATCGTCGAGAGCTGCTGCCGGATCAAAAAATCCATCGTGGAAATTGATGAAAAGGAGCACGGTCTGCGCCGGATTCTCAATTTCGGCCACACCGTGGGGCACGCGCTCGAAGCGGTTTCAAAATACAAAATGACGCACGGGGAAGGCGTGGCGCTGGGCATGGCTGCGGCCGCGCGGATTTCCGAAAAAACGGGATATCTGAAGCGGGAGGAGGCCCGGCGGCTGGAGACGGTGATCGCCGGAGCGGGGCTGCCGGTAAAAATACCCGGAACCTTCAGCACGGAGGATATCCTTGCCCGGCTGCGCAGCGACAAGAAGAAAAAGGGGGATACCGTGCGTTTCGTTCTGCTGAAAAAAATCGGCATGCCGTTTATCAGTGGGAACATCGAGCCGAAGATTGTCGCGGCTGTCATTGAGGAGATGAAGAAATGAAGCCGAACAAGCTGGAAGTTCTGCGGGGCAAAATCAAGGAGAAGGATCAGGAGATTATCCGCCTGTTGAATGAACGGTCTCGGATATCGGTGGAAATCGGAAAAGTCAAGGGAGAAGGCGGCATTCAGGTTTATGATCCCGCGCAGGAAGCCCGGGTGCACGCCTACCTGCGCGAGCTCAACACCGGGCCTTTGCCGAACAGGGCGCTCACCGCGATTTTCCGCGAAATCATATCCGCCTCGCGCGACCTGCAGCGGCCGACTACCGTGGCTTTTCTGGGGCCGGAAGCGTCGTTTTCGCACCAGGCGGCGCGCACGCATTTCGGCGATTCCAGCCGCTATTTTCCGCAGACCGGCATCGGGCGCGTGTTCGATGAGGTGGAAAAGGACGCCGTCGACTGGGGCGTGGTGCCCGTGGAAAATTCTCTGGAGGGATCGGTCAACACGACGCTCGACAGACTGATGACGACGCCGCTCAAAATCAGGGCGGAAATCTATCTGCGCATCAGCCAGTGCCTGATTTCCTCGACCAAGACCCTCAAGGACATCAAAAGGATTTATTCGCATCCGCACGCGCTCGCGCAGTGCCAGGTCTGGCTGAAAACCAATCTGCCCAACTGCGTTTTGCACGAGGCGGAAAGCACGGCGGCGGCGGTGCAGATGGTTCGGGGCAAAAAACATGAGGCGGCCATCGGCAGTGCGCTGGCGGGGGAACTCTACGGCCTGAATCTGCTGGCGGAAGGCATTGAGGACAATGCCTCCAATATGACGCGGTTTCTGGTCATCGGCCGCGGGGAGAGCGAAGCGACCGGCCGGGACAAGACGTCGCTGATTTTCGCCACGCCGCATTCGCCGGGTTCTTTACACAACGCGCTGGCGTCGTTTGCCCACAGGAACATCAATCTGGCGAAAATTGAATCGCATCCCATGAAGGACAAACTCTGGGAGTACAGTTTCTTCGTGGATTTGTGCGGCCATGCGCAGGACCGGCCGGTCAAGAGCTGCCTGCAGGAATTGAAAAAGAAAACCACTTTTTTGAAAATTCTCGGTTCCTATCCGAAAAGTGAAGGGTCGCTATGATTTGCATACCCGTCGTCGGCAGAACGAACAAAGAAGCGCTGCACGCCATTGAGAGAATCTGTCAATTCGCCGATTGCGTCGAGTTGCGGATGGATTTGATCGCGCGGGGGAATCTCGGACAGCTTATCGCGGCGGTGCGCGCCCGCTCCACGACGGTGAAAGTGATTGTCACGTGCAGAAAAAAGGAAGAGGCGGCGCCGACGGGACGCCGGGAAAATGTCGCGCGAAACCTCAAAAAGAAAATGTCGCTGCTGAAGGAAGCCATTGAACGGGGCGCGGATTTTATTGACATCGAGTTGGCGGAAGGGGAGGCGGCCATCCATGAACTCAAACGCCTGTGCGCGGAGAAAGGGAACCGCACCGGGATGATCGTGTCCTATCATAATGTCCGGGAGACGCCGCCGCTTGAAATGCTGAAGGATATTTTCTATCAGTGCGCCGTTTATCGGCCGGCCGTGGTGAAGATTGTGACCATGGCCCGGGCGATCGAGGACAATCTCACGGTGCTCAACCTGATTGCCTTCGCGAAGGAGCGTTCGCAGAACATTATCGCACTGTGCATGGGGGACAAAGGCGGCATCAGCCGCGCCATCGCTCCCTTTCTGGGCAATTATCTGAGTTTCGCCACGCTGGAGAAAGAGGGACAGTCGGCACCGGGGCAGTTCACCGTCTACGAAATGAAGCAGTTCGAGGAATGGTTCAACGCCCGCCGCAGGCCCGCTGCGGCGCCCCGGCAGGTTCTGGCAAAGGCGCCGCCGAGCAATTATGTTTTGCTGGGCAATCCCGTGACGCACAGTCTTTCGCTGCTGATGCACAATGCGGCGCTCAAAAAAATGGGACGGGATGAGCGCTACAGCGCCTTTTGTGTTCAGGATGTCGGCGGCGCAGTGGAAGGAGTCAGGGCCATGAACATCCGGGGCGCCAGCGTCACGATTCCGCTGAAGGTCGCGGTGATGGAATTTCTCGACGACGTTGAAGACGACGCCCTCGAAATCGGCGCGGTCAATACCATCGTCAATGACAACGGCCGCCTCATCGGCTGCAACACCGATTGGCGAGGACTGATTCTCACGCTCAAAAAGAAAACGACCATCAAGAACAAGACATTTGTCGTCCTCGGCGCAGGCGGCACCGCGCGGGCTGCGGCCTACGGCATCATCCGGGAAGGCGGACACCCGGTGATTGTCAACCGGACAGAAAAAAACGGCCGGTTGCTGGCGGAGAAATTCGGATGTCCTTTTTACAAGCTTTCTGAAATCGGACGCGTCGGAGGCGACTGCCTGCTGAACACGACTTCTGTCGGCCTGTTTCCCCGCCTTCAGGAATCCCCCGTTCAGGCGGAGGTCCTGGAGCGGTTTGGGTTCGTGATGGACGTCATCTATAACCCGTTGCAGACGAAACTCCTCAAGGACGCCGCGAAGCGCGGATGCCGCGTGTTTTCCGGCGTGGATATGTTTGTCCATCAAGGCGCGGAACAGTTGAGGATTTGGACGGGCCAGGAGCCTCCGTTTATGTTCATGAAAAAAGTTGTTCTGGAGAGGTTGAAGAAAATTGGATAGCGGTGATTCTCATTTTAGGGAAAAAATTGCGACGGTTTCTGTTCCCGGTTCCAAGAGCCTAAGCCAGCGGGCGCTGGTGGCTGCGGCGCTGGCGCGGAAAAACTCTCTGTTGACCAATGTGCTGGTTTCGCAGGACACGCGCTACCTCATCGAAGGGTTGCGCGCTCTGGGCGCGGAAATTGTGTCCTCGCCGGAAGGCTTTGTGGTTTCCGGCACGGAAGGAAACATCGGCCGCGGCGACGTGGAATTGTTTTTGGGGAACAACGGCACCGCCCTGCGGTTTCTGACGGCGCTGGTGGGACTGGGGCGGGGACGGTACGTCCTGACCGGAGAGAAAAGACTCTGTGAACGGCCTGTCGGTCCTCTGGTGCAGGCCCTGCAGGAAATGGGCGCGGAAGTGACCACGCACCGAGGTTGCCCGCCGGTGGAAATCAACGCCCGCGGCTTGAGGGGCGGGAAAGTGGTGCTCAAGGACATTGAAAGTTCTCAGTACGTCTCCGCGCTTTTGCTGTGCGCGCCGTATATGCCGCAAGGAATGGATTTGAGTCTGCGGGGCGGTGTGGTTTCTGTTCCGTACATTGATTTGACCATCGCGGTGATGAAGGATTTCGGGGCGGAAGTATCCCGGACCGGGGAGCGCGATTATCATGTCGAGGGAGGAAAAATTTATCACGGGAGCGAATACCGCGTCGAGGGAGACGCCTCCAGCGCGTCCTATTTTTATCTGGCGGCCGCGCTGTTGAAAAAAACCGTCAAAATCGAGGGGATCAGCCGGCAGAGCAAACAGGGAGACATCCGCCTGTTGAGCGTCTTTGAAGAGTTGGGCTGCGTCGTGAAATCCGGAGAAAACTGGATTGAAATCACCGGCCGGGCGCTCAAAAAAGGCGATGTGACCCTTGATTTGAACGACATGCCGGACATGGTTCCGACGCTGGCGGTCCTCGCCGCGTTTCGTGAAGGGCAGACGATGATCACCAATGTGGCGCACCTGCGAATCAAGGAAAGCAACCGGCTGGAAGCCCTGGTCACGGAGTTGAACCGTGCGGGCGTCGAAGCGCGCGAACTGCCCGACGGGCTGGTGGTGCGAGGCGGCAGGATGCGGCCGGCTCAAATTCAAACCTACAAGGATCACCGGATCGCGATGAGTTTCGGCGTTGCCGGGAGAGTTGTCCCCGGTGTGGAGGTTCTCGATAAAAAATGCGTGGATAAATCATTTCCATGTTTTTGGGAGGAACTCAAAAGGATATGAAAATCGTTCTAATCGGCTACCGCGCTACGGGCAAAACGACAGCGGGAAGGATTCTGTCCGATATCCTGAAAGTGCCCTACTGGGATACGGATTTCATGATTCAGCGGAATATGGGGATGTCGATAAAAGACATGGTGGAAACAAAAGGATGGGAGTATTTCCGCGCCAAGGAAAAGGAAGTGATCCGATTTCTGGCCAAAAAAGGGGATTGTGTCATCGCCGGCGGCGGAGGGATGGTGCTGGATCGGGAAAACGTGGATTTGCTCAAACAAACCGGCTTGTTCATCTGGCTCAATTCGCCCGCAAAGGACATTGTCGAGCGGTTGAAAAATGATGTCGGAAACGCCGCGGCGCGGCCTCCGTTTTCCGGCGCGGATCTGGAACAGGAAACCGCCGAGATGCTGCAGCAAAGGGTTCCTCTCTATCAGCGGGTTGCCGATTACACCGTGGATACGGCCGGGAAAAGCGCGATCCAAATTGTGGAGGAGATATATCAGTATTTGCTTAAATCAGGAAATTTAGATAAAATAGAAAAAAATTGAAAGTTGAGGAGATGGTGGGTGGCGGGCAATACGATCGGTGATGTTTTTCGCGTGACCACGTGGGGCGAATCGCACGGGACGGCCTTGGGAGCCGTGGTGGACGGCTGTCCCGCCGGGATTGATTTGAGTGAGGCAGACATCCAGCGGGCGCTGGATCGGAGAAAACCCTCGAGGGGAGTTGCCTCCACCGCCAGAAGGGAAGGCGACCAAGTGGAAATTCTCTCCGGCGTGTTCGAAGGGGTAACCACCGGTACGCCCATCGCGATGCTCATCCGGAACACGGACGCCAGATCTTCCGCCTATGACGCCCTTCGGGATGTTTTCCGGCCCGGGCAGGGTGATTTCACCTATCTGCAGAAATACGGCATCCGCGACTGGAGGGGCGGGGGACGCGCCTCCGGACGCGAAACCGCCGCGCGCGTGGCCGCGGGCGCCGTGGCCGCCAAAGTGCTTTCGCGGAATAAAATCGACGTGCTGGCCTACACGCGGGCCATCGGGTCGGTTGAAATTCATTTTGAAAGAATGCCCGCGGATAAAAATTTGAGAAAAGCGGTTCATAACGATCCTTTGTTTTGTCCGGACAAGAAAGCCTCGGCGGCCATGCAAAATGAAATCGCGGAGGTCCGCCGGGAAGGGGATTCCCTGGGCGGTGTTGTGGAAATCATTGTCCGCGGGTGTCCAGCCGGATTGGGAGAACCCGTTTTCGACAAACTGGATGCGGATCTGGCCAAGGCGCTGATGAGCATCGGTTCGGTCAAGGCGGTCGAGGTGGGCGACGGTCGCGCGCTGGCGGCCATGCGCGGATCGCAGGCCAATGATCAGATGACCCGGAAGGGTTTCTTGACAAACCACGCCGGCGGGATTCTGGCAGGCATCAGCAACGGCGAGAGAATCGTTTTGCGCGCTTTCTGCAAGCCCATCCCGTCGATTGCCAAGCCTCAGCGGACGGTGGATATCCGGGGCAGGGAGAAAAGAATTGAAATCCAGGGCCGGCATGATATTTGTGTCCTGCCCCGAATCGTGCCGGTCTGCGAGGCCATGGTCAGCATCGTTTTGGCGGACCATCTGCTCAGACAGAAAGCGATCAGCCCATGAAGAAAATCAGCGTAGGCGTCATCGGCGGCACCAACGGCATGGGAAAATGGTTTGCCCGTTTGCTCAGGCGGGAGGGTTATCCCGTTTTGGTTTGCGGACGGAAAACCCGGCTGGGGATCGCGGATCTGGCCCGGCGCTGCAACGTCATCGTGGTGGCGGTTCCCATTTCCGCAACGGCCGGGGTCATCCGGCAGGTCGGGCCGCTGCTTTCGGAAGACAAGCTGCTGATGGATTTGACCTCGCTGAAAAAGGAACCCGTCCGTCTGATGCTTGCTCATTGCGCGGCCGAGGTCATCGGGTGTCACCCGCTTTTCGGGCCCCGGCTTAAGGACGTATCAGGTCAAAATGTAATTTTGTGCCCGGCCAGAGGCAAACGGTGGCTCGGGTGGCTCAAAGGCGTTTTCAGAAAAAACAAACTCCGCGTCTGGGAATGTACGCCCGCGAAGCATGACAAAATGATGGCCGTTGTTCAGGGACTCACTCATCTCAACACCCTTGCGCTGGGCATGGCGCTGGCGAATACGGACATTTCATTCAAGGAAATCAACCGCTTTTCAACTCCGATTTTCCGCATGAAGATGGACATCATCCGCAAGGTGTTTATGGAAAGTCCCGAAATGTATCTTGACATCATATCCGGCAATCCGGAAGTGCAGAAGATTCTGGACACTTATAAAAAAGCCGTTGAGGAAGCCGGCAGGAAAATTAAATCGGGGAAAAAGAATGAACTGAAAGAAAATCTCAAGAATGCGGCGAGAAGGTTTTATGGAAGAAAAAATTGATAAAGTGGCCGAAATGATTGCGGCGTCCCGGCGTCTGGTGGTGTTCACGGGGGCGGGAATCAGCACGGAGTCGGGCATTCCTGATTTTCGCGGACCCGAAGGGCTGTGGACCAAGGTGGATCCCGCCGATTTCACGATCGACCGGTTCCTCCGTTCCGCGGAGGCGCGCAAAAGAGTCTGGCAGGTTCTGATTGAAGGGATGTCGCTGATCAACGCGCAGCCCAACCGGGCGCATTACGCCGTGGCGGAACTTGAAAAAATGAAGAAATTAAGCTCGGTCATCACGCAGAACATCGACAACCTGCATCAAAAAGCAGGGAACAGCCCCCGGAAGGTGCACGAACTGCACGGCAACATGCAGTGGATTGTCTGCCTGAACTGCGACCAGCGCTATCCGGTTGAGGAGATGAGGACAAAACACCCCTCTCCCGATCATTTTCCGTTGTGTGAAAAGTGCCGGGGCATTCTGAAACCGGATGTCGTTTTTTTCGGGGAGATGCTTCCCCAGCACACGCTGATAGCGGCGCAGCGGGAATCCGAAATGTGCGATGTTTTTCTGGTGGTCGGCTCTTCGCTGGTGGTCTATCCGGCGGCTTACATGCCGCTTTATGCCAAACAATCCGGCGCGAAAATCGTCATCGTTAACCGGGGGGATACCGGCCAGGATGATATCGCCGATGTCTTTATTGATGCCTCGGCGGGGGATGCGCTGACGCGCATTGTGGACCGCGTCAAGGCCCTCATGAAATAAGCGTTCGGAGCGCCCGATGTGTCTGATTGTTTTTGCCTACGATGTTCATCCCGCGTATCGGCTGATTCTGGCGGCTAACCGCGATGAATTTTATGAAAGGCCGTCGGCATCGGCGGATGTCTGGGAGGATCACCCCGCCGTGCTTGCCGGACGTGATTTGAGAGACGGCGGCACCTGGCTCGGCGTTACGCGGCAGGGGAAATTCGCCGCCGTCACCAATTACCGCGATCCTTCGTCCCTCAAGAGCGAAGCGCCGTCGCGCGGCTTGCTGGTGAGCCGTTACCTGACGGGAAATGTCTCTCCCGGAGATTATCTTCGAGACGTTGCCCGGTCGGCGGAACGCTACAACGGATTCAATCTGCTTGTGGGAGATAACCGCGAGATTCGGATATTTTCCAATCGCGGCGCAAACCGGAGGCTCAAGCCCGGCGTTTACGGCTTGAGCAATCGTCTGCTGAATTCTCCTTGGCCCAAAGTCGTCCGGGCGAAAAAAATGCTCAAAGCCGCTCTGGATCTGGAAGGGTCACGACTGGAAAAGGCGTTGTTTGCCTTGCTGGCCGACCGCCTTGTGCCGCCGGAGAGCCGCCTGCCCGACACCGGCGTGGGTTTGGAATGGGAAAAAATATTGTCTCCCATTTTCATTGAAAGTCCCGTCTACGGCACGCGCTCGTCAACCGTCCTGCTTGTGGGAAAGAACGGGCGCATCAGGTTTGTGGAAAAAAATTTTGACGGGCGCAACGAGCCGTGGTTGGAGGGACGTTTTTCTTTTTTCATGGAAAAGGGCGAATAAAATGGGGCGCTCAAGGGGCAACACTTATCCCGGACAGCCGAGGGTCGGCGTGGGGGCCATAACCATCCGGGATGGAAAAGTATTGCTCATCCGGCGCGGCGTTGAACCGGGGAGAGGACTCTGGGCGATTCCCGGCGGAACGCTCAGGCTCGGCGAGAGTATGCCCGACTGCGCCCGGCGCGAAATTTTGGAAGAAACCGGCGTGGAAATAGAAGTCTGTGAGATCGCGTACGTTTTCGACTTTATCGAACGGGATAATTTCGGAAAAATTAAATTTCATTTTGTGATTGTGGATTTTTCCGCGCGACATGTTTCTGGAGAAGCAAAAGCGGCCGATGACGCCGTTGACGCGCGCTGGTTTTCCGCCGAAGAACTGAAGCGGGTGCCGGTGTCCGTCCATACGATCGAAGCGTTGCGAAACAGCGGATTTTTTGGTTTAGAAAAAGGGAAAGGAGATGGGAAGGCATGAAGGTCGTTTATCATGAAGATTACAACGAAGTCTATTCGTCCGATCCCGCTTCCGCGCCCGGAAGGATTCAGGCCGTGGAATCGGCCCTGCGCGGCAAGGTGATATTCGTGAAGCCTGTCGCGGCATCCCGGGAAGATATTCTGAGGGTGCACACCCCCGAGCACGTCCGGTCGGTGGAAAGGGAGGGAGTTTACGAGGCCGCCGCCCTTGCCGCCGGCGGCGCGATCAAGGCCGCTGAAATCGGTCTGACCGAACCCTGTTTCGGTCTGATCCGCCCTCCCGGACATCACGCGTCCTCGGGCAGCGCATGGGGATTCTGTTATTTCAACAATATGGCCGTCGCGCTGGAGAAATTGAAAAAAGACGGGAAAATCAAAAAGGCTTTTCTCCTGGATTTTGACTTGCATTACGGCGACGGCAACGTGAATATCCTGGGGAACAAGGGATACGTGACAATTCTGAATCCGACGGCGTCCAATCGCAATGACTATTTGAAACAGGTGCAAGATGAACTGTCCAAAACGGATGCCGACATGATTGCGGTTTCCGCGGGTTTCGACCACCATGAAGCGGATTGGGGCGGCCTGCTGAAGACGGAGGATTACAGGGCGATGGGGAAACTGGCGGCACAGACGGCGTGGCGCAACCGGGGCGGCTGTTTCGGCATTCTCGAGGGGGGGTACAATCACAGCGTGCTGGGAAAAAACGTTCTGGCGTTTGTGGAGGGTTTGGATGTATTGAAGGAAAAGTCCTGAAATCGGGATCGCCCATTAAAACATTCCGGCTTTCCAATGAGAGAATATGCGGACCGCAATCATCATACCGTGTTATAACGAAGAAAAACGTTTGCCCGTGAAAGAGTTCCTTTCTTTTGCAGAGGATAACGATGATGTGCTGTTTTTGTTTGTCAATGACGGAAGCCGGGATAAAACCTCTGTCATTCTGGAAGAATTAAGCAGCCGAAACGAATCATTCTCCACGATTCATTTGAAGGAAAATCAGGGAAAAGCGGAAGCCGTCAGGCAAGGGATTTTGCACGCGCTGGAACATTTCGATACGGATTGTCTCGGTTATTGGGATGCCGATCTGGCAACGCCTTTGCCAGAAATAAAAAATTTTGTTGATTATTTGAGCTCCGCCCGGTACCAGATGGTGATCGGATGCCGGCTGATGCGGTTGGGGGCAAAAATCAAAAGAAAGGCATTGAGACATTACCCGGGACGTATTTTCGCGACTGCGGCCTCGATCGCTCTGCAGTTGCAGGTCTATGATACGCAATGCGGCGCAAAATTATTCAAGGCTGACATTGCTTTGTCGTTGTTTGAAAATCCTTTCATCAGCCGTTTGCTGTTTGATGTGGAACTCTTGGCGCGTTACGTTAGGATCTATGGATTGGAAAAAGCGGCTCATGATATTTATGAATATCCCTTGTCGTTTTGGGAGGATGTCGACGGATCGTCCATCAAGGTGAAAGATTTTTTTGAAGCGCCAATGGAATTGTGGAAGATTAAAAGAACATATTTGAAATAACCCCTTGAGACATTGCGATATTCTGAAAAATCGAGGACCAGCCCCCTCCGTCGTCAACCAATCCCTCGTTTGACGATTCTCACCCCGCCGAGATATTGGCCGCTGCAGACCGCACGTCTTCTTTTCGTTTGCCTCTCCTCGTCGCACTTTCTGCGGCTCTCAAAGAAAAAGGGGACTCTGAAATTGGTCTGAAACTTCCGGGAAAGCGTTCAAAAAAGACAAGCAGCGCCTTTTACTTGCCGATGCAGAAGCTGGAGAAAATTCGGTCCAGGATGTCATCAGTGATTTTTCTGCCGGTTATTTCATCCAGGCTGTCCAACGCCTCGCGCATGTCAAAAACGGTAAATTCCATCGAAGCGCCCGACATTAAATTTTCTTCCGCTGATTGAAGAAGGCGCAGGGCTTTTTCCAAAGCAAGCTTGTGGCGCAGGTTGATGACCATGACGGCGCCGGCGCTTTTGTCTTCGTCGCCATGCGACGCGATAATGGTTTTTTTCAATTCCTCAAGACCGTTGCCGAATTTTGCCGAGATCCTGATGATTTTTTTATCCGCAGGCACAAATTTTTTGGCATCTTCAATGTTCCAGGCGGCGGGCAGATCGGATTTGTTGACGGCGAAAATGACATTGCCGAATTTGTTTTTTTCGATGATGGTTTGGTCCTCGTCAGTCAAGGCGCTGCTGCCGTCCAGCATCACGATGACGGCGTCGGCTTCCGCAAGATGGTTCCAAACGAGCTCAATGCCTTCTTTTTCGATCATGTCGCGCGGTTCGCGGATGCCGGCGGTGTCGGTGAGGTTGACGGGAATGCCGCCGATATGGACGGTATCGGTGATCAAATCGCGTGTCGTGCCGGGGATGTCGGTGACGATGGCTTTTTTTCTGCCGATCAGCGCGTTCAGAAGACTGGATTTGCCCACGTTGGGCTTGCCGGTGATGACAACTCGGAGACCTTCCGCGTAGACTCTGGCTTCCTTGTAGGTTGACAGCAACGAACGGATTTGTTCCTCTGCAGCGACGATTTGCGGCGGCACTGCCGGGCTTTTTTGTTCAGCAAGATCTTCCGCAAAGTCAATTTCGGCCTCCATCTGCGCGATGGCCTCGATCAGCAGCAGGCGCAGATCCTCTATTTTCTTCCTCAGGGAGCCCTTGAGCTGGGCAAGCCCCATGGCGCAGGCTTTTGCGGATTTGGCGGAAATCATGGCGGCCAGGGCTTCCGCCTGCGACAAGTCCATGCGGTTGTTCATGAAAGCGCGCTCGGAAAATTCGCCGGGCCGGGCCATGCGGCAGCCCAGCTGAAGCAAAAGGTCAAGAACGGATTGTAGGATGAGGGGGTTGCCGTGGCAATTGATTTCAATGACGTCTTCGCCCGTGAATGAATGGGGATGGGGCATGAAAGCGATCAACGCTTCATCCAGAACGGCATTGCCGTCCAGAGAAAGAATGTCGCCGTGATAGAGGTGGTGACTTTTCCAGGAACATCCGCCGGAAGACGGCCTGAAAATGCGGCGGGCGATGGCGAGGGATTCCGGTCCGCTGATGCGAATGATTCCGACGCCGGAAACCCCCCAAGGCGTAATCAAGGAGGCTATGGTATCCTGGCGAAGCACGGTCCGGCACTACCCTTTATAAAAATATTATCGTGAATTAATTGTCGCTTTTTTCTTTTCTTCTGCGTCGCCCGCGCCTGCTCGCATTGTTCTTCGCCGGCAGGATCACAATTTTCCGGTTTTTGCCTTCGCCGCTGCTCTGTGTTTTGAGAGATTCATCTTCCTGAAGAACCAGGTGAATAATGCGGCGGTCGTGTGCGTTCATATTGGACAGCGACACCGGTTTGTTCGTTTTTTTAACTTTTTCTCTTATTTTTTCCGCCAGCTTTTTCAGATGTTCTTCTCTTTTTTTTCTATATTCACCCGAATCAATCATGATCATCTTGTGGTCGTTATCAATTTTGCTGACGGCTTTGTTCAGGATATATTGAAAGGCATCCAAATGCTGACCGCGTTTGCCGATCAATAAACCATTTTCATCGCCTTCAATGCTGAGAATGATCTTCTCCTCCGTTTCGATGACGCTTGCCGCATATTCCGGTGATATGAATTGCAACATTTTCTCGAGCATTTCCTTGGCCTTGACGGCTGTCGCGGAAGTTTCCACGATTTTCTGATCCTCGTTCGGAAATGCGGCGTCTCCCGAGGGTTCCTTGAACTTTTCACCGGATTGATCCTTCGGCTTTTCCTGAATGACCAATTTTTCCGGTTTCTTTTTGTGAGGCGCTTTTGCTGCCGTTTCTTCTTTTTCGCTGGTTTCGTCCGCGAAGCTGAAATCAATATCCAGCTCCAGCAGAGACGCTCTTATTTTCGCTTTTTTGGAAAACAGACCCAGGAATCCTCCGGATTCCGCGGAGAGAATTTCAATGTTGAGTTTTTCCCTCGGCACGCCGAACGTCTCGCAGGCTCTTTCGATGGCTTCATCAATGGTCTTTTCTTCAATTTCTATAACTTCTCTGCTCATTTTTATTCCTCACTGCTCAATTGAAATAAGCGTCAGTTGAATTTTTTGTTAATGTAGATCTGCTGGCCGATACTCAGAATATTGTTTGCCAGCCAGTAAAGAACCAGTCCCGACGGAAAATTTAAAAATATGAAAGTGAATATGATGGGCATCAGCAGCATCATTTTGGCCATGTTGGGATCGCCCGTGGTGGGCGTCATTTTCTGCTGGATGAATTGCGAGGCGCCCATGATAATCGGGGTAATATAGTAAGGATCCTTGGCGGACAAATCCTGAATCCATCCGAAAAACGGAGAATGGCGCAGCTCGATGGCGTAGAGCAGGGTATTGTAGAGGCCGATAAACACGGGAATCTGTATCAAAATCGGCAGGCAGCCCCCGAACGGATTGATTTTGTGTTCTTTGTACAACGCCATTGTTTCTTGTCCGAGCTTGGCCTGATCGTTTTTATATTTTTCCCGCAGCTCGTTGATTTTGGGCTGGATTTTCTGCATCTCCTTCATGGATTTGTAACTTAAATTGCCCAGCGGCCAGAAAATGACTTTGATCAGAATGGTCAGTAAAATGATGGCCACTCCGTAATTTCCCACGTATTGATACAGGAATTTAATAAACAGCAGCAAACCAATGGAGAGCCATTTCAAGCCGGGTATGCGTGATTCGAATTCAATCGCTTCCTGCAGAGAAAGGCCCATTTTTTTCAGGAGCGTGTAATCTTTTGGACCGATGAACAGATTATAATTGAGCGATGCGACCTGCCCCGGAGCTATCTCGCTTTTGGCTTCCTTAATGCTGACGGCGAGAACGTTTTCAGCGTCCTTGGACATGCTGAGCGTGGTCAGCGAAGGGTCCTGCGGAATGGCCACCGCCATAAAATATTTTCTTTCATACCCTCCCCAGGAGACTTCCGGCCCGATGCTGGATTCAGCGGAAATCTCCTGCGCTTTTTTGCGCTTTATGACGTTGGAGACATACGCGACCGGTCCGATGCTGCTGTAACGTTCCGGTTCTTTTTGAGGGTCGATATATTCATACCAGTTCAGTGAAGGAATCTGGGTGACAGGGGCGCTGGTCAGGTTCTGTACGCGGACGTCCAGGCCGATGGAATAGTTGTCGGGATTGAAGGTGAAGATTTTTTCAATCTTGATGCCGCTTTCGAAAACCCGGGTAAAGGTCAGACGCTGCGCTTGTTTCTCGGTCGTCAGGTTCAGTTGTGTTTTGTCGGCTTCATAAATGGAATCGGCGGCGACATCCGTCAAGGAGTCGGGAAAGGTCAGCGCGAGAGGATAGGGCGAGTCATCCTTCACGGCGACTAACTCCACGGGGGTGTTGCTCTTTACCTTGTCTGGTTGTTTGCCGCCGGTAGCAAGGCGCTTAATAGCAGGCCAGATATCCTGGACGCATTTTGCGCATTCTTCATCATATTTTTTGAGTCGGAAGGATTTCAGTGCGGCGCCTCTGGTTGAGAAAATTGCCGTGTAGTTGTCGGTTTCCACTATAATGTCTTTAGGAGGTCGTTCCTCTTTTTGGGTGAAAACTTTTTTTTGCGGCAGAGTTGATGAGGGTTTGGTGACGGCAGCCCTTGCCGGCTGCGCCACGGCGGTCTGATTGGCCGATGCCACCGGCTGCTGCGTTTCCCGCTTGGGGGACTGGGCCTGAGGGGGCACGGGCGGCTTGGCGAAAAATATCTGATAGATGAAAAGCACGGCCAGTGACAAGACTACGGCCAATATAGTCCTCTTATCCATTGGTGAACCTCCCAGTTTTACTTGACGGGATCATATCCGCCCGGATTCAGGGGATGGCAGCGGAGAATCCTTTTTATGCCCATGAAGGAACCTTTCGCCGGTCCATGCGTTTTTATCGCTTCGATGGCGTATTCGGAGCACGAAGGATAAAAACGGCAGCATGGGGCAAAAAAGAAGGGTGAAAGGCATGTTTGATAGAATCGTACAATCAAAACAAGAAAATTTGCCAAATTTTTTCTAAGCATAGTTTATATAAAGTTTTTCCGCGTGAAGAGTTCCGTCAATTCAGAGCATGCTTTCTTGAAGGTCAGGGGCGGCATTTCTCTTTTTGCCATGATGATGACATCGCATCCCTCGGGAAACAATTGTTTGTTGAGACGAAAGAATTCTCTGATCAGTCGTTTGATTCTGTTTCTTGCAACGGCGTTTCCCGTTTTTTTTGTTACGGTAATTCCCAGTCTTGTCCGGCCTTCCTGATTGCCCCACGTGACCACCGTAAAATTTTTTGAACTTCTCCACACCCCCTGTTTGTAAATGGTTTGAAACCGGCTTTTACGGGTTATTCTCTCCAATTTCCGGTACGAGTATTGTTTCATGCATGTTGACCTGACCACCCGTCCAAGATGTTGCGGATTAAACCGTTAAACGTTTCCGTCCTTTTGCTCTTCTGCGGCTTAAAACCTGCCTGCCGGATTTAGAAGCCATGCGGACCAAAAAGCCGTGGGTTTTCTTTCTTTTTGTATTGGTTTTGTTGGTCAAAGTCTTTTTCATAATCAAACCCCTTGATGTAATAGGGTAATGCGTAAATCACAGTAGAATTTATTTGTCAAGGTTAAATTAGCCAACGGGGGGATAAGGAGGCGAAATTAATCATTTTTACGGAAAATCTTGAAAGAAATGACAACAACGTATAAACTAATATCGCAGGTCCAAGAAGATCAGATGATCGCCGGCGGAATTTTCCGCCGGAGGAAAGTCCGGGCTCCGCAGGGCGGGATGGTCGCTAACGGCGACTGGGGGTGACCCCAAGGAAAGTGCCACAGAAAACATACCGCCCCGCGCATGCGGGGTAAGGGTGAAAAGGCGAGGTAAGAGCTCACCGCTTTTTCGGCGACGAAAAAGGCATGGTAAACCCCATCCGGAGCAAGACCAAATAGGGGAACGCTTGAGGGCTGCCCGTCCGATGTTCCCGGGTAGGGTCGCTAGAGGAAGCGGGCAACCGCTTTCCCAGAGGAATGATCATCGCCTGGAGCGGGGTAACCCGCTCCAGGCACAGAACCCGGCTTACGATCTTCTTGGGCCTGTTTTTTATGGATTCAGATTAAGCGAAAAGCGGCCTGGTTTTTTCTGTCCGAGGAGAAAACTAAACGCTTTTTCCCCTTTTGGAAGCTTCCTTGTAGAGTCGCCACACGCAAAGGCCGATCGCGACGAAAAATGAACAAAGCATGAAATTGGGCGTCGTTCCCAAAAGCTCATCCACGAGATAACCGATATACAAAAATAAAAAAGAGGACAGCACCATGGCGAAGCCCCATGCCGATAACATCATAATGCCGCTGAATTTGTTGAATTGGTCACGGGTTATTTTCGGTTTCTCTTCCGGCATGTCCTGTCCATAAAAATTGTTTTGAGCCTGTTGGCGGTCTGGGATAAAAAAACAGAATCAGTCGATTTGAATAAAGTTAATGAAGCGTTTGATCAGGTCTATTCCGGTATCGGTGAAGATGCCCGCCAAGATGACTAAAAGAATGAAGATCATGATCAATTCGCGATTGCGTATTTTGGGATATTTTTTTTTCAGAATAAAAAGAACGAGGCCTCCAATGATCAACACAATCAAATGGATGATGGGAAAAGTTTTCATCTCGCCCTCCGCTTTTTGATATTCGTTAAAAACATTCAGCTTGGCCGCCAACTCTTTATTTTTTTATTATACATGATGCATCTTGAAAGTTCATGCTTTTTTTCATGAGGCCCCCAAATAAAAAAGGCCGAATTTTCATTCGGCCTTTTTGGTCAGATTTGTTCATCAAGCTTTATTTGTCGTCGTCATCTTCGTCGTCATAAGAAGCGGGACCTTCCGAACCCTCGGGGATTTCCGCTCTTAAAGAACGGCTGATGCCACGGACAAGCAGCAGCATGATGAAGAACAGCAGAATCATGGAAGCGATCAGAATGAAGATAACCGTGGCTGTCCACGCTTTGGATTCCTTTTCGATGTTCTTCGCCAGCTTCATTGCTTCTTCATTGTATTTCTCGACTTCCAGGCCCAGCCCTATCCAGCCGAAACCAGTCGGAGCGGGAAGATTGGAAGCGTAAAACTTGATTGGAGCGTAAGCGACAAACTTGTTAACCCCGCCGTATTTGTACATCAGAATGCCTGATTTGCCCTGCGCGGCTTCTTTTGCGATATTGAAAATGTTGGGATCCAAAAATCCCAGTTGGAACATATTCAATGCGTCGCAGCCGTTTTTGGTCAGGGTTGTCGCGTTGTCCGCAGAAAGGGTGGGCACCCAGGAGCCGTCGCGGTTAAGACCGACAATGTGATAGTCGGCGGGGTGGGAAATAACATAACCGCGATGATCCACCATATAGGCGTAATTTCCGGTTGCCGGATCCGTTTCAAAGACCTGCTCGGCCTGTGTGGGGACAAGCTGGTCCGTGAATTTTGCCAAATGCCGGTAATCAATGGCCAGCGTGATGATGCCCGCGAAACCATCTTTGTTAAAGACCGGCGTGGACATGCGCAGGATTCCGGAAAACCTTTCTCCCTTTTCGAAAGAGGCTTTATCGACATACCAACCGGTTACAGGGGAAACGTAAATTTCTCCTTTGTTGAGATTTTTTGTTTTGGCAAAGTAATCTTCGTTTTTGAAGGTTGTGTTGGCCGGGTTGCTCACGTTAACCAGGGACTTCGATACCTGACCGTCAACGATTTTGATTTGTTCATTGCCGTTTTTGTCAATCAGCGCCATTTCCTTGTAGAGCGGCACCAAGACCTGCAATATTTTTCCGTCCCGTTTGACCCAAATCGATCTTTTGTTTTCAGAGACAAATTGTTTGAAAACCGCTTCCGACGCGGGGATGATTGTTGCAACCTGCAAGTCTTTGTTACATTCCGTCAGGAAACCGGCGACCTGGTTTGCGGCATTGAAGGCTCTTGCTCTGATATCTTCCTGAACTTTCGTATCGAGAACGTTTACGGTCCTCTCCTTTATGGTAACCCCCAGCTTAAACATGCCGTTGGCAATTAGGAAAGCCATTAGTGATAAGGGGATTACGATAAGCAGGAAGAAAATTCCTCCGATATTAAAATACTGCTTATCTTTTTTAGTTTTTGACATTACTATTTCCCCCTAACTTTTGTTAAATTTTAAGTTAATCTGTTTTGATGTAATTAACCCAAAAAATAACGCATGTAAGGGTTAGCATAGAGAAGAACCAGAGAAACGACCAGCGCGTAAATCGCGATGGACTCGGCCATGGCCATACCGACCAGCATGGTCATCATGATTTTTCCCTGTACACCGGGGTTTCTTCCCACAGCACCGCAAGCTCCGCTTGCCGCTGTTCCGATTCCCAAACCTGCGCCAACGGCTCCTATTCCAATGGCTAAACCCGCCGCGATCATCGCGCCGACTGCAAACATCGCCTTGGAGTTCGTGTCTCCCGCCGGAATGGCTTCCACGGCGAAAGCGAGCGGACTGGATAATACGACCGCTGCCATGGATGTCATGACTGTTAAGATTTTTTTACCGAATTTGTGTAACATGTTTTGTCTCCTTTCAAAATAAATTATTTGATTTTTTATTATTATTTCTGATTCCCATAGCACAATTTTACATTCATGGGAAAGAGAAATAATTTTTTCTGCTGGGTCTGAATGCATGAGTTGTGCCATGTTCTTCATGTCAAAAACATTTTTTATAAGTGTTGGCAAAGGGTTAAAATTCAGACGAGTCTAATCCCTGAGAATTCTTTATTTTCGTAAAAGGAAGATTTGATCCGGGACGTCAAAAAAATAATGACGGCGGGAAATCCATCCGTGGTCAAAGGGCAATTTTTTTCAGCGGGGTTTAAAGTTTTGTTCAACGATTTTCATAAAACATTCAATTTTTTTTCAAGAGAAATGGTTAAGCGCACTGTCTCCTCCTCTGTTGGTACGCAAAAAGTTTTTTAATGAACTATTTATTTTTTATTGAAATTTTTCTCCAACGTCGTTAGGATCAATCAAAAAAGCGAAACAAGGATTTTTATGCAGGAGCTCCTGACGGCAATCACTTATCCCCTCGTGTGGCTGATTTGTTCCTATCTTCTTAAAATTGAAAGCGGATTGGCCAAACTCTTGATTTCCCTGACGGCGTCCATTTTGGTTTATGTTCTGGTGGGAATGAAAATATCTCAAAAAGAGAGTAAAAAAGGATAAGAAAGCATAAGTGGTTTTTTTCAATCAAATTAGACATCTTTTCTATAAAGCCATCAAATTCCGCGTTTGGTTTGCCAGTTTAACCGTCATTTTGCTTTTTCTCCTTTTGGCCCTGACGGTCAATAGTGCCCGCGAAAAAGATATCGTGGAAATTTTCAGCCGTCAGCATCTGGCCAATGTGCAAAAAACCGCGATAAGGATGAAGGATATTTTCTTCCAGGTGGAAAAAAATATTTCCTTGTTGTCCGGTTTCGGCGATCAGCAGATGATGGATTCCGTCGCCTTGGAAGAGTCCCTTAAAAAGCTTTCCTCGGGCTGGGAAGACACGCTGGACGCGATCATTTTTTTTGACGCTGCCGGCCGTATAAAAAAATGCTATCCCAAAGATGCTTTGCCGTCCGTCAATTCGCTGGAGCATTTCTATATTGTCAGAGGTCAACAAACGCCCTATCTGGGATTGGCCTTGCCGGAACCTTCCGCGCAAGACGGAATGCAGACGAAAAAAGAACGCTACTTAATCGTCGGTTATCCCGTGAAAAGCAAAAACGGCCGACTTCAAGGTGTGTGGATCGTGTCGTTTTCGCTTGCGGCGGTTCTCGACAAATATTTTATAAAAGAGGCCGGGGACGATGCGTTGAACGATCTGTGGTTGCTTGATGAACACCGGCAGGTGATTGTTCACAAAAATTCCGCCGACGTCGGAAGCCCTATCAAAAATCTTTTGCGGACGAAAGACGACAGGGAAATCGATTTGTCTTCGGAAAGCGGCGCTTATTTTGAAGCCATCAATATTAAGAGGGAGAAAAAGAAAAAAAGGGTTATTGTTTCCTATTATCCGCTCAAAGCGGGAGATAAAAAATGGATTCTCCTTTCTGTTGCGCCATACAGCGAGGTCATTTCTCCCCTGCGGAAGACCTTTTTTTATACGCTCTTCAGTTCCTTGTTGCTGATCATTGTCGTCATTATCGCCAGCATGTCCTTTGCCTACCGGGAAGGCAAAAGGCTCAGAATCAGAGAAGAAAAGAAAAGATTGACGGAACGCAGGGACTGGCAGGAAAAACTTCTCCGGGAAAAGAAAACCATCGAAGGAATCATGGAAGGGTTGCCGATTCCCAGTTTCGTCATCAATAAGGAACATAAAGTGATCTTATGGAATCGGGCGTGCACGGAGATGACGGGTTTTCCCAGCGAGGCCATGTTGGGCACGAGCAACCATTACAAACCTTTTTACTCCGTGCAAAGACCGCTGATCGCCGATTTGATCATCGATAAAAATCTTGAGGATCTGGACAAATACTACGGGAACAAGGAAATCAAAAAATCCGAAAAAGTCCTCGGCGCCTATGAGGCGGTGGATCATTTTGAAAATCTGGGCGGACAAAACCGCGTTCTGTATTTTCTGGCGGCTCCCATTTACGATGAACGCGGCGAGATCATTGCCGCGATTGAAACGCTTCAGGATGTGACGCGCGAGAGGGAAATGACCAAAAGCCTGAGTGAATACGCCGAAACCATGCAGAACGAGCTGATTGAAAACATTGAACTGCGGCGTCAGATTGAGGAGTTGTACAACTACCTGCAATCCATCGTGAACAGTTTGCCGGACAAAATTTATGAAATCGATGAAAACGGAATCATCAATTTTGTCAGTCATGGCTTAAAGCAGAGCGGCCGCGCCTCGTCACGGGAATTCAAGAACAAACATTTTATGGAATTTGTGGCGGCGGGTTATGAAAAGTTCGTGTTCACCAAATGGGAGGAAGCGAAAAAAGGCGTTTACAGGCCTTACGAAATCGAAGCGACGGGAAGAGACGGTCGCAAGCGCAATCTCTTGATTACAACATCGCCGGTGATCGGGACGAATCATTACATCATTGTTCAGCGCGACATCACGGAATTCAAGAATCTGGAAAAAGAACTCTACAACAGTCAGAAACTGGCGGCGCTTGGACAGCTTTCCGCGGGTATTGCCCATGAAATTCGCAATCCGCTGTCGTCCATTAAGATGAGCCTGCAGATTCTGGCCAAGCGAATGGATCCCCAGGGCAATGATCTCAAGCGGTTCAAAATCGCGGAAAAGGAAGTGGAGCATCTGGAAACGCTGGTGAACGATATTCTGGCCTTTGCCAAACCGGTGGAACCGAAGAAAACACCGGTGAGCCTGGCAAAGGTGTTGGAACAGGCTTTGGCGCTGGCGGAGAAGGGAATCAGCGACAAACAAATCGACGTAATAACCGACTTTGGAAATGTGCCGCCCGTAAGGGTGGACGCCGCCATGATGACGGATTCTTTTTTAAATGTCATCCGCAACGCTGTGGAGGCAGTCGGCGAGAAGGGAAAAATCTTTGTTTCACTTCGCTATCACGACGACACGCGTCAGGCGGTGGCCGTTGAAATCAGGGACAACGGCAGCGGGATTGACGAGGAGGACATGCCGCACATCTTCAATCCCTTCTTCACGCGGAAAAATTACGGCACGGGGTTGGGATTGTCGCTGGTAAAAAAAATAGTTGATATTCACGAAGGGATGATTGATATTTCCAGTAAAAAAAATGAAGGAACGTCCGTGGTGATCGTTTTGCCGCTCGTGACGGAACTGCAAAATTCAGATGCACCCGCTCAATAAGGGAAAGGTTTTTTATGGCGAACATTCTTGTGATCGATGATGATGCTTCCATCGCGGAAACGTTGGAACTTTATCTGACAGAGGAAGGTCATAAGGTCCGCACGGCGCTGACGGGGACGGATGGATTGAATCAGTATGTCCAGGAACAGGCGGATGTGGTGATCCTGGACATTCGTTTGCCGGATGTTGACGGATTTGCGGTTCTGGAAGACCTGAAGGAAGAAAATGAAAACGTCAAAGTCATCATGATCACCGCTTTTCACGATATGGAAACCACGATCAATGCCATGAAGAGCGGCGCTTTTGATTACATTCACAAGCCTATCAATGTGGACGAGCTGGATCTGGCGATTAAGAAAGCCCTGAAGTCCCTGGAAATGGAAAAGAAGATTGACGGTCTTTTGATGGAACCGTCCAGAAATTTCCGTGTGGGAGACATCATCGGCACGGGCAATGAAATGCGCGAAATCTTTAAAACCATCGGCACGATATCACAGAGCCGCACAACCGTCCTGATTCAGGGGGAAAGCGGCACCGGCAAAGAGCTGATCGCAAAAGTCATTCACAATAATACCTCGCCGGATGAACCCTTTATCGCGGTCAATTGCTCGGCCATCGTCGAAACGCTGCTGGAGTCGGAGTTGTTTGGTCATGAAAAGGGATCTTTTACCGGCGCGTTGAACAGAAAGCTTGGCAAGTTCGAATTGGCGCGTTACGGGACAGTGTTTCTTGATGAAATCAGCGAAATGTCCATCAATTTGCAGGCCAAGCTCTTGCGCGTTTTGCAGGAAATGGAATTTGACCGGGTAGGTGGAAAGGACAAGGTGAAAGTCAACGCGAGAATCATCGCCGCGACCAACAAGGATTTGAAGTCTCTGGTCAAGGAAGGGAAGTTCCGCGATGACTTGTATTACCGCCTCAACATTGTTTCTATTCATCTGCCGCCTCTTCGCGCCCGAAAACAGGATATTCCGCATCTGGTGGATTACCTGTTGGCAAAAATCAATCTGGAGCTCCACAAGAAAATTATCGGTGTTTCCGATGAGATGATGGAAATCTTTATGAATTATCACTGGCCCGGCAACGTCCGGGAATTGGAAAACCTGCTGGTCCGCGCCTGCGTCGTGGCGAAGGGGCAGGTCTTGGGAGTCGGCGATTTTCCGGAACTGGGGAAGGAAGAACTTTCTCAGGCGGAAGCTGATGAGATGGCGGATGTCTTCAAACCGCCTGAGCCGGGGAAATTCCTGACCCTAGATGAAGTGGAAGAACGCTACATTCGAAAAGTCATCAGGGAGACTGATAAAAACAAAGGCGAGATTTGCGAACTGCTGGGCGTCTCCCGTCCGACGTTGGAACGCAAACTGGAAAAATACGGCATTGCCTTTGAGCGGGAATAGAAAGGCCCCCTCCTTTTTTAAAAAGAACAAAACAGTTGTTGTTGATCAGTAAAAAGCGTGTTTCTTTTTTACTTATGAAAATCACCCGTGCCGAATTTATCAAAAGCGCCAGATGGCCCCGGCAGTATCCACCGGCGACGATGCCGGAGATCGCTTTTGTCGGGCGCTCCAACGTCGGCAAGTCGTCTTTGATCAACGCGCTGGCCGGACGCAAAAATCTCGCAAAAACCAGCAACACGCCCGGCCGGACACAGCTGATCAACTTTTTCGCGATTAATGAAAAAATGTTTTTTGTCGATCTGCCCGGCTACGGTTTTGCCAAGGTTCCCCTGTCGGTGAAAAAGGATTGGGGGAAGATGATTGAGACCTATCTCCGGGAGAGGCGGTCTCTTTGTCTGGTGGTTTTCATTCTGGATATCCGCCGCGATCCCCGTGAGGATGATTTATCGTTGCTCAACTGGCTGGAACATTACCGGATTCCCTGTTTGTATGTTTTGACCAAGTCTGACAAATTATCCGGCAATCAGGCAAACACGCGCCAAAGGGCGATTGAAAAAGCGCTCGGGCCCTCGTCGAGAGCCGTTTTGTTTTCGGCAAAGACAAAAAAGGGGAAGGACGAGGTGCTGCAATTTATTGACGAGCATTTGAAAACCGTTTTCAAAAAAATTTTGACGGACTGAAAATCTAAAAAAACAAAATCAGCGTTTTCCCTGATCTCTTTTTCGAAACACGTAATTGCTTGGAGCCGGTTTTCCCGTTCTGGTTTTTTTATTCGGAGCGCTGTAGCCTTTTTGAAGCCGGGCGACCAATCCATCCCATTTCCATGACGACATTTCGCATTTCAGCCGCATTTTTTTCTAAATTTTCATGGACGATCAATATTTTTGCTCTTTCGGGTGGGAAAATATGCCCCCCCAGACGGGGGTATCCCGCCCCATGGAGATCGTTGGCCTGGTTTGTTATTTCGAATCCTGCCGTAAAATCAGATAATTATCTCTTGGCATTAAAATTGCTGGAAGGAAGTAGAGTCAATTGCATTTAAGGGGGAGGATTGCGCATGGGGAATCATTGCACGAATATTTACCAGCTTCGCCCGGTTTCCGTCGTCAGAGTGCTTCCTCAGATCAGAGATCATCGTTTGTTTCAGCTGAGACTGGAAGACGGAACGACATGGGAAACTTTCGGACATCAGCCCGGTCAGTTCATCGAAGTTTCCATTTTCGGAAAGGGGGAAGCGCCCATCAGCATATCTTCTCCGCCGACCAGACCGGATACGCTTGAGATTTGCGTCAGAAAAGCGGGCAAGGTTACCGGGGCCCTCTTCGAGATGGGCAAGGGTTCCACCCTGCATATCAGGGGTCCATACGGAAGAGGATTTCCGGTGGAGCATCTAAAGGGCAAAAAACTGCTGCTCATCGCGGGAGGACTGGGGCTTGCTCCCCTGCGTTCCCTGTTGCTTTACGCCCTGGATCATCGGAAAGAATTTGACGACATTATTCTGATGTACGGCACGAACAATCCCGACAATGTTCTGTTCAAATACGAGCTCTTGAGTTTCTTCGACCGCGACGACATTCAATATTTGTACAGTGTTGACCGGGACGACGAAGTCATCTGGAAGCAGTATGTCGGACTGGTCACCGGCCTTTTCGATCGGACGAATCTTTATCCCGGGGAAACGTACGCCGTCATGTGTGGCCCGCCGATTATGTACCGGTTCGTGCTGCAGAAACTTCTCCAGCTGGGCTTTCCGAGGGAACATATCTACATGTCGCTGGAAAGAATGATGAAGTGCGGCGTCGGCAAGTGCGGCCACTGCGCGTTTGGGGATAAATATTGCTGCATGGATGGACCGGTTTTTTCCTACCCGGAAATTGAGAATATGAAGGAGGCCATCTGATGATAAACAGAACAAGAAGCGTCTGTCCCTTCTGCGGCTGCGGGTGCAGTTTCTATCTTGTCTCCGAAGGAGACCGGGTCATCGGGGTTGAACCCAGTCACGACAATCCCGTGAATCGGGGCATGCTCTGCGTCAAGGGCTGGAATGCTCATGAGTTCATCCATTCCCCCGAGAGATTGACAGCCCCGCTGGTGAGAAAGCACGGCGAGCTCGTCGAAACCACCTGGGCAGAGGCCTTGAAGGCCACCGCGCAGGGGCTTCTGGATGTCAGGACGAAGCACGGACCCCGCGCGCTGGGGTTCCTGTGTTCGGCGAAGGTGACCAACGAAGAAAACTATCTTCTGATGAAGCTGGCGCGCGCGGTTTTTAAAACGAACAACGTGGATCATTGCGCCCGGCTTTGACACAGTTCCACCGTGGTCGGTCTGGCCGCGACATTCGGCTCCGGAGCCATGACGAACTCGATCAATGATTTTGACGGGGCGGATTTATTTTTGGTCACCGGGTCCAATACAACGGAACAGCATCCGCTGATCGGAACGAGAATCATCAACGCCAAGCAAAGGGGGGCGCAGCTGATTGTCGTGGATCCCCGGGATATTGTGCTGGCCAAATTCGCCGATTTGCACCTCAGGCAGCGGATTGGAACCGATGTGGCGGTGCTCAACGGAATGATGCATGTCATTCTCGAGGAAGAGCTCTACGATCGGGAATTTGTCGCCGCCAGAACGGAAAACTTTGACCGGCTCAAAGAAACGGTCAGCCAGTATCCTCCCCGGGTGGTGGAAAAAATAACGGGCATTTCGACGGTTGATCTGAGGAAGGCCGCGCGGATGTACGCCAAGGCGGATAAAGCGATGATCGTCTATGCCATGGGCATCACCCAGCATACCACGGGGGTGGATAATGTGAAATCCTGCGCCAATCTGGCCATGCTTACCGGCCATCTTGGGCGCGCTTCCGTGGGCGTCAATCCCCTGCGCGGTCAAAATAACGTTCAGGGCGCCTGCGACATGGGCGGTCTTCCCAATGTCTTCAGCGGCTATCAGCCTGTCGCCGATGCCGCCGCCAGAAAGAAGTTCGAAGAAGCCTGGCGGGTGGAAGGGCTGGATGACAAGGCGGGATTGACGATTACGGATATGATGACGGCCGCCCAAAAGGGCGAACTCAAAGCGCTCTATATCATGGGGGAGAATCCGCTGATGAGCGATCCGGATACCTCGCACATCGAGCAGGCGCTTTCCAGCCTGGATTTCCTGGTTGTTCAGGACATTTTCCTGTCGGAAACCGCGCGGAAGGCTGATGTCGTCTTGCCCGCCGCATCCTTTGCGGAAAAAACGGGCACCTACACCAACACGGAAAGACGGGTTCAGCTGGCGAAGCAGGCGGTATCGCCTCCGGGGCAGGCGCGTCCCGACTGGCAGATTATCTGCGAAATCAGTCGGCTGGCGGGCTATGCGATGGATTACCGGTCGCCCGCCGACATTCTGAAGGAAATCAACGCGCTGACGCCGTCGTATGCGGGCATCGCGTACGAACGCCTGAGCGGGGGATTCGGTCTGCAGTGGCCGTGTCCCGCCGCCGACCATCCGGGCACGCCTTTTCTGCACAAGGATAAATTTAGCAAGGGGCTGGGAACCTTTATGCCCTGCGAATTCAAGCCGCCCGAAGAGATGCCCGATGAGGAATATAATTTCATGCTGACGACGGGACGGGTTTATTATCAATATCACACGGGCACCTTATCCCGCCGCGTGAGTATTCTGGAGCGGGAGGCGCCGGAAGCGCTTCTGGAGATGCACCCGGAGGACGCCAGGACGCTGGGCGTCAGAAACCGCGATGTCGTGGAAGTGTCCTCCCGGCGGGGCAGTGTGAAAATGAAGGTGGAGGTCACGGAAAGAGTTCCCCCGAGGGTCGTCTTCTCGACGTTTCATTATCGGGAAGCGTCCATCAACCTGCTGACGAACCCGGTCTTTGATCCCGTGGCCAAAATTCCGGAATACAAGGCCTGTGCGGTTAAAATAAGGAGATGCGTATGAAAACGGTCGCCAAGAAAGATCTGGAAAGAATTTTGAGCGGGTGGGCGGAGAAATATGAGGTGTTTGCGCCGGTTTGGACGGAGGCCGGGGAGTGCCTGTTGGGATGCTTCACGCCGCAGGCGTTTACCCTCGATTACAAAAAATTGCCGCTGTCGCCGAAGGGGCTTTTCCTTCCGCCGACGGAGATTATTTTTCAGTTCGAAAGGGGCGACTATCGGGACGTGTTGTCCCGCAAGGACCGGATCATCTTCGGATTGCGTCCGTGCGACATGATGGGACTTCTTCAGGCTTCGAGTTTCATGACGCGGGATCATCAGGACATTTATTACCAGTCCCGGCTGAATCCGGCGATTACCATAGTGGTGGCGTGTCCCCAGGCGCAGAACGATACCTGTTTCTGCACGACGACGCTCAGCGGTCCTGTCGCCAGGAAGGGGTTCGATCTGCAGTTTTACGACCAGGGGGAAACCTTTCTCGTCGAAGCGGGCAGTTCCCGCGGCAGGGATTTGCTCTCCGGACTTTCGCTTGCCGACATGGATGAGACCTCGGCAAGACAGCGAATCAGTGAATTCGAGCGCCATGCCGTAAAAAGCATTCCGGAAGCCGAATCGGTGGTTGAGGCGATGCATAAGATGGGGGAACAGAATGATTTTTCCGGCGTCTGGGAGGATTTGGGAGCCCGATGCATCGCCTGCGGTGGCTGCTCATTTGTTTGCCCGACCTGCACCTGTTTCAATGTCTATGATCAGGCGTTTTCTCCCGAGAGGGGCGTGCGCGTCAGGGCGTGGGATGCCTGCCTCTACGGGGGGTTTACCCGCGAGGCTTCGGGGCACAATCCCCGGCAGACTCAGGCGCAGAGACTTCGACGGCGTCACGAGCATAAACTGCGGGACTACAGCAAGGTGGATATTCAGGACGGCCTGTGCGGCTGCGTCGGCTGTGGCCGTTGTTCCGATTTCTGTCCAGTTCATATCGGGACCCTGGAGGTCGCCCGGGCCATCTCCGGCGCCGGCTGATGGAGCTATTTAAAAACCGGAGGGGAAGAGGATGACTGAAAAAAAGAGAGTGTTGATTGTCGATGATGATAAGGATTTCGGCGATGCCCTGAAAATCGTTTTGAGCCATCAAGGATATGACGTCGAACAGGTTCTCAATGTCCGGGACGGCCGCGAAGCCGTCGAGCGAAAAACGCCGGATTTGATCATTCTGGACGTGATGATGGATCGGCATACCGATGGTTTCGACTTCTGTTACGCGCTCAAGCATGACGAGAGACATAAAACCATCCCGGTGCTGATGGTGACCGCCGTCACCGATAAAACGGGATTCAAATTTTCGCCGGCAACGGACGGAGAGTACCTGGAGGCGGACGATTATGTCTCCAAGCCGGTTTCGTCTTCGGATCTCCTGCACCGAGTGCAGAAACTCATCGGATGAAAACGCCTCTCTTTCGGGACCTTTCGGAAAAGATTGATGAACGGCGACATTCTGTGTTAGGTCAATCCAAAACCCAACCGGGGCCGGTTCAATGAAGACGAATCATCAGGGAACGAGGCGGTTTTTGAATCTGGATTTGCAAAGCCGTCTTGCTTTCGGATTTCTGATGGCCACGTGTCTGACGGGCGTTTTTGCCACGCTGGTCAGCATCTGGACGATCAACCGCAGCACCATCGCCGAGGTCCAGAACCGCGTGCGTCAGGACATTAACACCGCGAAGCTGATCTACCATAACAAACTGGATAAAATTCTCTCCGTGATTCAGTTCACCGCGGAGGGAACGGATCTTTGTTCCGTCATGAAAAAGAAGGACCTCTCCGGCCTGGAGCAGCATATGCGGGGGCTCATGCGGAAAGGCGTGGACGCATCTTCCGCCGGCGGAAACACCCAGCTCGACATGCTGACCCTTGTGGATGAAAATGGAAAGGTCCTGTATCGGGCGGCCAATCCCTGGGAAACGGGCGATTCCCTGCGCGGCGATGCCTTGGTGCGTAAATGCATGGAGACGAAAAGACCCGTGGTGTCAACGGAAATCATGTCCTATCTGCAATTGGTGACGGAAAATCCTTCCCTCGCGGACCGGGCGGAGATGGACATCATCAAGACGCCTATGGCCGCTGAAATCGGTTTGACGAAACTTACGGACGGCCTGGTGATGAAGGCCGCCTATCCGATTCTGGACAAGCAATCCGGCCGTTTTCTGGGCGCGCTGGTCGGAGGCGTTCTGATTAACAAGGACAATGAAATCGTGGACAAGATCAAGGAAACCGTTTATCACGACGAAAAATACAAGGGGCAGGAAGTGGGCGTCGCCACGATCTTTCAGGGAGGGGTGCGCATTTCCACGAATGTCATGACTGAAGACAACCGCAGAGCCATCGGCACTGTTTTGTCGAAAGAAGTTTACGACTGGGTGATTCGGAAGGGAAAAGACTGGGTGGGCAGGGCTTTCGTCGTGAAGGACTGGTATATCACGACGTACACGCCCATTTATAACGCGGAGGGGAAGATCGTCGGCATTCTCTACACAGGCATTCTGGAAGTGAAGTACCGCGATATCCAGAAGCAGATGATATGGTTGAACCTGGCCGTAACCACCCTGGGCATGATCATTGCCTTTATTCTTTCCCTTTATTTCGGGAACACCATTATCAGGAGGATTCGGGTTCTGAAAAAGGCGACCGAGGCGATCGCGGCGGGGGACCTTGATTACCAGTTGTCTCCGGACAAAATATCGGGGTTCAATATGCTGGATGAGGCATTCAACAAGATGGCCCAATCCCTGAAAGCCCATAATGATGAACTGCAGATCATGCATCGTCAACTTGCCGTCAGCGAGAGGCTGAGCGCTCTGGGACAGATGGCCTCGGGGGTCGCTCACGAAATCAATAATCCTCTCGGCGGGATTCTTTTATACAGCAGTCTTATCCTAGAGGATCTTCCGCCGGAGAGTCCTTTGAGGGAAAATGTCCAGAAAATCATCTATCAGACCAACCGCTGCAAGGAAATCGTCCAGAGCCTGCTGGATTTCGCCCGGACGCCGACCGGCGAGATGATTCCGATTCAGGTGAATCAGGTCATCACGACCGTCCTCAAGCTGGTGCGGGATCAAGCCATCTTCCACGGCATCACCATCGAAATCCTTCTGGCCGAAAACCTTCCCGAGATCAGGGGCGATGTATCCAGGGTGGAGGAAGTCTTTTTGAATCTGTTTCTCAATGCCGCCGATGCCATGCAGGGAAATGGAAAGCTGGAAATCAAAACGGAACTGGGAAACGACGGGCGGGTTCGCATCACGGTCAGCGACACAGGCAAGGGCATCGACCAGGAAAGTCTTCCCCATATCTTCGAGCCCTTCTTTACGACGAAGGAACCCGGCCGGGGAACAGGGCTCGGCCTTGCCATTGTTTACGGAATCGTTCAGAGGCATCAGGGGACCATCCAGGTGGAAAGCACGCCCGGAAAGGGAACAACGTTTATCCTGACCTTTCCGCAGCATGGCGGCTCTGCGGACGCTTAGAGGCCTTGAGAGTAAAAATCCCGTCCTGATTGTGCGTCTTTTGAAAACCGGCTGAGAAAAGCGTTGATGTCTTCCGAAATTTTTTCAACGAGGGCGGGAAGCTTTTCCTCGAGCGCCGGCGAAAGTTTTTCGCCGAAGTCCGCGTGTTTTCCTATTTCGATGCCGTAGATTTCAGCCAGCAGGGGCATGGCGTATCCGCAACGGCGGCCGAGCTTCATCAAATCGAAGAGGTCTAGCCCGTGCGAGGAAAAAAGATGAAGCGTGCCGTAGCGGTTTTGTTGGCCGACTTTCTTGAGACCGCCCACGTTGCCGTCCGGGGAAATCAAGGCGTCGATGATGAACAGCACATCGTAACCGATAATCAGATCGAAAAGGGACAGCCCGATCATGGTGCTGGAAGCGATATCCGCCCCGGCAATCCGGCGTCTGAGTTTTTCCGCGGCCAGCAATCCCACCCCATCGTCGGACAGGATGGGATTGCCCATGCCCAGAATCAGTGTTTTCATGACGTGCTTTTTGCTCAACGGATGATTTCCCGGATGACCGCGCCCTGACAATCCCTGATTTTAATTTCCAGGGGCATCGCTCCCGGCAGGGAATGCGTGGCGCAGGAGAGACAGGGGTCATAGGCCCGGAAAGCCATTTCCACCCGGTTGAGGAACCCTTCTTTCACGTCGGGTCCCTGAACGAATTCCTGAGCCGCCTTCTTGATCGAGAGGCAGATGGGGGCCGCATTGTTCTGCGTGGCCACGATGAGATTCACTTTGGTCAGGAGGCCGTCATCGTCTGTTTCGTAGTGATGGAATAAAGTGCCACGCGGGGCTTCCACGCAGCCCACGCCCTTTTTCCTGAGCTGGAGGTTCATGTTGCGGATATCCTTGCTCGTCAACCGCGGATCTTCGGCGATGGCGACGTTGTTTTCCGCCGCCTGCAAAGCGCAAATGAGACGTGCCCAGTGCGTTGCGAGCGTGTGGTGCGCGGGTTTTCCGCCGAGGGTGTCGAACATGATTTCGGCTTCTTTCTGGGCCAGGGGCGTCTGCATGCCTTCGGCGACATTGAGCCGGGCAAGCGGAGCGACTCGATAAAGCGAGGTACCGTCTCCTTCCTTCAGTCCCTGCCATCCCAGTGGCTTGAGATGGGTCAGTCTGATATACGTCCACGGCTCCACCCACTCGCCGATATACTGGTCATAATCGCGGGGATGAAAACGGACGTATTCCTTTCCTTCGGGATTGATGACCTTCACCGTACCGTCGTAGAACGCCGCCTTGTCCTGGTTGTCCACCAGCGCCATGTAATAGGTTTTCAGCTGATAGGCTTCGTTCAGAATCAGGTCGACGTACGACTTGTTGGCCAGCACGGCATCTTTGAAAAGCTGAACGGCGAATTTGGCGAAGTCGAGGGAAAACAGGGCGGTCTCCTTCACCCACTTGCGGTCCTGTTCCGTAAATCCTCGCGGCACGCCCCCGGGGAGACCACCCTCGGGATGGGGGGCTTTGGAGAAAATGTGCCGGATGATATCCCGGTTTCTCTTCCTGACCTCGATGACCTTCAGACCGATTTCCTTGCCGACCTTGCCGATCACGCCCAGAATGTTGCGCTCCTTGGGATCGGCGTCCGGGCCGACCACGAAGTCCGGAGCGGCCAGGAAGAAGAAATGAATGTAGTGGTCTTCCAGGTAAAAAGCGTTGTATTCGAGCTCTCGGATTAAACGGGCGGCGGGGGTGGGCTCCACGCTGTAGAGGTCATCGAGCGCCTTGACGGCGGCCATGTGATGGGCGGAAGGGCAGACGCCGCAGATGTTGGGAACGATTCTCGGCATCTCTTCGGCGGGCCGGCCGAGGCAGAAGCGCTCGAATCCGCGGAGTTCGACGACTTGCCAGTAAGCATCCTTCACCTTGCCCTTTTCGTCGAGGAAGATTTCTATCTTGCCGTGGCCTTCCAGTCGGGTGATGGGATCAATTGTGATTTTTCTGGACATATCTTACTTCTCCTTGCAGTGGGGTATCCATGTGACAGAGGGAAGGCTGAAGCGGTAGCAGTATCCCGCCAGATCAGCAATCCCGTCGATAATTTTTTTGGCTTCTTCTTCATTTTCCGAGTCGATGAGGGGCGCCAGCGCCGAAATGAATTTTGCACCCACATCATCCACACCTTCCACGGGTCCGAAGCATCCGCGGCAGGGAACGTTGGTTCGGATGCAGGTTTCGCCGCAGCCCGAACGCGTTGCGGGACCGAGGCAAATGACGCCCTGGGCCAGAAAGCAGAGATCCTCCTTGGCCTCCACCTGATGAATCCGCTTGAATTCCTTGATTTCTATTTTTTCCGGCTTGGAGGCATTTCTCGGACAAGCATCGCACAGGGGCTTGGCGGGCGCGAGCGTGGCGCCCCGGGGCGGCAATTTCCCTTCCAGCACGGCAAAGACGGCATTGGCGATAAGTTGAGGCGGCGGGGGGCATCCCGGAAGATAATAATCAATATCGATGACGTGATTCAGCGGGTGGACGCGTTCGAAAAATTCCGGTAAGGTCAGCTTGTCGCCGTTCATCGAAACTTCCGGCTGCGGCCGATGCCGCTTCGGATTCACGACCGTCGGCGCGTCCTGATAGACCCAGTTGAAAATGTCTTCTTTGGAACGGAAATTCGCCAGCCCCGGCGTTCCTCCAAAGCAGGCGCAGGCGCCGAAGGCGAGCACCAGCTGGGATTTTTCCCGCAGCAGTTTTGCCATTTCTTCCTGTTCCGAGTTCCGGACGGCGCCATGCAGGATGGTCAGCGCGATGTCGCCTTTTTTCATTTTTCGGATGCTTGCATATTTGAAATCCATTGCTACCGGCCAAAGAACAATGTCCACGGCGTCGGCCACCGTCAGAATCGCTTCATTTAAGTCAACGATGGCTTCATCGCAGCCGCCGCAGGCCGTCAGCCAGTAAATTGCCACCTTGGGTTTTTCTGCCATGATATCCTCCCTTTTGATGAGACGTTATGACGCGGGTCTTAACGGACCAAGATTTTTCAGTTCTTGTTTTGTTTTTTCGATGACGGCGGGGATTTGTTTCCCCTCCGGATCCCCATTGAACACAAATTGGAGCCGAAGCGGATCAATGCCGAACGCTTGGAGCACATTTCGCAGCATCAAAATCCGCTTCCGGGTCTGATCGTTGCCCGTCTGGAAGTGACATGCCTTGTCGGCGCATCCCAGAACCAGAACACCGTCCGCTCCGTTTTTAAAGGCGTCCATAATATGCGTTGCATCGATGGTACCGCTGCAGGTGACGGGAATGACGTCCTTGAACTGATTTTTGTAAATGTTCGTGTCGAGGTAGCCCCACCCGAACTTGCAGGAAAAGCAGATCAACTTAGGCGAATCATTTTTCATTTTTCAATCCTCCTTCCTCCAAACTATCCTATACCGACGCACAGATTTCCAGGATGCGTTTTTTCAGATTCTGGCCCGTCAGTTCCCGGGCGCCGGCGGGGCAGGCGGACAGGCACATCCCGCAGGCCTTGCATTTGAAAACGTCCGTTGAAGAAATCAGGTGCTTGTCGATGGACTTCAGCTGGGCGGCGCCGTAATGGCAGGCGGACACGCAGATTCCGCAGCCGCTGCAGATGCTTTCGTGGACGGTGACTTTCGGCAGATCCTCCTGAAGACCGATGGAAACGCAAGCCCTGCAGGATGTGCACGGACCACAGCAGAGACAGCGTTTGGCTTCCTCGATGGCTTCCCGGAGCGTAAATCCTTTTTCGAACATCTGGAAGTGCAGTCTTTTTTCGGGGGGAAGCCAGGTGACGTCCGGATCAGCCTTGTAGTATGCGTCTTTCAGCTGGGGGAGGTCGGTGGCGATGTATTCCCTTTTTCTTCCTGCTTTTAAATCCAGTCCGCGAAGGTACCGGTCGATAGATTCAGCGGCCTCCTGGCCTTCGCGCATAGCGTCAACCATGTAGCCAATTTTTCGGACATCCCCGCCGATGAACAGCCAGTCTTTGTTAGAGCTCTGAAGGGTCAGGGGATCCACGACGAGCTGCTGGCGTTCATTGAGCAGTCCTTCTTTTCTCAGGAAATCCATATCAGGAATCTGGCCGATGGTGATGATGAGAATGTCGCCATAAAGCGTGATGGCGTCGTCAAGGTCAAATTCCGGGTAGAACCTTCCCTGTTCATTGAAGACGCGGGTGCACCGGGGAGAGACGACCCCTTTAAATTGACCGTTTTCTCCCAAAATTTTGCTGACACCGCGGGAATAAACGATTTTGATGCCTTCTTCCCATGCTCCTTGAATTTCTTCATGATCCGCCGGTATGCCGTCCCTTGATTTTTTATCTTCACATTCCAGAGCGACCACCGTGACGTCGCCGCCCAATCGTCTTGCGGAACGAGCAACGTCAAAGGCCACATTACCGCCGCCGATGACAATGACCTTTTTCCCACCGAGATAATCCCTAACTAAAATGCCGCGGCTGATTTCATAGAGGAAAGTTTGCCCGTAAAAAATGCCTTCCAGGTCTTGGTTCTCCACGATTTGAAGGCCGAACAAGAGCATTCGGGGAGCCGGCGTTCCCTTGGCCAGAAACACGGCTTTGTATCCGGCCTTCCGGAGCTTTTCAATGGTCCACTTTCCTTCTCCGATTTTGGTGTTGTACTGAATTTTAATGCCTGCGATTCTTGTGATATTTTCGATGACTCTCTGAAGGACCAGTTTGGGTAATCGGTAGTGCGGGATGAGCCAAAGAGCCCCTCCCAATCTGTTTGTGGCTTCGAAGAGAGTAACTTTGTAGCCTTTCTTGCTCAGATGGAAGGCGCACATCAACCCCCCAGGCCCTCCGCCGATGACGGCCACTTTTTCCCTGTCTTTGGGAATGTCGAAGGGCTGTTTGTTGTCGAGGAAATTGAGGTAATAGTCGGAAATAAACCTTTTTAGAAGCCGCCGTCTGATGGCTCCGCCCTTTGTTTTGTAATTGCATTCCAGTTCGCATATGCCGCATACGTAACCGCAAATCGAGAAAAGGGGATTGTTGTCAAAAAGATAGTCCCCGATCTGAATCAAGCCTTCCCTGGCCTCTTCTGGATTTTCCGGAAGCAGGGAAATCAGAACATTGGTGCGTTGAATGTCTTCGTTGATCGGGCATTTCTTCTGGCAGGGCGGCAGATATTGCACGATGGCCGGCTCGACATGGGATTCTATCTTATTTGCTGTTTTCCACATCTTGTTCACTCCTGTTTTTTTCTTTGTTGAAGACGTCCGTTCCTTAAATATTTTGTGGCACCGTCATTTTTTTGATTTCTTGTTTCTTGCAATAGTGGTGCCATAATTTTCCCGTTGATTTTGCGCTGTAATTCTCAGGAGGGGAGTCAAAAAGGGTGAATTCTGCCCCTTGTCGGATACAAATTACCCCGGGAATTGCCATTTAAGAAAGTGACCCGAGGGATCACCTTTTGCTTGCACAAAACAACAAAATGACGTAACTACACGATCCTGCGTTTCCGAAAATAGAGAATCTTCATGAAAACAGATGGTTGCGGAGGCCAACTAGCGTGGAGAAAATGGTAAAAAAAAGCAGGAAAATTTTTATCATTGATGACGAGGAAGTCATTCGGGACGGCTGCAAACAGGCGCTGAACCGCAAGGGATTTGAGGTGGACTGCTGTGCCGACGCCGAGGAGGGCTTTCAGCTGGCCTTGAAAAACGCTTATGATTTGATTTTGCTGGACGTGAAAATGCCGAAAGTAAACGGCATGGATATCTTGAAAAGACTGAAGCAGGAAAACATTCCGTCAAAAATCATCATGATCACCGGATATGGAACCATTTCCCTGGCCGTGGAAGCCATGCGTCACGGCGCCTTTGATTTCCTGACCAAACCGTACTCTGCGCATGAACTGCTCGAGGCAGTCAACAGCGCGCTCGAGGAGAATAATCTGGATAAGGTCCACGACCTTTCCGTTCTTGTCGGAAACAGTGATTACATGAAGGAGCTCAAGGCGGCCATTGTTCGGATTGCGATGTCCGACAGTACCGTTCTGATTACGGGACCCAGCGGCACGGGCAAGGAGCTTGTCGCCAGGACGATTCACCGCTTGAGTCCGAGGGCGCATCGGCCGTTTGTTCCGGTTGATTGTTCTTCGCTGGCGGAAAACCTCATGGAAAGTGAGCTTTTCGGTCACGTGAAGGGGGCTTTCAGCGGAGCGATGGAAAGCCGGGACGGCCGCTTCCAGATGGCGGACACGGGAACGTTGTTCCTGGATGAAATTTCCAATATTAATTTGAATATCCAGGCGAAACTACTCCGGGTGATTCAGGAAAGGGAGGTTCCGAGGGTCGGCAAGTCTGTTCCGGAGAAAGTTGATGTAAGACTCATTGCGGCAACCAATAAGGATCTTCAGTCCGAAATAGCGACGGGACGGTTCCGGGAAGACCTTTTCTATCGCCTGTCGGTTGTTCCTCTGGAGATTAAACCCTTGAAGGATCACAAGGCGGATATCCTTCCCATTGCGGAGTATTATCTTGATTTCTATCGCAGGAAATACAAGAGCAAGGTTCGGAACTTTTCGGAAGAGGCCAGGAAATCCCTTTTGGCCTACAAATGGCCCGGAAATGTCCGGGAGCTGAAAAATACGATTGAGCGGTTGTGTGTTCTTTGCGACAATGAAACCGTCAACCTGTCGGATCTTTTCTATTATGGACAGAGCGAGGGAATGAAGGTCCCGGCCGCATCGTTCTCCATGCAGGCGGCCACGTTGCAGGAGGTCGAGAAGGAACACATCAAACGGGCATTGAAACATTTTGATTTTCAAATCAATAAAACGGCAAAATTTCTGGGTATCGACAGAAAAACCCTTCGATTGAAAATACGCAATTACAACATTACCCAGGAGCGTTGATACAAAAAGGGGTATTTTTACCCTTTGCCTGCCACAGGACCCCTCGCTATAAAATAAACTCAATTAAATCAACAGGATAATTCTGGCATTATCCTTGCTTCCCTTATTCTAAAAAGGATATCGGAGGTGTGTGCTATGAAGAAAAAGAAAATACTTCTTATCGACGATGATCAGGATTTTTTATTGGCCACGAAGCTGATACTGGAAAAGGGGGGCTATGAAGTATTCATGGCGGAGAACGGAAAGGCGGGAGTCGAAATGTGGAAGTCCGTCAATCCGGATTTGGCGATTATTGACATGATGATGGAGACGTGGGGCGAGGGATTTTCCGTCTTGAACAAAATACGTGCCATGGAGAAGGGAAAAGAAACGCCGCTTTTCATGCTGAGCGCGGTGGATTTGCAGGGGCCGTATAATTCCTTCGAGCCGCCGCCGGATTTCCCCAAGGTCAATCGGGTGCTCCACAAGCCGATCAAGGCGGATGATCTTCTGAAATATGTCGCGGAAGAGTTGGGCGGCCAGCAGTGATGACTTGCGATTCGACCTCTCCTTTGATCCTTGTCATTGACGACGAGGAAGCGCTCCGCGACGGATGCAGGCAGGTGCTGGAAAAGGCCGGTTATCGGGTGCTGGCCGCCGCCGAGGGCATGGAGGGCGTGAGGCTGGCGAGGGAACATCTGCCGGATATGGTTTTTGTTGATCTCAAAATGCCCCGCATGTCGGGGATGGAGGTCATTGAAGTCCTTTCTCGTGATATCCCGGATATGGTTCTCGTCATGATTACGGGCTTCGCGACGATTGTTTCCGCCGTCGAGGCCCTGCAAAAGGGTGCGTATGATTACCTTCCCAAGCCGTTCAGCCCAGATCAGCTGAGGGCGATCGTAAAGCGCGGGTTGGAGCACCGCCATCTCAGGATTGAGGCGAGAAGGCTCAAAGAAGAAAAAGAGCTTCTCCAGAAGAATTTCATCACCTTTGTCAGCCATGAAATGCGTTCTCCGCTGGTGGTCATCCGGCAATACATTGAGGCGCTTAATGCCGTGGCCGCCGAGAAATTCGATCAGAGCGTTCGGGACATCATCGAGCGCTGCAGCAAGCGGATCCAGGGGCTCGAGGAAATGGTCGAACACTGGCTTGACATCAGTAAAATAGAAAGCGGAGCCTTTGTTCTGCCGAACGTCAGCATTGATTTGTCGTCCGTGATTTCCCGGAGCCTGGAAGAAATGGCTCCTCTTTGTCAGAAGAAGGGAATTCGTCTGGAAACGGATATTCCATCCGCCTTGCCTAAAATCAAGGGAGACACGGAAAGCCTGGTCAGAACCATTACGAATTTCATCGGCAATGCGGTGAAATTTACACCCGAGGGGGGAAAAATTACCCTCACATGTTCCCACGATGATTGTTACGTCCGTATCCGCATCGCCGATTCGGGAATAGGCATTGCCGCCGATAAACTTTCATTGATTTTTGAGCCGTTTTACAGATGCGCGGGAAAGAATGAAAAATATCACGGGTCGGGTTTGGGATTGACGTTTTGCAAGAAAATCGTGGAATTCCATAAAGGGAGCATTGACGTTTCATCTAAAGAAGGCGAGGGAACAACCTTCGTCATTGCTTTTCCCATCGAAATCAATTCGTCTTCCCTCAAAACCGATCTTGTGTGATTTTTATTGAAAGCTTTTTCCTTTTGAGATAACCATCCCTTCCGATGGCAGGGCATAAAGCTTATGAAATATTATGATCAGGACAGTTACCGTTTCCACGGGGATGATGCTGCCGGCAGATGTTTCTGTTGCCGGCAAAGTGTCTCCAAATTATTGATTGTCCGTCACGTTCAAAGTGAAAAGATGGTTCATCTCTGTTCCCAATGCCTGGTGGAGCATACGGATGATTATCTTCTGGATAACACGAGACCCTGGACAGGACCCTTCAAAAAATAAATTTTCATTTTGTCCGTTAGAAAGTAGTTTTCGAAACTTTCAAAAGAAATTTTTCTCGGCCGCATTATCCGGCGAATCGTTTGATAACAGCCTCCCTCTATCGCAAGACCTTCACGATTAAAATCATCAATCACTGCAGTTTCTGAAACGGTGTCCGGCATCCGGGCCATCGCTCATTAAAGATCAAAAAAACACCTTCCACAAAAAAACAGCCTGGTTTTATGAATGTCGGTCACTGGACGCCAGTCATTTTTTTTATGCTAATATATCAAACACTTGAATGTTGAAATTGAAATAATCAGTCTTGAACTCTTGACATGTTCAACAAGTTATGTTAGCCGATATGCGCCTGTTAAACTTGGCAAGAGGTGGCAACTGATCATTTAAAGAATTGTGCTGGAGGCGGCAAGAAATTAATGCAGGATAAAAAGCGTGGTTATTTGAAAAAGATATTTCAGTGCCGGCTTTTCAGGAAAGATTCCCGCTATGATTTTTTGCATAAGTTGCGTTGTCGGTTGTTTTAAAATTAGCTTATCATAACAGGAGATGTTGAATGTCACAAGCAGTTACACCTTATCTTGAAATGTCCCAAGCGATAATGGATGCCGGCGGAGAGGCGCTGAAGAAGTGTTATCAGTGTGGAACTTGCAGCGGTACCTGTCCGTGGACGCCCATCACCCATTTCAATATTCGTAAACTTGTTCGCTACGGTCAATTGGGCCTGGATGGCATTGAAGATTTTATGTGGGGTTGTTCCACATGCAAATTCTGCGTGGACAGATGTCCCCGTGGCGTTGAACTTATTGATGTGGTTACAGCGATTCGCAATGTCTACAGCGGCGGCGGCATGCTGCCGCAGAGTCTGCGCGCTTTTGTCGGTTCAATGTCGGCCAGAGGAAATCCATGGTCCGGCGATCAGACCAAACGAAACGATTGGGCCAAAGAAAAGTACCCTCTCTACGCAAAAGATACGGAGTATTTATTTTTCAGTTGCTGCACGGTTTGTTATGATCCCCGAAACGTTAAGCTGGCCAAGGCCGCCGCTGAAGTGTTGAATCAGGGAGGCATCAGTTGGGGATTGCCGTCCACGGAGGTCAATTGCTGCGGCGAAAGTTTAAAAAAGGTTGGCGACCTGGATTTGTTTGAGAGGCTGAAAAATACGAATCTGAATTTTTTCAATTCTACCAATGTTGGTAAAATCATTACCGTATCACCGCACTGCTTGGCATCTTTCAAGAAAGATTACGGACAAGATTATGACGTTCTTCATCTCAGTCAATTGATCGACAAATTGATAAAAGAAGGCAAGTTGATTCCGAAAAAAGATTTCGGCGGCGTCAAAGTTACTTATCATGATCCCTGTTACCTTGGACGGCACAGCGGTGTTTACGATCCCCCGCGCGACATTTTAAAATCCCTGACGGGAGTTGAATTTGTTGAGATGAAACGCAGCCGAGAACAGAGCATGTGCTGTGGCGGCGGCGGCGGCGGTTTATGGATGGAGAAGCTCAAAGGAGAACGACTGAGCGATTTGAGAATAGAGGAAGCCTTATCAACGGGCGCATCAATTTTAGCAACATCGTGTCCGTATTGCATTACCATGTTTGAAGACAGTATCCGGACACTCAATGTTGATGATCAAATTACAGTTAAGGATGTTACGGAACTTGTTCTGGAGGGCTTGGAAATTAGTATCGACGAGCCGGTCGCGGAAGCTTGCAGTACATGAGGCGGTTGAGATTAAATGAAGAAAAAGATGATTCTGAAGGAAAAAAGTAGGGAGAATTTATGAGCAGAATTGGTGTTTTCGTTTGCCACTGCGGTTTGAATATAGCCAAGACGATTCGGGTGAGCGAGCTGGCGGAATTCGCGGCAACGCTTCCGGATGTGGTTATCGCCAGAGACTACAAGTTCATGTGTTCCACGCCGGGGCAAGAGATGATCGCCAACGATATCAAACAATATAAACTGGATCGTGTCATTGTTACGGCATGTTCGCCTCTGATGCATGAGAAAACTTTCCGTAAAGTTATTGAGAACGCTGGCCTAAATCAATATTTGCTGACCGTTGTCAATATTCGCGAACAGGTGTCCTGGGTGACTCACGATATCGACGAGGGGACTTCAAAGGCCAAAGCGCTCTTAAATGGCGCGGTTTATCGTGCGAGAAATCTGGCGCCTTTAAGCGCGCGGGTTATTGATGTCAATCCCGATGTAATGGTAGTCGGCGGCGGTATCGCCGGAATTCAGGCGGCGCTGGAGCTGGCCAATACCGGTAGAAAAGTTTATCTGGTGGAAAAGAATTCCACCATTGGCGGTCACATGGCCCAGTTTGACAAAACATTTCCGACTCTGGATTGTTCCGCTTGTATTTTGACGCCCAAGATGGATGCCGTTTTGCAGAATAAGAACATCAACCTGATGACCTACTGTGAAGTGACGGATGTCAAAGGTTACGTGGGCAATTTCGATATCACTGTAAAGCAAAAAGCGCGCTATGTGGATCATAATAAGTGTAATGCCTGCTTGGCTTGCACGGAAAAATGTCCAGGCAAAAGCGTGTCGGAATGGGATGAGGGACTGTCTAAAAGAAAAGCGATTTATATTCCTTTCCCTCAGGCGGTTCCGCAAAAACCGGTTATTGATAGAAACGCCTGTACTTATTTTCTCAAGGGCAAGTGCCGCCTCTGTGAAAAAGTCTGTGAACAAAAAGCCATTGATTTTGAACAACAGGATGCCTTGACGACCATCAAGGTTGGAGCCGTGATTATAGCAACCGGCTATAATTTGATGGATACAAGGCCTCTGGTTCAATACGGATATGGCACGTATCCCGGTGTTTATAGTGCTTTGGAAGTGGAACGATTGTTTAATTCAGCCGGTCCAACGGGCGGCAAGGTGACGCTCCGAGACGGATCCGAACCTCAGTCCATTGCCATTCTGCACTGCATTGGAAGTCGTGATAAAAATTATCAACAGCATTGCAGTCGAGTCTGCTGCATGTACTCATTGAAATTTGCGCATCTCTTCAAAGAAAAAACATCTGCGGACGTTTACCAATTTTACATTGATATGAGAGCCGCCGGCAAAGGTTATGAGGAATTTTACAACCGGTTGGTGGAAGAAAATGTCAAATTTATCCGTGGCAAGGCGGCCCGGGTCACCGAAAGCGAAGAAGAAGCAGGGCGCCTGATCGTGGAAGCGGAAGATACGATTACCGGCAAGTTTATGAGAGTGCCGGCGGATATGGTTGTGCTTTCCCCGGCGATTGTTCCACGCGAAGATTCCAAGGAAATCGCCCGGCTCTTTAATTTGAGCACCGACAAACAGGGATTTTTCATGGAGCGGCATCCCAAATTGGCTCCGCTGTCAACCATGTCCGAGGGGATATTCATTGCGGGTGTTTGCCAAAGTCCAAAGGATATTCCCGATACCGTGGCGCAGGCCAACGGTGCGGCTGCGGAAGCTTTGACCATCGTTGTGAAGGATAAAATGGAGCTTGAGGCAACCACGGCGGTGGTGAATCCGGCATCCTGCTGCGGCTGTCAGAATTGTGTGCGCGTATGTCCTTATGGTGCTCCGTCCTTTAATGCTGAAAAAGGGGTTTCGGAAATCAATGAAGCTTTGTGTAAAGGATGCGGCTGTTGCGCGGCGGTCTGTCCGACGTCGGCCATTATTGCCCGTCACTTTACCAATGAGCAGGTATTGGCCGAGATGGAAGGTTTAATGGAGTTTTAGTTATGACGTTCAACAGCCCTCTTTTGCTTGGTTGTACTTCAGCCCGTCGTTGTTGCGGCGTAGCGAAAAAAGCGTTTCGCTCGGAAGTCTTGAAGCCATGCCCCGTGGGCGCTTTTGAACGACATCGAATAATGATGAGGTAATGAAAATGTCATTTGAACCGAGAATATTGGGTATCGCCTGCAACTGGTGTACATATACCGGGGCGGATCTCGCCGGCACAACCAGATTGCAGTATCCTCAGAATGTCCGTGTTGTCCGCGTGATGTGCTCGAGCCGCATCAATCCATCCTTTATATTCAAGGCATTCCAGTTAGGTGCCGATGGCGTTTTGGTCGGTGGTTGTCATCCGGGTGACTGTCATTACAATACTGGAAATCTTTATGCACGCAGGCGGTTGGCCGTGACTAAAAAGATTCTGGAATTTGCCGGGATAGAGCCGGGAAGATTCAGGGTGGAATGGATTTCCGCTTCCGAAGGCAATAAATTTGCCGAAGTGGTTACGGAATTTACAAGTCAGGTGAAGCATCTTGGCCCCCAGACGAAGATGAAGATCCAGGAGTAAATCGGGAGAAAATATGACTGATTTTAAAAAAATCGAAGAGAATTTGAAAAAGGAAGCAAAAAAGTTATTGGAATCCGGCGAAGTCTCCGTCGTTTTAGCTTATGGAAAGGGCTTCGATGAAAAACATCCGATGCCTTACGCCGCAAAAAGCGTCGCGGATGTCGATCATATGATTTTTAACGAGTACTGCACCTACAACATGGCCCGATATCTTGTCCGTTATCCCCAGGGGACGAAAATTGCCATTGCTGTAAAAGCCGCCGACAGTCGCGCCGTTGTTCAGTTAATTCAGGAAGAAAAAGTCAAAAGAGAAAACCTAAAACTGCTGGGAATTCCTGTCATGGGAATGAAAAATTCCAAGACGGGTGAAGTGATTGACAGCAAGACCACCTGCGGCATGTATAATCCTATTTTATACGATATCTTACTGGGTGAGGAAATTCATGGACAGAAAACGGTATCACCCTATGATGTGTTGGCTGAATACGAAGCAATGGATAAGGACGCCCGTTGGGCATTCTGGAAAAGCCAATTCGATAAGTGCATACGGTGTTACGCCTGTCGTAAAGCCTGCCCGATGTGCTATTGTGATCCCTGCTTTATCGATCAGCTAAAGCCGAAATGGGCGGACAAAGCCCCACAGTCCCCCGGTAATATGATGTATCATCTGACGAGATTTCAACATCTGGCCGGCCGTTGTGTGGACTGTGGTGAATGTTCACGCGCTTGCCCGGTGGATATTCCTTTGTATCTTTTCCATAAAAAGGTCGCTAAGGAGTGCGAGGAAATGTTCAACCAGGCGTCCGGCATGAGCCTGGAAGACAAGCCTGTCCTGGTCAATTTCCGCGTTGACGATTCAGACAAAATTTTGGAGTAAGGAGCGGTTTGTGTTGAAGAAAACAGCAATAGAGAAAATATCCGAACTGGCTGCGGCATTGATGGAGAAGGGGTCGCTTCTTGCCCCGATAAAAGAAACGTATGGTCATCATTTCGCAGAGATTCAAGATCCGCAGAAAGTTGATCTGAATTTCTATAACACCGTCATGAGTCCCAAGGGAGCGTTTTTCCCCCATAAGGAAGATTTTATTCGCTATCAAATAGGCAAGCCCGTGACGGAAGCCCAACCGGTGGAAGTGGATGCAAAACCGGTCATTTTGTTCGGCGTGCGTCCCTGCGATGTGAAAAGTTTTGCCATCATGGATATTCATTTCAATGCGGCGGGGATCGTGGATCCTTACTGGAGTCAGAGAAGAAAACTGACGACCATTTTCGGTTATGCTTTTGACTTGAATCAGCCGGTCGACGGTGCTGATTTCTATAATTCCCTGGGCGTCTACGCCGCTGATCCGGAAGGCAGTGATGTCTTTATGGTAAAAAAGGGTGATGATTTGCTGCTTAAAGGCATTACGGCGAAAGGCGAGGAACTGCTCGGTGATCTCAAAGTTCTTGTTGATGCAGGCAAGGATGATGAAAAATTTTATGAAGAAACTCTCCAGAAAGGCAAAGAGTATAAAACCCGCTTTCTGTGCATTGATCAGGACGTCATTGCCAAGAAGCTGGAGGATATTTTTCATAACAACGATTTTTGGACGAAGGTTTCATCGGCCTGCCTGAGCTGCGGGGCGTGCACATTTGTCTGCCCGAACTGTTATTGCTTTGATATTTGTGACGATACACTTTTCGGAAAAGGAACGAGACGAAGAGTTTGGGATGCCTGTATGTTTACCGATTTCACCCTGGAAGCCAGCGGCCACAACCCTCGAACACAGGTTTACCAGAGACTGAGACAAAAGGTTAATCATAAGTATTCCTATCATGTAAAAAAATACGGTGTCATTTCTTGTGTTGGCTGTGGACGCTGTACACGTTCCTGTCCGGTCAATATCGATATCTATTCCATTATCGAAGAGGCGTTGAAAGTATAAGAGATTGAATTGAAAAATTATTTTTGAGGAAAAGAGATGTCAAATAACAATCCGTACATACCCATGCCGGTTCAGATTGCGAAGATCACCAATGAAGTGGACACCAACGACATTAAAACTTTTCGCTTGGTTTTTCTCAATCGGGAAGATGAGGAAAAGTTTCAGTACATGCCGGGACAATTTGCCGAGTTATCCATTTATGGCAAAGGTGAATCGCCCATTGGCATTGCCTCTTCGCCGACAGATCCTGGTTATGTTGAATTTACCGTTCAGCGTGCCGGTGCCATTGTGCCGGGTCTTGTGACGGCCGCTTTGCATAATATGGATGAAGGTGCGCAAATTGGTTTGCGCGGGCCATTGGGAAACTCCTGGCCGATTGACTTTCTGGAGAAAAAGAATGTGGTGGTGGTCGGCGGCGGCTTCGCTTTTACCACATTACGTTCGCTGATCAACTACATGTTGTACAAAGACAACCGTAAACGTTTCGGTGAAATCACCGTGATCTACGGCGCGAGAACCCCCGGGTTGCTTCTTTACAAGGAGGAATTGGCTGCCTGGGAGAAAAGAGACGATATCAAAACGATTATTACCGTGGATAAAGGTAATGAAACTTGGAAAGGCCGGGAAGGTTTTGTTCCTGCAGTCTGCAAGGAGGTTGCGCCTTCACCGAACAATGCGGTTGCCGTCATCTGCGGGCCGCCGATTATGATTAAGTTTACGCTGCCCGTCTTTTTTGAGCTGGGTTTCTCCAAGGAAAATATTTTAACGTCCTTGGAAATGCGCATGAAATGCGGTATCGGCAAATGCGGCCGCTGCAATGTGGGCAGTCAATATGTCTGCAAGGACGGCCCTGTTTTTTCTCTGGCGCAACTGGATCAGCTGCCCCGTGATTTTTAAGCAGGAAGCAAAATTGCCGGTAAAATGGCAATTCAAACATTTTTATTCTCATGATAGAGGAGAGATGAACGTTGAATAAGATTCTTGAAAACAGGAAGTTGTCAGAACAGGTCGTCAAAATGGTATTCGAGGCGCCGGTGATTGCGCAAAAGAGAAAAGCCGGCCAGTTTATCATTTTGAAAATTGACGAAAAGGGCGAGCGTATTCCCCTGACCATCGTGGATTCGGATGCGCAAAAAGGAACCGTAACCATCATTTATCAAATTGTCGGGAAGACAACGGCGCAGTTGTCGCAGTTGAAAGCCGGTGATGTCCTGCAGGACGTTCAAGGACCGCTTGGCAATCCGACACACATCGAAAACTTTGGGCGTGTCATTTGTGTCGGTGGCGGTGTCGGTGTGGGGGTGGTTTATCCCTTGGCCGTGGCGCTGAAAAAAGCCGGGAATGAAGTCATTTCCATTATTGGTTCGCGGACGAAAGATCTGCTCATTCTCGAAGAGGAAATGAAACAGGTTTCCGACAGATTGGTTGTTTGCACCGATGACGGAAGCTACGGTTTCCACGGTTTTGTCAGTGCCGTGCTTCAACAGGAAATCGACAGCGGACAGAAAATCGACCATGTCTTCGCCATCGGTCCCGTGCCCATGATGAAAGTGATTTGTGACGTGACCAAACCGCACGGAATCAAAACCGTTGTGAGTTTGAATTCGATCATGGTGGATGCGACGGGTATGTGCGGCGCCTGCCGCGTTTCAGTTGGAGGTAAAACCAAGTTTACCTGCGTGGATGGTCCTGAATTTGACGGACATGAAGTGGATTTTAAATTGCTATCCGACCGCCTGAAAACGTATTGTGAGGCAGAGCGGGAGGCTTATGAAAAACATAGGTGTGGGTGTGATGGAAACTAAAGAAACGAAAGAAAAAAAGGAAAAAGTACCGCGGCAGAAAATGCCGGAGCAGGACCCAAAGGTCAGGATTCATAATTTCAATGAAGTTCCTTTTGGGTATTCCGAGGAGACCGCCATCATTGAAGCCAAACGATGCATTCAGTGCAAGAAGCCTGCTTGTATCGAAGGCTGTCCGGTGGACGTCAAGATTCCGCAGTTTATCAAACAGATTGCCGATGGCAATTTCATGGAAGCGGCAAAAGTACTGAAAGAGACCAACAGTCTTCCCGCCGTTTGCGGTCGTGTTTGTCCCCAGGAAGATCAATGTGAAAAAACATGCATTTTGGGGAAAAAAGGCGAGCCGGTGGCCATCGGCAGACTGGAGCGGTTCGCCGCCGATTATGAACGCAACAGCGGAAGTTTCACCGTCCAGGACGTTGCAAAACCCAACGGCAAGAAAGTGGCCATTGCCGGTGCCGGACCGGCTGGGTTGACGGCTGCCGGCGACCTCGTCAAGCTGGGCTATGATGTGACCATTTTTGAAGCCCTGCACAAGGCAGGCGGCGTGCTGGTTTACGGCATTCCGGAATTTCGTTTGCCGAAAGCCATCGTGGAAGCGGAAGTAGAGGGTCTCCGAAGGCTGGGCGTAAAGATTGAAACGAATTTTGTCATTGGTCGTACCAAAACGATTGATGAGCTTTTTGAAGAAGGCTTCGAGGCGGTTTTCATCGGTGTGGGTGCCGGCGCTCCGGTCTTCATGAATGTTCCCGGAGAAAATTTAATCGGCATTTATTCCGCCAACGAGTATCTGACGCGCTCCAACTTAATGAAAGCCTATCTCTTCCCCGAATATGATACGCCTATCGTTCGGGGCAAGAAAGTGGCGGTCATCGGCGGCGGAAACGTTGCGATGGATTCGGTCCGAACCGCTTTAAGATTGGGTGCGGAAAAGGCGATGATCATTTATCGCCGCACGGAAGTGGAAATGCCGGCGAGAATCGAGGAAGTTCATCATGCCAAGGAAGAAGGCGTCGAGTTTTTAATGTTGACGGCGCCTGTTGAATATATCGGCAACAAAGAAGGTTGGGTCACCGGCATGAAGTGCATCAAAATGGAGCTGGGGGAACCCGATGAATCCGGCCGAAGAAGCCCTATCCCCATCAAAGGGTCCGAATATGTCATTGATGTTGATACGGTCGTCGTGGCCGTTGGAACGGTAGCCAATCCCATTGTTCCCGCGACGACCAAAGGATTGGAAACCAACAGAAAGGGCTATATCGTGACCAAGGATGAATCCGGTCTAACCAGTCGTCAGGGCATCTATGCGGGCGGCGATATTGTTACAGGTTCGGCAACCGTTATTTTGGCCATGGGCGCTGGACGCAAGGCAGCCAAAGCCATTCACGAATATCTTTCCGGGAATTAACCGGATCTCCAGCGAAGATTATGAAGGCTGTGTCGCATCGGTTATTGCGGCACAGCCTTTTTTGTTAAAAGGAGAAAACAAGGACAATAAAATTATTTTGGCGGCATTGGCCTGCGGAGAGAATAATGCTCCTTTTTCGGAGCGGTCATATAAAATCTATCTGATGCCGGGAGTCTTCCAATAAGGGCTCGAGAACTTTCATGTAGTTGACGAATCGGCAGTCCAGCAGATTGCATTCCGCCGGACGAATGGCGGAGATGGCGCGAAGGTGTCTGGGGCTTCCCCAGATTTCGCGGAAGGAATTTTTGTGGATGTTGCCGATACAATGCCGTGGGCGACGATGCAAATAATAGCAGCAAAGAAAAACATCGCCACAGGCGTCGATCGTCGTCTGCAGGGGCGAAAGCCAGCAGCGTCTGGACGCGTTGATTTTGCCGACACCGCCCAGCACGTTCAGTCCGGGATACGCGTCTTTGAGACGACGGATCCGCGCCGCTGCGCGGTCTTGCTGCTTAGGCGTCAGGGAATATGCGCTCTGCCTTAACGCCTTGAATTGAAGCGAATCAACTTTCAGCGTCTGCGCGAGTTCAAAAGCGGCCGGGATTTCGTGCCGGTTTAATTGTGAAACGAGAAATTTGATGCTGATCAGCAGCTGACTTTTTATCCGTTTTCTTTGACGCATGATGTCTTGAATGTTTGCGATAACGCTGTTGAAATCCGCGCCCGTCGGGCGTTTGACTTTCAAATACGTGGCGTTGGTCGCCGCATCCAGGCTGATGCGCACATACGATAATTCGCGTGCCACAATCATCGCCATCTCTCCGCCCAGACAACTTCCGTTGGTCAGCAAACCGAAGGATAGGCCTCTCCTGCGACCATGCAGGATGACATCTTGGAGGTACGGATATAGCGTGGGTTCGCCGCCGCCGCATAATTCCACGGAGTCGACCCCGATGTCCCGCAGTTCGTCCAAGAGGGTTAAAAAACGCGATAAATCCATTTGTGATTTGTTTTGACGGTTGACGATGGCGTATTCGCATCCCGGACAGTCATAATTGCAAAGATAATTGGGATAAATGATGGCCATGCGCGGGGGAGGGATCAAGCCTTTTTTGATTTCACGGGCGCGGTCGTATAAAGTGAGAATGCGTTTGGCGTTGAGATCGTAGATGTAGGTTCCCGTCATGATTTCCTCCAGACCGAAAGGGTAAACGCCAAAAATCTTATGCCTTCTCGTGAAATTTTGAGATGGTCTTTGCCGTAGAGTCTTTTGCCGTAGGTGAAAGGAATTTCGCGGATGCGGAAACCGCCGCGGTCGGCATAATAAATCAAGGCGATCATAAAAGTGTTTCCCGCGGCTTTAATATCATTTTTGAATTGATCATACAATTGTTTTCGAAAAGCGCGGTATCCATGAGAAATATCTTTTGGAGGAAGACGCAGCGCCCATCGGCAGAATCGCTGACCCAGACGCGAAGCGATTTCATGAGGGGCCGATTTTATCCATTGCCGTCGCCGGTGGTGCAGGTATCTGGAGGCGATGACCAGATCCGCCGTCTCCAGTGCGTCCAGGAGCCGCGGAATAAATTCCGGCGTATGGCACAAGTCGGCGTCCATCGTGATGATGCGGGAATACCGGGACGCTTCAATGCCCCGCCGCCAAGCCCGGGCAAGATCCCCGCGCACCGCCTCATTGAGCCGTCGCACGGGAAGTCTTCCCGAGAGCTTTTCCAGATAGCTGTCGGTTCCATCCGTGCTGTCGCTGTCGACAATAAGCGCTTCCCATTCAATATTTCCGGCATCGCAGGTCGAGGCGATTCTCGGAATGAGCTGTTCAAGATTCAGCCTTTCATTGAGAGCCGGTATGATGATCGATACGCCGTCCATAAATCGGTTTTTTTATTCTGACTTTTCCTGTTGTGGTGAAATTAACCGTTTGATTTACCCGCTTTCAGGATGCCGCGCAAAAAAGCGACTCCGTTGACGATTCCCGCGAGCAATCCTGCGCGTTTGAAATTATACCACAGCCGCCGCGGGCGCATATAGGCGCGTCTTAATCCCCGTTTCTGAAGACGCACCAAATCGTCAGCCGATAAATCGTTGACTTCCATAGCGGCGCTTCCGTAGCGTGTCAGGGCTCCGTAATCGGAACGCACAAGCCGTGCGCCACCCTCGCCGCGCAGCGCCATTTTTCTCATGAGGGTTCCGGGATACGGCGCGGCAATGTTGATGTACGGCTGATCCAAATCTTTGAGCTTTGCTATCCAATTGAGGGTTTTCACCACGGTTTGGCGGTTTTCATAGGGCGCTCCGATGATAACGGAACCGCGGGTTTCAATGCCGAATGATTTCAATAAGCGCAGGGAGGAGCGCACATCGTCCAGCGTGATGCCCGTTTTGAGCCTGCCCAGAATATCCGCGTCGCCGCTTTCAATTCCGATATTGATTCTGACCAGGCCGGCTTCACGCAGGGCGGAGACGATTTCCCGATCGAGCAAATTGGCGCGGGTTTCGCATTCGAAAGACAGCGGAAGTTTTCTTTTCAGGATTCCCTCGGCAAGCGCCATCACCCTTTTTCGATCCGCCGTGAAAGTGTCGTCATTGAAGACGAAGTGTCGGAAGGGCGTCGTCTCGACGATTTCCTCCAGCTCTTGCAGAAGATTGTCCGGAGAGCGGTATCGCACCGTTTTTCCATACATGTCGTTTTGCGCACAAAAAGTGCATTCATAAGGACAGCCTCGGCTGAACATGACCGAGGTGGTCGGCACCCATCCCCGTCCCGGAACGCTCCATAAGTAGTTCCGGGGATTCAAATCCGCGCGGTCGGGAAAAACGATTTCGTCAAGATGGGTGACGCGCGGCGCCTGCCCCGTTGCAATGAGTCTTTCCCCGGAACGGAAGATCACACCGGGAACGTTGGAAATATCCCCTCCGGCATCAAGATGATTGACGAGGGCAACAATAGTGTTTTCCGCCTCGCCGCAAACAACATAATCAAAGCAATTTGACGAATGAAGCGCCTCTTCCTTTAGAATCGTCGCGTGTGGTCCGCCCAGCAGAATCGGTCCCCCGAAGGCTCGTTTTAAACGTATCGACAGGTCAACCGCTTTGGGATAAACGGGAGTCGTTGCTGTAATGCCGATAGCCCGCCAGCGTCGCCCCGAAGCGATTTTGATGATGCCGTCCATCGACAGATTTTGCGCTTCCGCGTCAAGAACTTGAACCTTGTGCCCGTTTTTTTTCAGGGCGGATGCGAGATAGCACAGCCCCAGAGGTGGCTGAAAATTGAAACGCCGGGAAAGGGATTGAAATGGTCCGTAAATATCCCCCCAGGGGGGTGCGATGAGAAGAATATCCGACAAAATGAACCTTTCGCGGCCGCCGTTTTTGAAGAATTAAACGGAAATAAACTTCATTTCCGGCGGCATTTTCGCTTTTTGTTTCGAGAATATAATTTTTTTAAAAAATTTAAGCAAGGAGGTTTTTTATCAGAATGAAACCGAGCAAAGCGCATTATTTCGGTTGCATATTTTATAATTTTTAATCATATACTTTAACAACCTTCGGACTGTTTTGAGGCAGTCAGCTCTTCTGGGGAAAAGATGCCGATACTCAAGGATAATCGTGTTTGGCAAAGAATTGTCGCGAATGACAATTTTCCTCTGCTGATCGTCGTGTTGCTCAAGGTGTTGCTTCATCTGCTGACGATTAACCGCTATGGCTATTTCATTGATGAGCTTTACAATATAGCTTCAGCCAGAAACCTTTCCTCCGGTTTTGTGGAAATTTCCCATCTGGGGCCGATGATTTATGCGGGATGGATTTCGGTCTTCGGGCATTCCCTGTTCAGTCTTCGCATGCTTGCCTTGATTCCCGGCGTGATAACCGTAGTTACGGCTGGATGGATCGCCCGGGAGCTGGGCGGGAAACGCTTCGCGCAGTTCATGACCTCTCTGACGGTCTGTCTGGGACTGGTCTGGTTGGCGTTCAACTCATTTCTGGGTTGCGATGGTTTTGATCAGGCGGCAAGTGCCGTTTTTCTTTTGTTGCTGATCAGAATTTTCAAGACCGGGAATCAAAAACTCTGGATGGCGGCGGGCATCGCGGCGGGCGTTGCGATTCTGTTCAAGCAAACGCTTTTGTTTTACCTTCCGGCGTTGTTTTTGGGTTTGCTTCTGACGAAACACAGAAGAAGTTTCCTCAATGGTCATTTTTGGGCGGGCGTTTTATGCGGTCTTCTGGTATTGACGCCGCAAATCATCTGGGAGTTCCAACATCACTGGCCGCTTCTCGAATACTGGTCTGTTTACGCTCGGCAGAGGACCTATCATGCTTCATGGCATGAATTTGTAATGATGCAGGTGCTTATTTATTCACCGGCGGTTGTTTTGGTATGGCTGGCCGGCGTTTTGAACTTTCTCATGAATAAAAAGATGTCGGATTTCAAAGTTTTTGGATTCCTTTACATTTTTTTGTTATTGATTTGTTTTCTGGGGCATGTAAAAGCGTACGTTACCGCCGCCATTTATCCGGTGTTGTTTGCCGGCGGTTATATCGGTATGGAGGAACTGTCGGACAAAGCCTGGATGAAAACTGTCCGGTGGGTCTTTTCCGTCATCATCATTGCGGTGCTTTTTTTATCGCTGCCGCATGCCCTGCCCGTCTTTAACGTTCAGAATCAGGCAAGGTATTTTCAGTTGTTTTCCTTTGCCAACAGACATGTAAAATTCGACAGCTTTGCTCAGGTTGAGCTGCCGGAGTTCATGGCGGACCGTCTGGGATGGGAAGAACGTGTCAGAGCGGTTGCGGAAGTCTATCATTCGCTTCCCCCGGATCAGCGGAAAAAAACATCCATTTACGCGCACTATTACGGTTTTGCCGGCGCGATCGACGTTCTGGGGAAAAGATACGGATTGCCGGATTCCCTTTGCGGACATCTGAGCTATCATCTCTGGGGATACAAGCAACAAAGGCCGGAAAATTTAATCGTCGTACAGGTTGACGGCGAATCGTTGAAGGGGATATGCGAGGTCGTGGAAATCGGAGGATATATACCTTTTATTCCTTATGCCATGCCTTACGACAACGGCAAGCCCATCTTCGTCTGCAAAAAAATGAAATTGAGCATCGAAGAATTATGGCCGCTGGTCAAACACTATGATTAATCGGAAAGATTTCCGGTGGCAGTCGAATTGAAACATCCACAAGACATTCCTCCTTGGGAAACCTCTCTGCTTCGACAGCATGGATCCTGAGGTTTTTTATGATTGATTTTTCGTGAATATTCTTCTAACGTGCGGCAATTGTTTTTTGAGGTTTGAACATGGAATACGCAAAAAATCCATTATTCCGCGGTTACGCCAATCAGTTGTTGAGCATTGATTTGACAACCGGCAAAATTGAGGTCAATCCGCTCGATGAAAAGGTCCGCGATTATTTTATCGGTGGACGAGGTCTGGGGCTTTATATGCTTCATCAAAGAATCAGTGCGCAGACAAGAGCGGACGATCCCGAAAACCCGCTGATTTTCTCACCGGGGCCGCTGGGCGGCATTCCGCAGTTTCCGGGGACCAGCAAGTGCATGGCGATTTCACTGTCTCCCCTGACCCATATTCCGGGGATTTCCAACTTCGGCGGTCATTTCGGCGCCTATTTGAAATACGCCGGTTTTGACGCTTTGGAAATCACCGGGATCAGCAAAAAGGCCGTGATGGTTGTGATTGATGATTTCAAGCGGAACATTTATCTGACCGGCGCGCCGGCGATGGATGAGGTTTTTGCCCTGGAAGAGGCCATCGTGCAAAAGTTTCTCTCCGAAGGTTATGAGAAAAAAAACATGGTATTTCTCACGACAGGTTTAGGAGCGGCCAATACGGTTTACGGCTGCATCAACAGCCATTACTATGACGCTGTCAAGCCGGTGGACAAAACCAGGGGGCTGTTCAGGACGAAGCAGGCCGGACGCACTGGTCTGGGCACGGTGATGATGAACAAAAACATCCGTGCCATTGTGGTGTTGTCGGATTATCCGCGCGGAGAAAATCCCTACGGGGCGGCGGACTGGAATAAGGTCAAGGAAGCTGGGGCGAAACTGCATCAGGTGGTCAAGACGGTCGATCCCCAATCGCTCAAAATGTACCGCAAGGGTTCGGCCGGACTCATCGCCTTTATGAACAAGGAGGATTACAAATCTTTGCCTGTCAAAAATTATCAGTATGGTTCAGACCCGCGGGCGGGGCAGATCTGCGGGAAAAACTACGCTGAAACGCTTTTTGATCACCGCGGGAGGGACGGCTGTTTTCCCGGTTGCAATCTCCAGTGTGCCAAAGGCGGGTGGATCACGCTGACCTCCGGCGCCCACCGGGGCAAGCGGGTCTGGGTGGATGGTCCCGAATACGAGACGGCGGCGGGTTTCGGCTCCAATCTGGGAATATGGAACCCGGAATTTATCATGGAAGCGAACTGGCATTGCGACAATTACGGAATGGATACCATCACCACCGCGGTCATCATGGCTTTCTTGATGGAATGCTACCAGCGCGGTTACCTGACAAGAGAAGACACCGACGGCTTTGAGCTGACCTGGGGCGATGAACAGGCCGCGCTGCAGTTCATTCACGATCTTGCGTACCGCAAAACCGCTCTATCCAGCATCGCCGGACTGGGCATGACGGAACTCATCACGTGGGTTTGCGACAGGTACATGGACCGCACCGGCCGTCCCAATCCCCGGAAGGAACTGGAGAGATTCGCCATGCAGGCCAAGGGACTTCCTTTTTCGCTTTACCGGACGCACCGTTCGCTGTCCATGCAGGCGTCGTATGCTGCCGCCAGTGATATCGGGGCGCATCATGCCGCCGCCTGGCTCATCAAGGTGGATTTGCTGGGCGCGTTTCCCACTTTTGAGGCCAAAGCCAAAGCGTTAATCACCTATCCGCGCGTGCGTCTGGGCAACGACAATCTGGGCTTATGCAAGCTTCCATGGGTGGATGTCTTCAATCCCGATTCCGGCAACCGCAAGGATACCGATATTTACATCAATCCCGCCTCACAGGAAATTTACGCCGATTTCTACAACGGCATGCTGGGGACCAATATGACCTGGGAACGGATTTTCGAACAGACCGACCGCGACATCAACCTGCAGCGGGCGATGAATATCATGGCCTTCGGCAACCACACAGGCGAATTTGATTGGATTCCGGAC
>DAOSZO010000008.1:0-49524 GCA_035382085.1 Smithella sp.
GATCGGTCCCATTATCCCTGATTTCCCCCAGAAACTCGTACCCCTGGCTGGTGATTACTTTCTCCAGTTGCGCCAGCCCCCCCCACTGCGGTTCATGAACAATGGTGGCGCGGCCGGTGGCCAGATTCACGCTGGCCTCCACCACGCCCGGGACGGAATTGAGCGCGTTTTCCACGCGTCGCACACAGGCAGCGCAGGTCATCCCGCCCACGGACACCGTGATTTTTTCTCGAAGGCCTTTTGATTCCGTTTTATTCGGCAATGTCGTACCCCGCTTCGCGAATCGCCGTTGCGATTTTCTCTTCAGAAACCGGCTTGGTTTCCCGGTAGGTAGCCACGCCGCTTGTCAAATCCACCCGGACATCGGTCAGCCCCTCAACAGCATTCAGCGCCCGCATGACGGCCATGACGCAATGCTGACAACTCATCCCCTTTATTTTTATGCTTTTCATCATCACGCCTCCCAAAAGTCTTTTTAATGAAAGTCCGGCTACCATCCCTTATCGACACATATTTTGATTCCATCACTGCAAAAGATGATACATACCGCTTGATTTATCGCGCATTATGTATTATTCGACACAAAAATGCCCTTTTTCCCGTTAAAAGTCAAAGGTGAAAAATGATTATTCGCTGCTGGGGTTCAAGAGGCTCCATCCCTGTTTCCGGCAGAGAGTATTTGCGCTATGGCGGAAACACAACCTGCTTGGAAATCCGGACAAACGACGATCAAATTTTGATCGTTGATGCCGGTTCGGGCATTCGCGAAGCCGGTAACGCTCTGACCGTAAACCGTCATCATCATTTTACGCTTCTGCTGACGCACGCCCATTGGGATCACATCATGGGATTTCCTTTTTTCAAACCCATTTATTCCAGCAAGACGCTCTTGAATATCTGGGGTTGCCCCTTCGCTCAGGAATCCATCAAAGAAATGCTTTCGCGCGTGATGTCGGCCCCGAACTTCCCTGTCAGTTTCTCCCAGATTAGAGCGAAAATCTCCTATCAGGAGAATTGTTTTGAATCATACCATTTGGGATCGCTCACCATCACGCCCATTGCGTTGAGTCATCCCAATCAGGGCACGGGTTATAAATTCGAGGAGGATGGCAAAACTTTTGTGTTTCTTACGGACAACGAACTCGGTTACCGGCACGAAGGCGGTCTGGATTTTCAGGATTATCTGAATTTCGTCGAAGGCGCAGACATGCTTTTTCACGATGCCGAATATAAGGAAGACGAGTACACAAAAACGCGCGGGTGGGGACATTCTTTATATAGGGACGCTCTCCGCCTGGCCATGGAGGGGGGCGTCAGGAAATTAGGATTGTTTCACCATAATCAGGAACGCATTGATTCCGAGGTGGACGCAATCGTTCAAGACTGCCGAGCCATCATTCAGAAAAGCGGGAAAAAGTTGCGATGCTTTGCTGTCGGTCAATCCATGGAGTTTAAGATTTAACTTTCATCTTGATTTCCCGGGAAAAAAGTCATGTTTTTCGCCCTGCATATTTTCCTGATGGCCATTTCGACTTTGGGTATCCTGGCCGGGGTGGGAGCGGCCATGTTTTTCCGAAGTCATAAAAACTGGCTTAAAATTCACAAGACCATCAATTCTTCAAGCCTTCTCCTGGCGGTCGCGGGAATTTTCAGCGCTTTTATTTACACGATGAATTCCAGCGCAAAACACTTAAGCGGTCTCCATCCATGGATCGGTCTTGCAGCCGCTCTCAGCACGGCGGCGGCCTTTCTTTTGGGATTCTATCAATTCAAAGCGAAAAATAAACCGGCCGCAAGAACAGCACACCGTTTTGGCGGGCGCCTGGGTGTTGTGATGTTGCTGACGGCTGTTATTCTGGGCTTGAAACTGATTCATGTCATTTGACGTCTCCAGACGATGGAAACCTTCTTTTATGTTTCTTCCCACCACCAAAGAAGAATTAAGAAAATTAAAATGGGACAGGCTTGATGTCATTCTGGTCACGGGCGATTGCTATGTGGACAGCCCGTTTTTCGGCGTCTCCGTCATCGGCAACGTCCTGGCCAATGCGGGATTTCGAGTGGGCATCATCGCACAACCTGACTGGCACGGCAAAAACGACATTTGCCGCTTGGGAGAGCCGGAACTTTTCTGGGGTATTACCGGGGGGTGCATGGACTCGATGGTCGCCAATTACACGGCCATCAAGAAAAGAAGGCTCAGCGACGATTTGACCCCCGGCGGGAAAAACACCCGGCGGCCCGACCGTGCCGTAATTGTTTATGCGAATCTCATCAGACAGCACTTCAAAAACACCCGGCCGCTGGTGCTCGGAGGAGTGGAAGCCAGCCTGCGCCGCATCGCCCATTATGATTACTGGACGGATGCCGTGCGACGCTCAATTTTGTTTGACGCCCGCGCGGACATTCTTGCTTACGGCATGGCCGAAAAGGCCACCCTTGAGCTGGCGCGGAGATTAAGAAACAACGAAGAAATCAAGAACCTCCGCGGCATCTGCTATATCGCCTCCTCCCCGCCTTCGGGCTACCTGGAACTTCCTTCCTATGAGGACGTCTGCACCGACAAAAGATCATTCAGTAAAATGTTTGAAATGTTTTATCACAACAATGATCCGGTGACCGCCCGAGGGCTCTTTCAAAAACACAAAGACCGTTTCCTCGTGCACAACCCGCCGCAGCGTTCCCTGACTTCCGAAGAATTGGACAAGATTTACGCTCTGAATTTTACCCGCGAGGTTCATCCTTTCTACAAAACTCAAGGCAAGGTCCGGGCGATGGAGACCATCCGGTTTTCCATAACGTCCCACCGCGGTTGTTACGGCGAATGCAATTTCTGCTCCATCGGTCTGCACGAGGGCCGAACCGTTGTCAGTCGATCAGAAAAATCCATCATGACCGAAGCGCAAAAAATCGCCGCGCTGCCCGATTTTAAGGGTTACATTTCGGATGTGGGCGGCGCCACGGCCAATATGTACGGCATCGAATGCGCCAAGAAATTGGAAAACGGCGCCTGCCGGAACAAGCGCTGCCTTTTTCCGAAAGTCTGCGGAAACCTGAAGGCCGATCATGGCCGGCAGATCCGCCTCCTGCAAAAGCTGGAACGAATCAACGGCGTCAAAAAAGTATTTGTTTCTTCCGGTATTCGGCATGATTTGCTGCTTGCCGATCAAAAAAATGGCCTCAATTATATGCAGCGACTGATTAAAAACCATGTCTCCGGACAACTGAAGGTGGCCCCGGAACACGTTTCTTCAGACATTCTGCAGCTGATGGGCAAACCCAAGATTGACGCCCTGCTGAAATTCCAACAAATTTTTGAAGCACTATCGAAAAAATCAGGCCAAAAACAATTTCTCACCTATTACTTGATGGCTTCGCATCCCGGATGTACGGAAGAAAACATGCGGGAGTTAAAAACATTCGTGGGCAAAACATTAAAAATCAATCCTCGGCAGGTACAAATTTTCACGCCCCTGCCTTCAACGTATTCCGCTCTTTCGTATTTTACGCAAACCCATGCTCAAACGGGGAAGAGCCTCTTCGTGGAAAAAGACATGGCAAAGAAACAAAGGCAAAAGGATATTTTATTCGGAAAAAGGTGACAGGTCTGAAAAGCGGGCCGGCGACAGGACTAAATCCGTCCGTATCGGTCCTCCAGCCTTTCGATGTCGTCATCGCCGCAGTAGTTTCCCGTCTGCACTTCAATGAAAACCAGACGGGTGTCGGAATCATTCCGGATGCGATGCCGGGCCATCCGGGGAATGTCGATGGCGTCTCCGGTATTCAGCGTTTTTTGTTTCTCTTCAAGCGTGACGACGCCCGACCCCGCCACCACGAACCAGTGTTCGGAACGCTGATGGTGAAGCTGAAGGCTCAGACACCCTCCCGGCTCGACGGTGATTCTTTTGACCTTGTGGCCTGGGGCTTCCGACAAAACCTCGAAACTTCCCCAAGGACAACGCGTAATGTTTCCCATACCAACCTCGAATGGTTTTCCCCTAGCACAAAATAATATCCATGAAAAGATCTTTCCCTCTCGCAAAAAAATCCCCTTCATGATAGTAAAAGCAAAAAAGTTCTCGAAAGAAAAATCTCAAATGGACATCCCGTACCGGGTCAACAGAAGCCGGAAAAGAAAGAAGACGATCGCCCTGCAAATCAGCGACAGGGCCGAGCTGATCATCCGCGCCCCTTACTTCACGCCGATGGACGAAATCAGCCGTTTCGTCGCGGAGAAACAAAACTGGATTGAAAAGGCCGTCCAAAAACAGCGGGATCGGGTTGCCGCCGAAGCGAACCGGCAATTCGCAACCGGTGAAACGTTTTACTACCTCGGCGAGCCGTACCCTCTGAACGTCTTTTTCGACCCGCTGGCCGCCGAAGGCGTCGCCATAAACAATCCTTGTCTTGATCTGAACGCCCCCGATCATCGGGCGTTAAAAAAGCACTATCTCGTTCGCTGGTACAGGGAAAAAGCAAAAACGATTATCCGTGAGCGAGTGGATTTTTTCAGCGCGATGCTTAAATTGCCGTACGGCAAGGTCAAGATCACTTCCGCGCAAAAGCGATGGGGATCTTGTTCCGCCCGAAACGACTTGTCATTCAGTTTCCGTCTGGTCATGACACCTCCGCCGGTGATCGACTACGTTGTTGTGCATGAATTGTCGCATATCAAGCACAAGAATCACTCGGCCATGTTCTGGAAACAGGTTGAGCAAGTCATCCCTGAACACCGAAAACTCAGGCGCTGGCTCAAAGACCATCACGATCAATTTAATCTCTAAGTGCGCAGGAAAGGACGTCAGCCTTGTTCCATGGAAAAAATTGAAACCATTGATTTGAAACACCGCGATTATCTGACCCGTCGATTCCGGGAGATGAACCTGCCCATCTCCGACTACACCTTCGCGAACGTTTACCTTTTCCGAAAAACAAGCCATTATGACTTTGTGGAAAAGGAATGCGGATTGTTCGTCGCCGGCCAAAACAGACACGGTCAGCGCTACATCATGCCGCTGAATGACCCGCGGGGATGCGATGTAAAAACCGTCAGAGAAATCCTGGGAGATCGCGCTTTTCTGTTTCCTGTCCCCGAACAGTGGCTGTCCCATTTCCCGCAAGATGAATTCTCCGTCACGTACGATGACAGTGAATCCGATTATCTCTACCTGACCGAGGCCATGGCCGACTTCAAGGGGAAAAAATATGTGCGGCACAGGAATCACCTGCATCAGTTTCTAGCCCTTTACGCGACGGAAAATGCGCCGATCGCGCAAGAAAACATTCCGGACGCGCTTGAAATCCTGACGGAGTGGCAAAACCATTCGCGCACCGCGCCGGACAAAACCGATTTTGAGCAGTGCCGTGAGGCCCTGGAATATTTCTCCGAGCTGTCGCTCTGGGGCACCATTTATTACATTGACCGAAAACCGGCCGGATTTATCATCGGCGAAGCGCTGAACACGGACACTTTTTGTTTGCACTTTGCCAAAGCTTCGCGTAATTATCATGGCATATACGAGTTTATCTTCAACGATACCGCGAAGCTATGGCGCGGACAATACCAATTTCTGAATCTGGAGGAGGACATGGGAAACAAAAATCTGCGCCGGACTAAATATTCTTACGGACCTCTGAATCTGATAAGAAAGTATCGAATAAGCATGAAAGCATCAGAAAGAGATTCCCGATGAGCGAACTTCTCAAGCTAACCGTTTTGAAAGAAGGCGATCAGGGCGTTATTCACGCCATTGAAGGAGGCTCCTCCATCACCAGCCGATTGGCGGGGATGGGAATCTTTCCCAACGCCCGTTTCCGCATCGCCCAGATCAGCGGCGGTCTGGTTGTCGTGCAGGTGGCGGACACACGCATCGCGCTGGGGCAAGGGGAAGCATCCAAAATCCTGGTGAAGAAGACGGTTTCAGCTGAAGAAACGTGTCTGCCTCCCATCGAGAAGGAAATCATCGTCGCGCTGGTCGGCCAGCCCAATGTCGGAAAATCAACGGTTTTCAATATCCTGACCGGCTTGTCCCAGCATGTGGGCAACTGGCCCGGAAAAACCGTGGAAAAAAAAGAGGGGGAGCACCGCGCTGATAATGTTTTAATCAAAATTGTGGATTTGCCCGGCACGTACAGCCTGACCGCCTTTTCCGAAGAAGAACGCGTCGCCCGTGATTTCATCATCAAAGAAAAACCCGATCTGGTCGTCCTTGTTTTAAACGCGACGGCGCTGGAAAGAAGCCTTTATCTGCTCTCTGAAGTGTTTCTGCTGAACCGTCCGGTGGTGGCCGCCGTCAACATGATGGATGTCGCGTCTGATCAGGGCATTCAAGTGGACTCTAAAAAACTGCAGGATTTGCTGGGCATTCCGGTCATCCCCATGGTGGCGAAAAGAAACAGCGGCATCAAGGAACTGGTGGCGCAAATAGCGCTGATGGCTCACTCGGAAGTCAAATACTGCCCGCAATTGCCGGAGGTTTCCGCAGAGCATCTGCAGATCTACCGGGAAATTCTTCAGCAGGTGAAGCCCTTCATCAAAGAACCCTATACGCCCGAATGGGCGGCGGTGAAACTGATGGAAGGCGATCCTGAAGTTGCGGAAATGGTAAAAAAACAAGCGCAGAAGCCGGCCCTTGACAAAATCGACGAACTGCTGATCCAGCACGAAGACGCGCTTCACGCGGTCGTCAACGGGCGCTACGACTGGATTGAAACAATAACGCGGGCATCGGTTTCACGTTTCCGGATGGGCGAAGTGGTGCTCACCGACAGAATCGATCACGTCCTCACGCGGCCGATTTTCGGCATTCCCCTGCTTTTGGGTGTGATGGCTTTGGTTTTTTTCCTGACTTATGCGGTGGGCATTCCCCTTCAGGGATGGCTGAGCGGTCAAATTCAAAACTTTATTGCTTTATGCGAACCCCACACCCGCGCCTGGCCCGCCTGGATTTCCGGATTACTGTTCAACGGCGTCATCGGAGGCGTCGGATCGGTTTTGACTTTTCTGCCGGTGCTGTTGATCTTTTTCGCGATAATGGCCTTTCTCGAGGACGTGGGCTACATGGCCCGCGCCGCCTTTGTCATGGATAAAATCATGCATTTGGTCGGCCTGCACGGGAAAAGCTTCATTCCGATGTGTCTGGGATTCGGCTGCAATGTTCCCGCCGTTTTGGGCGCCCGCATCATCGAAACCCAGAAAGCAAGGATGATCACTCTGCTGCTCATTCCTTTTGTCCCCTGCACGGCCCGGCTAGCCGTGCTGACTCTGGTGTCTGCCGCCGTGTTCGGCCCGCGGGCGGCGCTCGTGTCATGGAGCATCGTCGCCGTCAATATCGTCGTGCTGGGGATCATCGGCGTCTTCGTCAACAAAACGCTGTGGAAGCAGGATGCCCCCTTCATTATGGAACTGCCCATTTATCACCGGCCGGACATCAAAACCATTCTGATGGCGATGTGGACAAGAACCCTTTCCTTTATCCGCAAAGCGGGAACCGTTATTTTGGCCGTATCCGTCATGATATGGTTTTTGTCTTATTTTCCCGAAGGCCAGGTGGACAAAAGTTATCTCGCGGCTTTCGGCCGGCTGCTTCAGCCGCTGGGTATTCCTCTGGGACTGGACTGGAAAATGATTACCGCACTCCTGACGGGGCTGGTGGCTAAAGAAAATGTCGTGGCCACTCTGGGGGTTTTATATTCGGTGGGCAGGGATGGCTTGACCGCCGTTCTGCCCGCGGTGATGAGCCACGCTTCGGCAGCGGCATTTCTTGTCGTGATGATGCTTTTCATTCCCTGCGCCGCCACACTGGCTGTTTTAAAAAGGGAAATGAACAGCCGCAAATGGTTTTACGGCGCGATCTTCATGACGCTTATTTTTTCATATCTCGGCGGCATGGCGGCTTACCGCTTGGTCACATGGATCAGGGGATAGATTGCCCCGCGAGCGCTCAATTCAGAACCGCCTCTCTGACCACCGGCCGATACAGGAAAAGATGTCTGCGGATAAAGCTGTCGGGCTTTTTCACGTCTTCGAACGAATTGCACACGTAAGTCGCCACAATTTTTCCGTCATCGGAAAACTCCACGTGCTCCTTGCCCGCATAGCAGAAATTGTTTGGATCATACAAGGCGCTTTGCGGATCCACCTCCGGAATCGGCTCCAGCAGAACCCTGGGCGGACTCCAGGGACCCTCCGGATGCTGGGCCATCTGATACACGAGCCGGCTGCCCTTATTGAACGTCGACAAATAAACGGCAACCCATTTTCCCAGCGCTGAATGATACCTGACGCTTAGTTCGGAGGCAAAATCCTCCAGGACAATTTTCACCTTGTCCGGTCGAAGGTCTTTGGTCCAGGTTCCGTCCCGGGAAAGATATTCAATTGCTCCCGCGGGTTTCTCGATTTTAGCGGCGGGTATCCGGGCCAGTATGTTTCCGACGACGCTTTCTCCGGCGCTTTGATGCGCATACAGAGGATAAAAATAAACATAATCGCCGTAAACAACGGACGTGGCGGCAAAAGCCGATATTTCCCGCGGAATATGGGGACTCAAGTCAATATAGTCGTACTGCCATTCACGCGGATCGGAAGCTGAAAAATCCTTGATCCGGGCGAATTTATGACCGGAAATGGTAAACGGAAAAACATTGGTCGTTTCTTGAGTCGGACGAACAATCAACAGCGGGATATACAGAATTCCGTTTAAGATAAACGGATCCTGAGGCCAGAGCCATTCCTCCGAACCAAAGAACGACACATACCTTGCCCCTTCGTGTTTCAGATAATAGCCGATGTGAAATCCCTTCTCCGAACAAGTGGAGATGCCCACCGTGGTGCCCAATACGACATCCATGCCGATCCGGTCCCGCCGGTGCGGTTCGCACGCGACGAAGGTATCGCCGAAGAGCCAGAGGGTTCTTTTGGCGTCCAGCTGGATGGAGTAGGCACCGTCGCCGCCGTACCACCCGTCCTTGTCGGGAAAGGAGGGCAGGCATCGGCCCGCAGACGAAGGCCCGCCGGAAACGGTCGGGAGCGTTGCACAGGAAGTGGCAAAAACCGCCAGAAAGAAACAAAGGATGACAAATACTTCCCGGCCGCCCTGCGACGGGCGGAAACGATTCCCCTTCCGGGAAAACAAGAGACTGTTGTCCGTCAACATATTATTTCCAGTGATCGACAAGAATTTTAATTCCGATGGCCACAAGAACAAAGCCGCCGAAAATTTCCACTTTCCTGCCAAAGATTCCGGCCAGCACTTTGCCGAAAAGCATTCCAATCCCCGTCATCAAGAAACAGACGACGCCGATAATCACCGCCGGAAGAAGAATCTCATTCTTCAAAATGGAAAAACTAAATCCCACGGCCAGAGAATCAATACTGGTGGCGACCGCCAGCAACAACAACGGCCATCCGCGCGTTGGATCCGTTTTCTCGACCTCGGCTTTATCGTCGAAGCCCTCGCGGATCATCTTGCCTCCCACCAGCGCCAGCAGCGCAAAAGCGATCCAGTGATCGAAGGACGCAATGAGGGACACGATGGACAAACCGGCCAGCCAGCCCAAAACAGCCATGCCGAACTGAAACCAACCAAAAGCCGACGACAGTCTCAAGACGGGTCCCCACGATCTTTTGGAATTGGACGCGCCAATCCCGATCGCCACGGAAAACGCGTCAATGCCCAACCCCACCGCAATCAGAAATACCGTTATCAGACTCATGAAAACGAAAGCTCTTCGCGCTTATTTTTCAAGTACGCGTGGATTTTCTCCGCAAGAGACCTACCAATTCCCGGTACTTTTTGCAACTCTTCCATGGAGGCCTTCCGGATCCCCTCCACGGAACCGAAATGTTGGAGAAGGCTGGTCTTTCTTTTCCCCCCGATTGCGGGCAGAGCGTCAAGCATCGAGGAGAGATCTGACGCCCGTTTCAACCGCCGGTGATAACTCAGGGCGAAACGGTGCGCTTCATCGCGCGCCTGCTGCAAAATCCGCAGAGCCTGCGGCCACCGGGAAAGCAAAACGGCGTCCTTTCGCCCCGGAAGATAAATCCTGTCCTCTTTTTTATCGGCGTCTTTTTTCTCCGAATGTCCGGGGAATATTGTCCGCCGCTCTTCTTTGGCCAGCGCCACCGCATCCAGCCGGAGGTTCAGCCGCTTCAAAACGGCCAGAGCAACATTCAGCTGGCCCTTGCCGCCGTCCACCACGACCAGATCCGGCAGGGGATCCCCGCCGGAAAAACGGCGGGCGAGCATTTCCTGCATCATGCCGTAATCATCGGGCCGGTTCGATGTCCTGATCCTGAAGCGCCGATAACTTTTCTTGTCCGGCAATCCGTCCTGAAGCACAACCATCGACCCGACCGCCTGCTGTCCGCCGATATTCGAAATATCATAACACTCCAGACGGCGCGGCACGGCGGACAAGGACAATTTCTCTTTGAGCAGACGGAGCGCTTCGTCAAGCCGTTCATCCTTTTTGCAGGCCGTCTCCCAGAGACGCCTGGCGTTTTCAGAAGCCATGTCCAGACGCGCCTTCTTGTTTCCCATGGCCGGAACGGTCAACTTCACTTTCTTCCCCTTCTTCTCCGCCAGCCACTCTGCGATCACTTCCGCATCGGTCGGGGATTCCGGAAGGATGATTTCATCCGGGATGAACGTCTCTTCGTCATAATATTGAACCAGGGAAGCGGACATCACTTCCTCGCTGGCCTGACTGACTCTCACGGGCATAAATGATTTGGTTCCTGAAAGTTTGCCGTCCCGAATCATTAAAACGCAAATCTGAAAACGGTCGTCCTGCCGGTAAAGCCCGAAAACGTCCTGATCAACCGCTTCGCCCGCATCGACATTTTGTTTCTCCAGAACGTGCTCCAGCGCCCTCAAACGGTCGCGCAGACGCGCCGCTTCCTCAAAATCAAGATTTTCCGCGGCATGGTGCATTTCTTTTTTCAAATCCGCGACTAATTCGCGGCGGCGCCCCTGCAAAAAGCGAACGACATCTTCAACCCGTTTCCGGTAGGTTTGTTCCGTAATCAGCCCCTGGCAGGGCGCCGGACAGCGTCCAATCTGGTATTCCAAGCAGGGCCTCAAACGAAGGCGGAAATCGCGGTCCCGACAGCTGCGCAGCGGAAACATCCGCTGAACAAAACGCAGGCTTTCTTTGGCCGCCGCTCCGGAGGGATAGGGGCCGAAGTAGAGCGCTCCGTCGTTCATTCTCTTGCGCACCAGCTGCAAACGGGGAAACGGCTCCCGCAAATCGAGGAACAAGTGATAGTACGTCTTGTCGTCGCGAAGATTCACATTGTAGCGGGGCCGGTGGCGCTTGATGAGATTATTCTCCAGAATCAGGGCTTCCTTGGGGGTCGTCGTGGTGATGATATCAATGTCGAGGACGCGGGAAAGAAGAAACGGCGCCATGGGCCTGGAGTCTTTCCCGGTAAAATAGTTCATGACGCGGCTTTTCAGGTTCTTGGCCTTGCCGACGTAAATTACTTTGCCGGCGGCATCCTTCATCAGGTAAACACCCGAACCGCGCGGCAGAGCGCTGATTTTTTCCATCAAAGGGCGATGCTTTTCCATAATCCCGAATCCGAAAGATTCAAACAACAGGAACTTTCAGCGTCATTTCAATGCCAGCATTTCAGCAAGGATCAAGCAAGCGACGCCGCCGATTCCCACGGTCGCCGCCAAGAAAGATATTGTGCTGATGACGCTGAAAGGACTGCCGAGCTTCTTGTTCACGTCCGGTTTCAGGGCAAGAAAGACGAACAGCGAGGGATCCGTCAGCGCCCCCAGACAGGCAAGGACAACAAGGCACGAGGGGAAATGCATCCCGACGGCATAAAAAATCAAAAGAACCAATCCCATCATGAGGTAGTCCACATGCGCCTTCACGAGTTTCTCATCGTCACGGATATATCGCGTCGCCACGCCCAGAGACAAATATCTTCTGGCAACAATCAGCCACGCCGTCGCGATGGAAATCATGATTAAAACGGCTCCTGTTGCGGCAAATAAGTTCGTCATTTTCCCTCCTTTTCCAATAATGATGATGCGCTCAATGCGTTTTGCGTTTTTCAGACAGGGTCTGCATTTGACCCATCAGCCGATCGCAGATTACCGAGGCGATTTTCTGATTGGCTTCCCCGGTGATGTGGATGTAATCTATAAAGATGGATTCCCGCGCTTCGCGGAAGACGCCGCTCAGATCATGAAAATAAAAAGGATATGCTTTCTGTTCACCGGCGACACAGCGCGTGATGCGGTCCCGGACATCCCGAACGTACGGCCCGACCATTTCTTTTTCCATTTTAGGCCATCGGTCTAAAATTTTCATTTCCGTCTCCGACCATTCCCGCTTATCAAACAGAAGCGGCTGGGAAAAAGCCGCGTACGCCACGCCGTATGCGCCGCATATCCGCGCCGCTTTGGCCAGATTTCCGGCGTAGATTTGAGCGATTCTATCCGACCAGGCATAAGTTCCATAACCGACATAGCTTCGCCATTCTGAAAAGTGACCGAATTTTTCGAAAAAATAGTTTCTAAAAAGCCGCCGACACATTTCGCTTCCATAAGCCAAAAGAGAAAACGCCGGGTATTCGTCAACCTCTTTGAAAAAAACATTGTTTTCATAAGCCAGAAAATTGAAGGGGTAACCGGGACGGGGGTCGTAAAGAAGCGGATCCATGATGTCATTGCCGCCGTCGTAAAAAACGACCAAATCCGGCTCTGAATCAATCACATGATAGATCAAATGAGCCAGCTCCTGACCGGAGTTCTGAGAGATGACGCCGTAGTTGAAGACACGCACGTTGCGCCAGCCGCGTTTTTTCAACTCCTGCTCGACACAAACCGGCAGAGGCGGATGCCCATAGGCGACCGTGGAGCCGCCCAGCATGAAAATTCGGATTTCCGCCTTCCCTTTGGGCTTTTCTTTTGCGCCGTATTCAAATTTACTGAACATCGTGTAAGGCGTGACATACCGTTGCGCTATCCGATCATCAAAGGGATTGGTCCGGGGAAACAGGCAGCGGAAAAAGACTTCGGCAAGCACAAAAACAACGATACAGAAAAGAAAACCCCAACCCAACCATTTGAAAATTTTATTCATCGGACTGCCCTCCTGCCCGCTAGAAAAATACCAGAATCGCCCAAAGAGTCTATGACTTTTTTCGCTCGGAAGATTTCGGCAGATTCTACTTCATCATGCACAAAATAAAAAGCCCCTTTTGTCCCTCAACGCCCATGGAATAATAGCTTTTGTTTTGAAGAATTTGTGATATTAAGCATAAAACCTTTTCGACTCGAGAGAAAAATGATCAAAGACAAGCTCCCGATAGGCCGATCCATCGCGCTGGCGAGCATTGGCCTTGCTCTGATCGCCGGCCTCATTTGCGCCGTGCGGGCGAACGCTCAGTCATCGCCTTTGACCGGCACGCTATCAGCGAAAGAACTGGTCATTCTTTTCACCCATGACCTGCACTCCTATTTTCTTCCCCACACAATCTTGGCGCAAGACGGCAGTCCCCTGCAGCAGGGGGGATACGCGAAACTGGCGCACGTGATCGACGAACAGAGACGGAATCATCCCCGTCGGACGCTTCTTCTGGACGCGGGCGATTTTTCGATGGGCACCCTTTTTCACACACAGTTTATGACGGAGGCACTGGAGTTGAGGCTCATGGGGAAAATGGGATATGACGCGACAACGCTGGGCAATCATGACTTTGATTTCCACCCCTGGGGCTTGGCGGCAATGCTTTCCTCCGCGATGACCAAAGGAGAAAAACGGCCGGCGATTGTCGCATCCAATGCCGTCCTGAGCAAAAATGATTCGCGCGACGCCATGCTCAAAAAAGCCTTCGCGGATTATCCCGTCAGGCCTTATATCGTTCTGGAAAGAAACGGTCTGCGAATCGGCGTGTTCGGGGTGATCGGCCGGGACGCGGCTCACGACGCCCCGTTTGCCAGGCCGGTGGCCTTCTCCGACGCGGTCGAAGCAGGCCAACAAATGGTTGAGCTTTTAAAAAACAGGGAAAAAGTCGACATCATCGTCTGCCTTTCCCACAGCGGCACGTCTCCCATCCGGAAAAGATCCGAAGATGAAATGCTCGCCCGGGCCGTGCCCCAGATTGATGTCATCATCAGCGGACACACGCACACGGTTTTGCCCGAACCGATCGTCATCGGCAAGACCCTCATCGTGGCGGCCGGCAGTTACGGCAGCTATCTGGGCGTGCTGAACATCCGTTGTGACGAAAACGGCGCGAAACTTGTATCATACGAACTCAAAAATATATCCGCAGACGTCGATGAAGACAGGCGCATTGCCGCAGACATCGCAAATTACAAAAATATGGTCAACCGGAATTTTCTTGCCCGCTACGGCATGACCTATGACGAGGTGATCGCCGAATCCACTTTTCATCTGGAATCGACTAAAAAGTCAGTCGACTATCCATGGGAAGCGCCGCTGGGGGATCTGATTACCGACGCGTACCGTGCTGCCGTGAAATGGGCGGAGGCGGATCAATACCGTCACGTTCATTGCGCTCTTGTGCCGGTGGGAAATATCCGCGACGGCTTGTTTAAGGGCAAGATCACGGTCGCAGATGTCTTCGAAGTCCTGTCGCTGGGCATCGGCCCGGATAAAATTCCCGGTTACCCGCTGGTCTGTTTCTATGTCAGCGGCAAAGAACTCAAGGACATCCTCGAAGTTCACACGACGATCGCGCCTCTGAAGAAAAAGGATGCCTACCTGCAGGTATCGGGCGTGAAATTCACCTACAACCCGCACCGCATGTGGTTCGACAGGGTGACATCGGTGGCGGTGGAGGATGAAAACGAAACCTACCGTCCTCTGGAAAAAAACAAGCTCTACCGCGTTTGTGCGAATCTCTACACCGCGTCCATGATTGACTATGTCGGCTCGGCCAGCCACGGCTTGATCAAAATAGAACCTAAAGATCGGCAGGGCAATCTTCTGAAGGACGTGAAACAAGGGATTGTCCATATCCGGAATTCCACAGAACTCAAGGAATGGCAGGCGCTTGCCTGGTATTTGCGCTCTTTCGGCACGACAAGCACCTCCGAAGTGCCGCGGATACCTGAAAAATACAGCAGACCTTTGGGCCGCTATTTCGCACGGACTTCTCTCAACCCCGTCGATCTTTTTTGCGGCGGCAACTGGATAACCCATGGTGTTTTGGCCTTGACAATCTTCGCATTACTCATGCTAGGCTGCCTCGCCCATTTGGCCGTGAGAAAAATGAGAAAAAAAGATAATTAAAATTGTTTTTCCGTGGCAAACTGAATTTTTCCCTTCAATATAATGTTTTCGGGCCCAATATCCAAAAGTGAGATTGAAATCACAATTAATTAATAAAAACGATAACATATCGTTAAAATTCAGAATGCACAAAGATAAACAAAAATGTTCACGAAAAAAGAATAATTTCTCAAATCAGCCACTATAATTCCATTTAAATTTCATACAATTAAGACAAATGTGATTTTTTAACTGCTAAATAAGAAAAAAATCTTGCTTTTATTTTTTTGTTTTGTATAATTGGTCCAATGGTAGGACCAATGTGAATTTAGAAAAAATAAGTCCATATCGAAATTTTGTCCAGTGGACGGATTCAAAGCGACCATTCATATTGAATGAACCGAATATTTGAGGAGCGCATATGAACGAAACGCTGGGTCCCGTGGAGAAAATCAAAGCCCCCGAACAAATCGCCGAAATCTTGCTCAAGCATATTTTGCGCGGCGAGATCAACCCCGGGGAGAAGTTGCTGCCGGAACGGACGCTGGCCGCCCAATTGAACGTCACGCGCGCAACGCTGCGCGAAGCGCTCAAGAAACTGGAACAGCTCAAACTGATTGCCATCCACCAGGGCAAGGGCATTATTGTTCAGGATCTTCACCAGGCTTCCATCGATTTAGTTTTCTCCATGCTGGTCATTGATGAAAAAATCGACCTGAAGATTCTGGAAAACATTCTGGAAGCCAGAGAGCTTTTCGGAACGGATGTGGCCAAAATGGCCGCCCGACGAGCCGACAGCAAAGACATCGAACAAATGCGGGCGCTGATGGACAGGCTGGTGAAAACCACGGACCCGGAAAAATTGCAGCAGCTGGATTTTGAATTTTTTCGACAACTCGCGCTGGCCAGCAAAAACATGGTCTACATTCTGCTGATGAACACCATCAAAGCCATCCATGACAAACACTTGAACCTCTTTCTCCCCCTCTCCACGAATCTGGACACAACGTTGCAGCAGGAAATCCTAGAGGCCGTCATCCATAAGAACGAAGACAAAGCCGCCGAAAAAGCCAGGGAATTTCTTCAGGCAGGCAGGGAATTACTCAAATTTTTAAAGTCCAGTTGATTTAGGAGGATCACATGCAAGCCGTCCATCAGGCCGACAGAACCCCCGTTGAACGGGCAGAACCCCTACACATCGTCAAAATCCAGCGCACCTGCGTCCATGACGGCCCCGGCATCCGGACCACCATTTTCTTTCAGGGATGTCCCTTGAGATGTCTGTGGTGCCAGAACCCCGAAGCGCTTTCAATGAAGCCGCATGCAGCGACCGATGCGCCCTTCTCCCTTGACGATGTCATGGAAATCGTCCTGCGCGACAGGGATTATTACATCCGGACGGGTGGCGGCGTCACGTTCAGCGGCGGGGATCCTCTCTGGCAAAACACCGAAAGCCTCCTGCAACTATGCCGGTTGCTGAAACAGGAGAGTATTCATATCGCCGTGGAAACCGCCCTGCACGTGCCGTGGACGAATGTTCACCCGCTGCTTTCATTTGTCGATTTATTCCTGGTTGACCTGAAGGTCGTCGGAGATGATAAACGGCACAAACAATTTACCCGACAAGACAGCCGCCTGATTCATGAAAATATCCGCAAGCTGCTGGCCACCGACGCGAAAATCAGATTTCGCATGGTCATCGTCCCCGGCTATAACGACGACGAACAGCAGATCGCCGCCACAGCCGATTTTCTGAAATCCATCAACTACAAAACCATTGAACTTCTGAAATACCACAACCTCTACGAGGAAAAAGCCCGACGACTCGGCTTGTTGCAGACCCTCCTGAACATCACGCCTGAGCAAAGCCTGGAAGCCGTCAAAAACGCCGTCGACTTATTCCGCGATCTGGGCATTCAGGCGGCCTGTTATGACCTCGACACCCTCAGACACAAGGCCGTCTTCGGACCGCGTGTCCACGCGATACAAAAAGCCATCCGGGAAAGCGGTTATCATTTGTGCTTTGAAGTCGCACGTCTCAAGACTGAATTCTACAAGAAAAACGGGTTTGCCGAGCCCTCGTATCTCCACCGAGCGAAACGCCTCGACTACGTGCTGAAAAACAAGAAAGTGATCATTTACCCTCATGAACTGCTCGTCGGCAACTTCACGTCCCATCGGGTCGGCGGACAGGTTTGGGAAGAGCACTACGGCATTCTCTTTGTTTCCATCCTCCACCAAATACACCGCCAGACTCCGGTTTCTTTCAAGTGTTCATGGAAAGACAAGCTTGATTTCTACCTCAAGATTTTCCCCTTCTGGATGAAACATAGCCTTTTGACGAAAGTGAATCCGAAGCTTTCCGATTTGAGACTGGCCATCGCCCGCTGTTCGGAAATGAACGCCGGATTCAACAACAACCTGGCGGCCATCGCGCATTTCATCGTCAATTTTGAACGGCTGCTTGCCCTGGGTACAAGCGGCATCATCCGCGAAATCCAAGAAAAGCAAAAAGAACAACCGCAGAGCAATCGGGCTTTCTATCAGGGCGCCATGATCGCCCTGCGCGCGCTGGAGGCCTTCGCCGAAAGATACGCCGTCGCCCTGGAAGAGTTGAGCCTTCGGGAAAGCGATCCGGAACGCCGCCGTGAACTGGAAAAAATGACCCAAATCTGCCGGCATGTGCCGCGGAACCCTGCCCGCACCTTTCACGAGGCGCTGCAATCCATGCTTTTTTTGCAGATCGCTTTGTGCATTGAATCCTATGAAAACGCGGTGTCGTTCGGCCGCATGGACCAGTTGCTTTATCCTTATTACAAAAGGGACCGGGAATCAGGCATCATCACCTATGATCAGGCCAGAGAACTGCTCGCTCTTTTTGTTCTGAAAATGGACGAGGCGGTGCTGGTTAACGACGGCGACACGTATCTGGGCATCGGAAGACTCTTCGAAACGCAATCCACGGACCAGGCCCTGACGTTCGGCGGCATGGACAAAAACGGCAACGACGCCACCAATGATTTGACCTACATGCTTCTGGACATCTGCGAGCTACCGTTTCTCGCGGTGGATATGGCTGCAAGAATTCACGAAGGAAGTCCCGCGAGGTATCTCGACAGAATAGCGGAGGTGTATCTCAACGGCTCTCCGCAGCCAAAGTTGTATCACGATGAGATTTACATCAGAACGCTGCTGAGGCACTACGACACCCGCGTCGAGGATGCGCGGAATTATGCCATCGTTGGATGCGTTGAACCGGTGGCGTCCGATGACCATTTCGGCAACACCGACTGTGCCAACATCAATGTCGTTTTGCCCCTTCTGCAGGCATTGAAGGGAGAGGAAGAAGATTTGTGGAATTTCGGCTTCGCCGACCAGATGGAAAAAATCATCACCAAATTCATCGAACACAGCTTCCGCGGTAACAACAGAATTTCCCGCTTTATTGTTTCGCGGTACCAAAAGATGCGCGCTGCCTATAAGAAGAAAAAAGCCGTACCGCTCCGCCCGCCCGCGAGCATGGATGAGTTGCTTGAGCGCTACCAGGAACGGCTGAACCAGCTGGCCCGTTCCATTCTTGCAGAGCATCAGAAAATTGAAGAGCAAATCCGCCGGCACTTCACGACGCCGCTGGCGTCCTCCCTCTTTCGGGGTTGCGTCAAAAGCGGAAAGGACGTCAACGAAGGCGGCGCGACTTTTAACAGCAGCGGCATTCAAGCGGTCGGCATCACGGACGCCGCCGATTCGCTGCACGCCATCGACGAAGTGGTCTACCGGAAAAAACTCCATTCGCTCTGGGAGATCCTTGTCGCCATGGATCATGATTTTCAGGGAGAGCACTATCAGAAAATCCGGGAGGCGCTGCTGGCCGTTCCCAAATTCGGGCAGGATGACTCTCCCGTGGCCGCGCGCTGGGTCAACAAGACGATGGAGATTTACTGCAACGCGTTAAAACAGGTGCCCCAATGTCCGCGAAACGGCATCTATACCGCCGGCTATTACGCCCTCAACGTCAGTGACGTTTACGGCAAGAAGACGCCTTCGCTTCCCTCCGGAAGAATGCAGGGATTGCCCCTGGCCAACAGCATAACACCTCATTACGGCATGCCGATGTCCGATTTGCTTTCCGCCCTCAACGCCGTTGCCGAAGTCGATTTTGAACGGTACGCGCCCAACGGCACCACGGTGACTTTTACGGTCGATGCCGCGCTGTTTCAGGGACCGGACGGCGTCAAAAATCTTTCCGGAATATTCAGCACCTTTTTCAAAAAAGGCGGCATGCAGTTTCAGCCCAACATTATCAACCGCGAGATCCTGCTGGACGCCTACCACCACCCCGAAAAATATCCTTATCTGCTGGTGCGCGTCGCCGGCTATTGCGCCTACTTCAATCATCTCTCCGATGATTTAAAGAAGGTGATCATCAACAGAACCTGTTATGCTTAAAGGCAGAGACCGCCGTCAAACGGTTGGCATCATCCGAATCGGAAAGAATCCTTTCTAAGACGTTGAAAGAGGATGACGGGGTTTTTCGCTCTTCCGAACAGCGGAGGGTTTCGCATGCCCCCAGAAGCCTGGAAGACGAAAATAATTAATCGGCATCGGAGAACATCAAGTTCTTCCGCTGATGATCCGCCTGATATAATCCCGTAGCAGTTGAATGGCCAACACCGGCGCATTGACAAATTCCACCCCCGCCTCATACGATCCCTCCTCAACGATCATTCTCGTCCATCTCACCTTGCCGAGGGCATTGATCTTTTTTTCCAGCTTTTTTAACGAAAGATCTACATTCAGAAGCGCATCCACGGGCAAAAAAATATCAGTTTGAATTCTGACGCCGGAGGCGGAAATGTCTTTTGTCGCGCCGGTTTTTTGTCGAACAGGCTTTTTCCTGTCCGCAATGATCGTGATCGTTACTTCGTTGCTTTCCCTGATGCGCGGCATTCTTCGCTTTTCCTGCATAACGACTCTTTCCTCCCGTTCAAGTTCGGAATTCCCCAGGGTCCCATCGCCAATGGCTTCTTCACCCTTTCAGAAAGCTCCGAATATCAGCGGCCGTGTCATTGATGCAAACCCGGCAGCATGATTTGCTCAAGGCGCTGCCTTTGACGCTCAAAATCATCCTCGCTCTCCCCGGCTGTCAAGTCAAGCATCTCGCCGAATTCCAGGGTCACGCGCGCGAAGGGCTTGGGCAGCAGAAAACGATCCCAGCTGTTGAAAAACCAGGCTCTGTCCGCCTTGATATAAAAAGGCACGACCAAAGCCCCGGTCGCCCGCGCCAGTTTGACAACACCCGCTTTCACCACACCGGCAGGCCCCCGGGGCCCATCGACAACATGACCAGCAAATCCGTATGTTTTCAAATGATCTATCATTTCCTTGAGGGCCTGACCGCCGTCTCGTGACGAAGATCCCCGAACCGTGCGCCAGCCCGTTTTCTCGGCAATGCTGGCGATGATTTCACCATCCTTGCTCTTGCTGATCATCAAGGCCGGATGATAGGGCGCATAACTCTTAAAGTGCCTGATGGCCGAAAAGAATTGCTGGTGCCAGCAGCACAACAGCACTCGCCCTCCTTTTTGCAAATAGTCCATCCACCGTTTTTCATTTTCAACGCGCAGACGAAATGTCCAGCTGTAGGCGCGAATAAGATAGTAAAGAAGCCCCTCCAGACGATTGGTCAGAACATATCGGTATCTTTTGAGCATGATCCCTTCCTCTTTTCCGAAAAAGCAGTGACGGATATTCGAGCACCTGCCGGTGAACGTAAATAGCACAGAAGGCTATAAAGTTCAGTATTTTTCCAAATCTGATATTCGACTCGTTTTTTTCCGCCGAAGTCAAAGTTTTTAACATCCCTTGGTTGGCGTTAAGAAAACGCCACGGGAAGCGGATCTCCAATCTTGCCGTCATCCCATTTCCAGAAGAATTTTCTGAAGCTCCTTGATTTCATCACGCAATTCCGCGGCACGCTCAAATTCCATATTTTTGGCCGCCTCTTTCATCTCCCGGGTCAGTCTGACAATCAAAGCCGACAAATCCTCCTCTTGACGAGGCGCAATTTTCTTTTGCACCTCCGCAGGAATCGTCACATAATCGGCTTCGTAAATGGAACTTAAGACACTGCTGATGGCTTTTTTGATGGATTCGGGCGTGATGTTGTTTTCCTGGTTGTATTTCCGCTGAATGGCGCGGCGGCGTTGGGTTTCGTCCAGACAGGCCCGAATCGCCCCGGTGATTTTATCGGCATACATGATGACCTTGCCATTGATGTTGCGCGCGGCGCGGCCGCTGGTTTGAATCAAGGAACGTTCGGAACGCAGAAAACCTTCCTTATCCGCATCCAGAATGGCCACCAGAGACACCTCGGGAATATCAAGGCCTTCGCGCAGGAGATTCACACCGATCAGAACATCAAATTCACCCAGACGCAGATTGCGGACAATCTCCACACGTTCCAACGTGTGCACGTCCGAATGCAAATAGCGCACCTTGATTCCCAATCCGGTGTAATAATCGGCAAGATGCTCCGCCATGCGTTTGGTCAGCGTCGTTACCAGCACCCGTTCCTTTTTTTCAACCCTCGCTCTGATTTCCGACAGCAAATCATCAACCTGATGCCTGGCGGATCGGACTTCGACTTCCGGATCCATCAGTCCCGTCGGACGGATGATCTGCTCCACGCGGAGACCCTGGGCTTTCCGCATTTCATATTCCGCCGGCGTGGCGGAAACATAAATCCGCTGATGGGGCAGCGCCTCGTATTCATCGAAGCGCAACGGCCGGTTATCCAGCGCGGAGGGGAGGCGGAATCCGTACTGTACGAGCGTTTCCTTGCGCGACCGGTCGCCGCGGTACATGCCGGCCAGCTGCGGCAGCGTGGCGTGACTTTCGTCAATGATGATGAGCGCGTCCCGCGGCAGGTATTCCATGAGCGTCGGCGGCGGCTCACCGGGCCTGCGGCCGGTGAGATGACGCGAATAATTTTCGATGCCCTGGCAGTACCCCATCTCCTCCATCATTTCCAGATCAAACTGGGTGCGCTGCTCGAGCCTTTGCGCCTCCAGAAGCTTGTCCTGCGCTCTGAGCTCGGCAAGCCGTTCGGCTAGTTCCGCCCGGATGTCCGCTATGGCCCGGCGCAGGTTGTCCCGCGAGGTAACATAATGGCTGCCCGGATAGACCGCCGTCTTCGTGACCGAACCCAGTTTCCGGCCTCTGAGCGGATCAATCAGCGCCAGCGCCTCGATCGTGTCCCCGAAGTATTCCACGCGCAGGGCCTGCTCGTCCTCATAGGGCGGAAAGATTTCGACGACATCGCCGCGCACGCGGAATGTCCCCCGGTGAAAATCGATGTCATTTCTTTCGTACTGAATTTCCACCAGCCTTTTCAAAAGCTCATCCCGCGGGAAATTCATGCCGGCTTCCAACGGAACGATCATCCCAAGGTAGGCTTCCGGGGACCCCAACCCGTAAATGCAGGAGACGCTGGCTACAATAATCACGTCCCGCCGCGTCAGAAGGGCGTGCGTCGCCGCGTGACGCAGCTTGTCGATTTCCTCGTTGATGGCCGAGTCTTTTTCGATGTAGGTATCGGTCACCGGCAGGTAGGCTTCCGGCTGGTAGTAATCATAGTAGCTGACAAAATATTCCACGGCGTTCTCGGGAAACAATCCCTTGAATTCTTCGTAGAGCTGCGCCGCCAGCGTCTTGTTGTGTGCGATAATCAGCGCGGGCCGCTGGACCCGCTCGATCACGTTGGCAATGGTGAAGGTTTTTCCGGAGCCGGTCACTCCCAGCAGGACCTGATGCTGTTTGCCCATCTCCAGGCCTTTCACCAGGCTGTCAATCGCCTGCGGCTGGTCTCCCGCCGGAACAAAGTCCGTTTTCATTAACAACTTTTCCATATGGCATCTAAATATGCGTGGCGGTCTGAAAAAACCTCATTTCATAAGAGGATGCCGCCTTGATAATTTTATTCCATCCTGTTGTGGCGCGCAATTGGAAATCCTTTGGGGAGGTTATCCTCGACATCAGTGGCAATATCCATTCTTCTTGGCCGTTTCAATCAACGTGCAATTGCCCAATTCACACGCTCTTTGTGCGTCGGAACAACCCAAATCGTTATGGCCCCGCATCAGATAAGCCGCTCCCCTATTGATATAGGCTTCAGGAAAATCCGGATTCAATTGAATGGCCCGATGATAGTCATGGAGGGCAGATTGATACTGACCCATTTTAGAAAAAGCGACTCCTCGGTTGTTATAAAACGAGGCACGGTGAGGCTGGATGCGAATGGCTTCGGTATAATGATGCACGGCCAGTTGATACCGGCCCAGATTATCATAGACATATCCCAGATGATGATGGGCTAGCACATTGTTCTCGGTTATTTTTAGGGTGTGATGAAACAGCGTAATACTGTTTTTCCAGTAGCTGCATTGTTGCGCCGTCAAAACAGCCAACATCAAAAGCATCATGATTGCCGCCGGAAATAAAACTTTTTTACGGACACCCTGACGCCGGAATAAAAAAGGCATCCCCCAGGCAAGCGCCACAAAGATTCCTATAGAGGGCAAATAGGTAAAGTGGTCAAACATGAACGGCACATATTTCGAATGAATAATCCCGATTACCGGAAAGAGGGTTACGGCGTACCACATCCATCCAACAAAGAGAAACGGCAAGGGCTTGATCAAAATCAGCGTAACCGCCGAAATGAAAACGATCAGTGCAGCATAGCCCCATGCCTGCCCCAGGGAAATGGTTACTGAAGAAGGATGGCAAAAAGCCAGATCATGAGGCCAGAATATTTTTTCCAGATAAGTTACAAAGGCAAAAACCGCCCCAGAGAATTTCGACGTGAAATCGATGTGAATATCCGACGGATTGTAGTGCTGAGCATAAAGCGTAATGATAGAAACCACGATGGATAGCACAAGAAAAGGCGCCTTCTCCCGCAATTGCCATAAAATGAAATTTGCGGTGCGCGTTTCAAAACGTTTCAGCGGCCAATAATCAAGCAACATCATCACAATCGGCAGCGTAACCACCATCGGCTTGCTCATTAGCGCAAGCGCAAAAGCGCATATCACAAGCAAATATCTCTTGATCACCGGTTTTTCTGTATAATAAACATATAGCCATAAAGTTAACATCCAGAAAAATACGCATAATACGTTTTTGCGCTGAGAAATCCAGGCAACCGATTCCACGTTCAAGGGATGAAGCGCGAAGCACGCAGCAACCAACGCACTTTTCCAAACGTCTCCTGTCATCCGGTTTAAAAGATGGAACAGGAGCAGCATGTTGAAGACATGCAGAACAAGATTCGTGAGGTGATAACCACCGGCATTGAGTCCATAGAGATGATAATCAAGCATAAAAGACAACCAAAACAATGGCTGCCAAAGATAATAGTATGTGGTGCTGAATGCCCAGCGAATCCCTTCCATCGTGATTCCAGACTGAACATGACTCCCCTCTGCCAAATGAGGGTAATCCTCGATGATAAAGTCATATTGATTCACCTGCCAGTAAACAGCCAGCGTGACCATGATTAAAATGACTTGAATGATCATATTTTGTTTTGAGGTGTTGGGTTTACTCATCTTCATCATCGCAGAGACCTGCCAAGAATGATACAATTCCACATCTATGAAAAACTTAGCAATATTTTTTACTATTGCCACTTGAAAGATTGTTCCGCCCGGAAATGTCCGACAAGCGGAATTTGCCGGACGAATGATGCCATGCCTTCATCGCTGCTATCCTTGCGACGCCATGAAAGATTAAATGAACAGCACCGGCTCCCGCAATATCGCTTCTCTGGCTTTCAATGCGCATTCGGCAATTTCAGGATAGACATCTTTGAGCGAAGCGATTTGCCGCAAATTGTCCGCCGTACGCAACAGCAGCGTCGCCATATCGCCCTCGGCAATGCCGCTCAATCGCACAACAGAATCCCAACTGTGACCCCGCGCCCACGCGAAAACGGCGGCTGCGGCGGCGGGATGCAGTTTAGCCACCTGAAAGCCCGCGTCCTCCATCCGACGCATCAGCGGCTTGACCGCGTGGATCGCCCGCCGCAAAGCGAGCCGCAAAGGCGGCGGATAATCCTTTCCGGTCAGGTGAATCTCGCTTTCCCGATCATACGCGAAAACGGCGATGATTCCTGCCAGAACTTTTTCATCTTCCGGGGAAAGAACACCTTCGCGCAGGCACTGTGCCACCAGCAGCGGATAATCGAGACGCAGTTTGGAAGCCCAGCGCCCGTCCTCGGTGAGCCGCCCGGCTTTTTCCACAAAACCCTCCTGCTGGAGAAATTGCATATGGCGCAGAAAATCCTTCCACAGGGATTGCGCAGCCGAGCCCGCCGCTTCTCGATGCCTGAGGCTTTGCTGGTAGGCCGCGAAGGAACGTTCGAAAATATGGCGAATGTCCTCCGGAGTCTGTGACAAAAGCAGATTCAGAACCATGGCGAAATCATTCTTCAGCCGGCTGAAAATATGCTCCGGCTCCTTAAACAAAAGCCGCCGGATGTGATTCAAATCCATGAATCTTCCCGGGACCGTCAGCAAAAAGCCGATTTTATCCTGGCCGCGGCGTCCGGCGCGGCCCGTCATCTGCCGGAATTCCGTGGCGGAAAGCGGATCGAAATCGTTTCCGTTGAACAGATCGGAATTAAAAAGCACTATCGTCCTTGCCGGAAAATTCACGCCCGCGGCAATGGTGGACGTGGCGAAAATCACACGCAGGTGTCCCCGGTTCATCATTTCCTCCACCAGCATCTTCCAGGCGGGCAATTGCCCGCCGTGATGGGCGGCAATTCCCGCCGTCCGCAACGCCTTCAACTGGCGATGGTGGACCAACGATGGGAAACGCTCCAGCAGTTCATTCAGGCAACGATCGAACTCCCCATCACTGGACAAGGGGGGCAGCATGCCCCGTACCTTGAGCGCCGCGTCGCACTCTGCGCGCGACTTCAAGAAAAAGATCGCCGGCAAAAGATTGAATTTTTCCAAAAGTCTGATCATGCCGGCGTAGTCGGGCATTTTGCCGCCGCGCCATTTTTTTTCGTTTTTCGACCGGATGTAATCCGCCACCGCCCCAGCGACCTGGTTCCCCTCCAGAAAAGGATACAGACAGCCGGAAGGGTGCAGAAAAAGAGGATACAGCGGCACGGGACGTCTTTCTTCCCTGATCACGACGCATTCTTTTCTGCGGATGGTTTCGAGCCACCCGGCGATTTCTTCGCCGTTGCCGATCGTCGCGGACAAGAGCAGCAGATGAATGCGCGCGGGAAGATAAATCATGATTTCTTCCCAGACCACGCCGCGATCGGCATCCCCCAGAAAATGCGCCTCATCCAGAATCACCAGGTCGCACGGCAGATCCGCGCCCTGATGCATCGCGTCATAGAGCTGATTGCGCAGGATTTCGGTGGTGCCGACGATAATCGGCGCCTGGGTGTTTTCCTTGGTGTCGCCGGTAATGATGCCCACGTTTTCGGGATCAAAATGGAGGCCGAACTCCACCCACTTGGAATTGGAAAGCGCCTTCAGCGGGGAGGCGTACCAGGCGCGTCCGCCTTTTTCGATCACGGACGTGATCGCCTCGCGCGCGATCCACGTTTTCCCCGAACCGGTCGGAGCGATGACCAGACAATCCGTTTTTTGAATCGCCTCCAGCGCTCGCAGCTGAAACGCGTCGGGCACAAACGGCCGGGGATGGGGTCTGCCGATTCTGGCTAAAACCTTCTTCAGGGAAGGATCTATTTGCGGCCGGAAATGATTTTTTTGCTTTTCTTTTGACTTTCCGCCGGTCGATGACCGCCGGGAAAAAGACGGCTTCTGCTTTCTCTGAACTTTTGTCTGCATGGTGTTTATGCTTCGGGAAAAGGCGACTCCGCCGCATCGGGGAAACGGGATCCTGAAATGCTAATCTTGCATTTCGATGATCAGATATTTCTTCTTTCCCTTCCTCAATCGGATTTCCCTGCCGCTGTCGAAATCCGCCACCGACAGGGTTTCATCAATGGATTTCACCGGCCGGTCGTTGATATAGATGCCGCCCTGCTCAATGAGGCGTTTGGTTTCGGAAATGGATTGGGTCAATCCGGCCTTGGCGCAGGTTGAGCAGATCGGAACACCGGCATCCAGATCTTTTCGTGAAATTCTGTAGCGGGGGATCGCTGTCGTATCATTCGCCGCCGCTTCGCGGGGAATGGAGCTCGACGGAAACAGATCTGCGTCCACCGGCCGGGAACGAAATGCCTCCATGGAGGCGCGACAGGCTTTTTGGGCCGCTTCTTCTCCATGCGTTATTTTCGTCGCCTCGAACGCCAGCACCGCCTTGGCCATGTTCAATTGAGCGTCTCGCAAATCCTTGACCACGCTGATTTCCTCCAGCGGCAGGAACGTGAAAAGCTTCAGGAATCTCTCCACGTCGGCATCATCACAATTCACCCAATACTGGTAATACTCATAAGGACGGGTCAAAGAGTCGTCCAGCCAGACGGTTCCTTTTTCCGTCTTGCCCATCTTCTGGCCGAGCGACGTGGTCATCAGCGGAAAAGTCACGGCATGGGCGTCCCGGCCAGCCACCTTACGGATGAGTTCCGTTCCGGCCAGCATGTTTCCCCACTGGTCATTGCCGCCCATCTGCAAAACACAGTTGTGGTGCTGGAACAAATACAGAAAATCATAGGCCTGCAAAACCATATAATTGAATTCAATGAAGTTCAGGCCCTTTTCCATCCTGATTCTGTAGCTTTCCGCCGCCAGCATTCGGTTGACGCTGAAATGGCGGCCGATGTCCCGTAAGAATTCGATGTAGTTGATTTTCGTGAGCCAATCCGCATTGTTCAAAAGCAAAGCCTTCCCACCGGAAAAATCAAGATACCGGGCAAGCTGTCTCTCCAGACAGCGGGCGTTGTGGTCAATCTGCTCCCGGGTGAGAATCTGGCGCATTTCCGTCTTACCGCTGGGGTCGCCGATCAAGCCGGTTCCGCCGCCCACCAGCGCGATGGGCTTGTTGCCGCTTCGTTGCATGTGCGCCAGCGCCATAATCGGAACCAGCGAACCGATGTGCAAACTGGCGGCCGTCGGGTCAAATCCGATATAGCAGGTCACCGGTCCCGCAGCGAAAAGCTTTTGGATCAGATCTTCATCCGTGACCTGCTCGATGAAACCTCTTTCCTTCAAAACCTCGTAAGCGCTTTTCATCGTCTGCCTCTCAAGAATCCTTGAGTTTCAAGCTGAATCTTTCAATGGACTGGGCCCGCCCGCTTGCGGAATCAATCTCCAGGATCACTCCCTGCATTCTAATGTCATCTTTGGCCAATTCAAACTTGTTGGGCATCTGGGTCAAAAATCTTTCAATCACGGCCTCTTTTTTCACGCCGATCACGGAATCGAATGGACCGGTCATCCCCGCGTCACTGATGTAGGCTGTTCCCTGCGGAAGAATTTCCTCGTCGGCTGTCTGCACGTGCGTATGGGTTCCCACAACGGCGGACACCTGTCCATCCAGATACCAGCCCAGCGCTCTTTTTTCGGAAGTCGCCTCCGCGTGCATATCTACAATGATGACCTTTGTCCTTGCCCGCAGTTCGGCGACTTTTTGCCTGGCGGTTGCGAAGGGACAATCGCTCGGGTGCATAAAAACCCGTCCCGCCAGATTCAGGATTGCAATCAGTTCCCCGGTCTTCGCCGGCAAAACGACGGCCCCCACGCCGGGCGCCGCCGCCGGATAATTCGCCGGCCGTAGAAGCTTTTCGTCATCCCCGATAAAATCCAGAACCTCTTTTTTATTCCAGATATGATTGCCCGACGTCAGCGCATCCACCCGGGATTGGTACAGTTCATCGACGACCTTCCGGGTAACGCCGAATCCCGCGGCGACATTCTCACAATTGGCGATGACAAAGTCAATTTTTTTCTTGGCAATCAGCGGCGGCAGCAATTCCCTCACCGCCATGCGGCCCGGACTTCCCACAACATCGCCAATGAACATGATCTTCATTTTTCCTCCTCTGTCACCGGAGACGAGCTATTTCGCATAATCGGAAAATCTTGTTTCCCTGATCACCGTAACCTTAATCTGCCCCGGATAAGTCAGGTCCTCCTCGATCTTCTTGACGATATCTTTGCAAAGCATGGCCGCGTCATTTTCAGATATTTTTTCATTCTCCACCAAAATGCGGATTTCGCGGCCGGCCTGAATGGCAAAGCATTTATCCACCCCTTTGAAGGAATTGGCGATTTTTTCCAACTCCTCCAACCGCTTGACGTAAGTCTCCAGGATTTCACGCCTCGCTCCCGGCCTTGCGGCGGAAAGCGTGTCGGCGGCCTGCACCAGAACGGCCAGCAGCGTGTTGTTGCGCCCGTCATCATGGTGCGTGGCGATCGCCTGCACAATGCGGGGATTTTCGCCGAAACGCTTGGCGTAATCGGCGCCAATGGCCGCATGCGTGCCTTCAACCTTGTGATCAATGGCCTTGCCAATATCATGCAAAAGCCCTGCGCGTTTGGCTTCTCTGACATTGAGTTTCAATTCCGACGCCATAATGCCCGTCAGATAAGCGACGTCTATGGAATGCTGCAGAACGTTTTGCGAGTAACTGGTGCGGTACTTAAGGGAACCGAGCAAATTGATCAATTCAGGATGAATGTCATGCACGCCGACGTCAAAGGACGCCTTTTCACCGGTTTCCCGGATCACCTGCTCGACTTCTGCGCGCACCTTCTTGACAATATCCTCAATGCGTCCCGGATGAATGCGGCCGTCCTGAATGAGACGCTCCAGAGAAATTCTCGCCACTTCCCTGCGGACCGGATCGAAACTCGATAAAACCACCGCTTCCGGCGTATCATCAATAATCAAATCAATTCCCGTGGCCGCTTCGATCGCCCGGATGTTTCTGCCCTCGCGGCCGATGATACGGCCTTTCATTTCCTCGCTGGGAAGACTGACGACGGAAACCGTCTTTTCGGCAACGACATCCCCGGCATACCTTTGGATGGCGTAGGCGATGATTTCCTGCGCTTTCTTATCAGCGGTGAATTTCGCTTCATCCTCAATCTTGCGAATCAGCGCCGCCGCCTCCACCTTGGCCTCCGATTCCATGGATTGAATCAGTATTTTCTTGGCTTCCTCGGGCGAAATGCCGGCGATTTTTTCCAATCGCTCCTGCTGTTCACGCAACGCGGATTCCAGCCTGCGGTTCTTTTCTTCCAGAGAGGCTTCTTTACCGGATATCGATTTTTCGCGTGATTCGAGGAGCGACTCTTTTTGCGCCAGCGCATCCGTCTTCTTATCGAGACTCTCTTCCTTCACCCGAATGCGTTTTTCCCTGGCTTCCAGCTCATTTCTTCTTTCCTTGGCCTCCGCGTCAAATTCGGCTTTCATCTTCAGAAGGTTTTCCTTCGCCTGAAGCAGGGCTTCCTTCTTGATGTTTTCCGCCTCCTTTTTGGCTTCTTCAGCCATGCGCGCCATCAGCTTTTTGGACGAACGCATTTCCCTGGCGGCAATCACCTGTCTCAAAATGAAACCAATGATGATGCCCGAAACAACGGCAATAACCAAAATCAGCACTGACAAACTGGTGGCAAACATATCATGTAACCTCCTTTTTGCCTCACCGGAACAGCTTCCTATCCACAAGAACCCATTCGCCATCTTTTCCGGAAAAAAGTATCCGGCGAAGCTATATTTAAACTTTCCGGAAGACCCCTCAGGGGAGATCCTTCCGGAAGGATCCAGCAAATTTTTCGGATTTAAGCGCGGAAAAGATTTTTGGGAAGAGAAAAGGGGATAAAAAAACCCCCGCCTATGCCGTGTTAATCACCTTTTTGAACCTTTTTACAAAGTGGGCCCTTTATTGGTTGTTTTAGGCTTTCTGCTTCCCGACCAGCTCAGGAAATAGCGGACATGCACACCACAATCAAGGAAAGGTCCCCAGTTCAAAAACGTTGGCTCAAAAACGAATGTTAATCACGCACATCGCAGGGGCGAAAAAAATTCTAGCTTGCTTCCTCTATCATCTGAATCAGTTTTTCTGCTCTGCTTTCCAATTGCTCACAGAGTGTCTTGTTGATTTCTTTTAACTGCAACAACTCCTCTGAAATGTTTAAAGCCGCCAGGATGGCAACGTTCAATGTCTTGAGACCGTTGCCGGAACGCAAAATTTCTTCCATTTTTTTATTCACAAACTGAACGATTTCGGCCACCTTATCATCACCGGAATCACTGATGACGGAAAGCTCCTGGCCTAATATCGTTATATTATAACTGTTTCTCAAAACACACGCCCTGGAAGCTTATTTTGCCAAATCGACGTTAGAAATTAATTCAAGCAGTGAATCCACCCTTGCGCGTACGCTGTTCCTTTCCTCATCCAAAACCTTGAGTTTTTCCTTAAGCCCTTCTATTTCCGACTCCTTATTTTTTAACGTTTCCTCCAATTTTTGTATTTGTTTTTTTAAAGAAACTTTTTCTTCGATGATCGCTTTGATTTTCTCTTCCAGCTGTCCAAATCTTTCCAGTTCCACCTTTGCTTTTTTCCTTCCTTAAATGAACTTTGTTAAAGCTTCTTTTGCTTAATTTATGCCAATTTATAGATCCAATGTCAAGGTATTATTTTAACTTACGCCTTCATTCAATGTTTGGAAATAGGCCTTGAGCGCGAAAAGGATACTTTCTCTATTTTTAAGACTTCCAGCCAATTCTCTAAACTTATGGGAATTTTCCAAGCCCTTGGTATACCAGAGAATATGCTTGTGGAAGGTCCTCAAGGAAATTTTTTCACCAAACAGTTGCTCTTCCATTTTCCAATGATTTTCTATCATTTCGAGCCGCTCGCCCAATGTCGGCATGCGGTTTTCTTCCCGGCCGCTCATTTTCTGGGAAATTCCCTTGAAAATCCAAGGATTTCCCAAAGCTCCCCGTCCGACCATAACGGCGTCACATCCCGTTTCGGCAAGCATCCGCAGGGCGTCGCCGGGCTTGCGGATATCACCATTTCCAACCACCGGAATCTTAACGGATTTTTTTACCGCCGTAATAATCGTCCAGTCGGCGCGGCCGCTGTAGCCCTGATCCGCCGTCCGGCCGTGAACGGTCACGGCATCGGCGCCACAATCTTCCGCGATGCCGGCGATTTCCACGGCATTGATCGAAGACGGCGACCAGCCAGAACGGATCTTGACCGTCACCGGAATTTTGACCGCCCCTTTGACCGATTGCACTATTTGGGCCGCAAGGTCGGGTTTTTTCATCAGGATCGCTCCGGCGCCGGTCTTGATCACCTTTTTCACCGGACAGCCCATATTGATGTCAATCAAATCCGCACCGCCGTTCTCGGCGATGCGTGCGGCCTCGGCCATGATGCCTGGATCGGCGCCGAAAATCTGCACGCCCAGCGGACGGTCATCGGGCGCGGTTTTCAGATACTCATGGGTTCTGGACGTTTTGCGGACAAGCCCGTTGGCGCTGATCATTTCCGTGTAGGCCATCGAACAGCCCAAAGACCGCGCAATGAGCCGGAAGGGCAGGTTGGAAATTCCCGCCAGCGGCGCGAGAAAGGCTCCCTCTTTTCCGGCTTTTTGAATGATGTTCATCATGCGAGAAGATGTTTCTCCGCGCGGGCGAGTTCATCGAGCGTGTTGATGCCCATCACCTCAACATAATCTTCAACAAAAAACGTCCGGACGTTGCGGTCCTCGCGGACGGCGATTTCGACGATGTCCGTCAGATAATATTCGTGCTGCTGATTGTCGTTGGTCACTTGCTTCAACGCTTCAAAAAGAAATTTCGTGTCAACGCAGTAAATGCCCGTGTTGATCTCCCCGATTCTTCTTTCTTCGGCCGTGGCATCCTTATGCTCGACGATCTTCAGGACACGGCCCCCGTAGTCCTTGACGATGCGGCCATAAGCGTGAGGCGGCGGCGGAGAAGTTGTCAGCACGGACACGACGGCCCCGCACTCCCGATGACGGTCAACCAGCGACTTGATGGTCGACGCCTTCAAAAGCGGCACGTCACCGCAAAGAATGACAGTCAAGCCCTCGTAATCGGCCAAAACGTCTTGGGCCTGCAACACGGCATGTCCCGTCCCCAGCTGCGGTTTCTGCTCGACAAAAATACAGCCGCTGTCGGCAAACGCTTCCCGGACTTTTTCCGCTTGATGGCCGATGACCGCCACAATTTTTTCCGCGCCGGCTTCCTTCGCAGCCGCGATGGAATAGTGCAGCATCGGTCGGCCGTTGAGTCGGTGCAGAACCTTGGCCAAATCCGATTTCATGCGGGTGCCCTTCCCCGCCGCCAGGATCAACGCGCAGAATTTTTTTTCCTTCACTTTCGCCATCCTTAAAGGATCACGCTTCCGCCGTCTTTCAACGACACCGGCGCGATCACCATCACTTCCTTGACCGATTTCTGGTCGGCGTTTTCAATGACAAAGACAACGCCGGAGCAGGAGTATATTTCCTTGGGTTTGGGAATCCGGCCCATCTGCTGCATCAGAAAACCGCCCACGGTTTCATAATTGCCTTCCGCAAACCGCACGCCGGTAATCTGCCGGAGCGTGTCCATCTCAAGACGGCCGGACACCAGATAGCGGTCCGGTGCGATTTTTTTGTAAAGCTTATCGCCCACCACATATTCATCGATGGTTCCGACAATTTCCTCTCCGATGTCCTCCATCGTCACCACGCCGGTGGCGCCGCCGTACTCATCCACCACAACCGCCATCTGCTCGCCTTTCCTCTGCATGGCCGCCAGTAGTTCGCTGACCTTTTTCGTTTCCGGAACGAAAAAGACATCCGTGCGCATGCAGGAAGCCACCGTAACTTCGCCCAGTTCTTCCTGATTTTTTTTCTTCAACATCATCTCCAGCAGATCAAAATAATGCAGGATGCCCACAATGTTGAAGACCGTATCTTCATAAACCGGGGTGCGCATGTATTTTTTATCGGCGACCACGTCCACCGCTTCGGAGATGTTCATGGAAGCCGGCAGGCAGGTCAGCGCGGAGATGGGCACCATGATTTTATCCGCGGTTAGTTCGGAAAAATCAAACACGCGGCTGATCATTTCCTTCTCCGTAGTCAAAATGTCGCTGCCCCGCGTCTTCTCTCCCAGAATATATTTCAGGCCTTCCTTGGTAATGTGCGACGTTTCGCCGGTTTTGCTGTCTGATGACCATTGCACGGTCCCCCGTGAAACGGCGGCAATCACAAAGGCGATCGGATAGAAAATCACGGAAGAAACGCGCATGAAATAAGCGACGGCGAGAGCCATCGTTTCGGCGTAATGCAGAAATACGCTGCGCAGGACAATCATGAAAAACAGCACCGGAATCATCATCAAAAAAGCCGCCTGTTCGCCTTTTTCCGGTCCCAACCGGGCGATCAGCAGGCCTGTCACGAGGGTGGATGCGCTGATAATGGCAATGTTGGTACCGATGAGCGCCGTCGAAATAAACCACTCCGGGTGCTCTTTTAATTGAACCGCCTGTTGAGCGGCTTTCGAACCATGTCCGGCGAGGTTTTTCAGCTTGTTCCCATCTGATGCGAAAAGCGCCAGCTCGCCTCCGGAATACAAGACTTCCAGAAAGAGACACAACAAAATGACCGCAACCGTCAGGTACTCGCTCATACCTCTTCCTCCGGTTGAACATTTTCCCTGGTGATCTTCACTTTCAAAACCCTCGTTTTCCCGATATCCAGGACACTGAAGGAGTACCCCTCAGCACTGACTTCCTCTCCCTTCCGGGGCATTTTGCCGAAAAGATGAACGACCAGGCCGCCGACGGTGTCGAATTCCTCCTGGGGCAGATCGGCGTGCAAAAGTTTATTGCACTGCTCCACTGTCATATTGCCGGGAACAATCAGCGTGCGTTCGTCAACTCTTTCAAAACCATCGCCGCTGGCGTCTTGTTCGCTTTCCGATTCCTCAAAAAGATGTTCAAGAATGTGCTCCAGCGTCACCATCCCGGAAACGCCGCCGTATTCGTCGACGACAATGGCAATTTGCAAAAAATTTTTCTGAAAATCGTTCAGCAGTCCGTTGATGGTTTTCTGTTCTGGAACGAAGTAAGGCCGCTTCAATAGATCCCGTACGCCGTCCTTGATTTTGCCGCGCCAGACATTATTGAGCAGATCGCGCGCAAAAAGAATACCGATAATATCGTCGCGGTCCTCCCGGTAAACCGGCACCCGCTCCTGCCGCGTGCGGGCGATGGCCTGCAGCATTTCCTCAACCGGCATATCCAGCGGCAAACAAAACATGTCCACGCGGGGAATCATGATGTCGGTCACCGGAGAATCGCCCAGCTCGAAGATTTTATTGATCAGTTCTTTCTGCGCCTCATCCACGACGCCCTCCACGGAGCCGGCGTCCACCAAGGTCTTGAACTCATCTTCCGTGACGATTTCATCGGCGACTGACTTGCCCATGCCGAAACGTTTCAGGAAAACACCGGACAGCTTTTCCAGCCCGGCCACCACCGGATATTCAAGAAGCGAAATCGCTCTCAGAAGCGGCGAAACGACGGTGGCAATCTGCATGGGATACGTCACGCCGAAGGTCTTGGGAATCGCTTCGCCGACGATCAAAAGCACGCCGGTCGTGAAAACAATGGAAATCCATTGGCCGTTGGCGTCGAAAAGCCTGATGAAAAACGACGCCGCCAGAATGGAAATGCTGATGTTGACCGCCTCATTGCTGGTCACAATGGTGATCAGCAGACGGCGCTGATTGGCGAGCAATTTCAAAACATATTCAAAGAAAGGATATCGGTAATGACGCATCTTGTGCAGATGCAGATCCGTCAGCGAAAACAGGGCCGCCTCCGCCGAGGAAAAAAAACCGGACAGCATGAAAAGGGCAATCAAAATAACAACATCAGAACCAAGTCCCAAAAAACTACCTCCTGTGGATGATGCGGGTTTAATTTAACAGATTCTTCTGAAAAAAGAAACTCCGCATTGGGCGGTCCCCCGATGAAGGAATTCCACAACGCAGATTATTCGATTGACATCAAAAAGCAGAATTCTTATACTGCGCCGCAATGAAAAAAACAGACGAGTTTTTACCTCATTCCCAGACATTTCCATAACAATAATTTGCACAGGAGAATGCTATCATGAGAAAAATACTTTTTTTGAGCTTTGCGGCAGCCGTTTTGATTGCTTTCAACGCGAACGCCTCGCTGTTGGATGACCTCAAAGAAATGGTGAACACGCCGGTTCAGACAGGACCCGCTGGCGGTAAGGCGGAGCTTGGACTGAAGGAAGCGCTCAACGTCGGCATGAAAAACACCATCAACTATCTTGGGAAGAAAGACGGCTATTTCGGCAACGCCGCCGTCAAAATCCTTCTGCCGGAGAAGATCCGAAAACTCGAACCCGCCCTGCGCGGCATCGGTTATGGTCCGCAGATCGATGAATTCACGCTCAGCATGAACCGGGCCGCCGAAAAGGCGGCGCCGCTGGCGGCGGACATCTTTTCCACCGCCATCAGCGAAATGACTTTTGAAGACGCCAATAAAATCCTGCGCGGAGGAAACACCGCCGCGACGGATTACCTGAAAAATAAGACCTACAACAAGCTGCTGGAGAAATTCCAACCTCAAGTGCGTAAAACCATGGGTGAGTACAAGGTCACCCAGAAATTCGACGCCCTCAACGCGAAGGCGCAAAAAATTCCTCTGGTCGGCCAGGCCGTCAATATGGACGTCAACCATTATGTATCCTCCAAAGCGCTCGACGGCCTGTTTCTGATGCTCGCCAAAGAAGAAACCGATATCCGCACCAATCCTAAAGCCAGAGTCACCGACCTGCTGAAGGAAGTCTTCAAATAAAAAGGAGGAAGGCCTGCCATGTCCAACATCCTGCTCATCGGAAACGGCGCCCGGGAACACGCTCTGGCGGAAGCCATCGTGCGTTCCCCGCAAAAACCGAAACTGTTTTCATTCATGAAGGCGAATAATCCGGGCATCGCTACTCTCTCGGAAAAAGTAAAATTAGGATCGTACGCCGACCTGGCCGCCATCGCGGATTTCGCCCGGGTCAACAAAATCGAATTTGCCGTCGTCGGCCCGGAAGATCCGCTCCACAACGGCGTGGTGGACGCGCTGGCCGGCATCGGCATCCCTTCGGTGGGGCCGACGCAATCGCTTGCACGGCTGGAAACCTCCAAATCGTTCACCCGGAATCTGGTGAACAAGTACAACATCCCCGGCAACCCGCGTTACAAAGTTTTCCGCTCCCTCGACGGCGTGGAATCCTTCCTTCAGGAACTCGAGGGCGTCGTCCTCAAACCGGATGGCCTGACCGGCGGCAAGGGGGTTCAGGTTCAGGGAGATCATTTTCAAACAAAGAAAGACGCCTTGAAATTGTGCGAGCAGGTGCTGGCCGGCGGATCCCCGCTGGTCATTGAAGAAAAGTTCGACGGCGAGGAATTCTCCCTCCAGTGCCTATGCGACGGCAAAACCGTCGTCGGGACACCGCTGGTGCAGGACCATAAAAGAAGGTTCGACGGCGACAAGGGACCCAACACCGGCGGGATGGGGTCGTATTCGCTGGCCGACCATTTGCTCCCCTTCTTGAACCCGCGGGATTTGGAGGAGGGACTGGAAATCACCCGCCGCGTCGCGGCGGCGCTGCTCCAGGAAACGGGACAGCCCTACAAAGGCATTATGTACGGCGGTTTCATCGCCACGCGGGACGGCGTCAGACTTCTGGAATACAACGCCCGCTTCGGCGACCCCGAAGCCATGAACATCCTGCCGCTTCTCAAAACGGATTTTGTCGAAGTCTGCCGCCACATCATCGCCGGCAACCTGGATCGGCTGAAAATCGAATTCGAAAACAAAGCCACCGTCTGCAAATACGTCGTGCCCAAAGGCTATGGCCTGCCCGCCGATCACCCCGACGCCGCGTCCGCCGGGGCCAAAATCGAAGTGGGCGATGTGGGCGCGGCCAGGCTCTACTACGCATCCGTGGACCAAAAAGAGGACGGTTTGTATCTGAGCGCTTCGCGTGCCGTCGGCATCGTCGGGATCGCCGATACGCTCGCCGAAGCACGAAAAATCGCGGAAGACGGCGTCAAAGCCGTTCGGGGGCCCATCGCCTGCCGCGGGGACATCGGCACCGAGGCGCTGATTCAAAAGCGCGTTGATCACATGAAAAAGATTCGCGGGGAGATCTGACCTCGCCCGCAAAATGCGCACTCTTCCTTCAACCGGAGCGTGAATGTCCGAAACGTCGGCCCATAAAGAAAAAACCCCTTTTACCCGCCTTGATTTTCTGGACGCGTTGCGCTTTTTTGCGATTCTCTATGTCGTCATCAGCCATCTCATTTTGATTCCGCAGCCCAATCTTGCCGTTCCGCAATCCATGGCGGCGATTCTCATCAACGGCGGTTACGCCGGCGTGAGCCTGTTTTTTATCTTGAGCGCCTTCTCTCTTTGTTTTTCCATGGATTCGCGCCGCGGCGAACCCAGACTGATTCAGAGATTCTACATCCGCCGTTTTTTCCGGATCGCGCCGCTGTTTTATCTGATGCTTCTGATTTACTGGCTTCGCGACGCCGTCTGGCTGGGCGTCATCCATCCGGCTTCCGAAGTGCTCGTCAATGCATCGCTCTTGTTCAATCTTTTCCCCGCCCACATCACCGGATTCGTCTGGGCCAGCTGGACCATCGGCGTCATGGCGATTCTTTATCTGATTTTCCCGTTGATTCACCGATGGGCCCGCACGCTGTCCGTTGCGCTGATTTTATTTTTCGCGGCGGTGCTCATGGCCTGGGGATGGTCTCATTTTGTTTTAAAGGTCGGCGAGACAACGGGCTGTTTGGACGCCGCGGATGTCCGTTTCGCGTTGAGTTTCGGTTTTCTCCAGCACCTGCCGGCCTTTGTCTGCGGCGTCATTGTTTACCGGTTGTTTTTCGGCGAGCTGGGCAAATTCAACGAACAGAAACGGCGGGGACTGGCAAGGGCCTGCCTCATCCTTTTTATTCCTTTCTACGCGGTGCTGCTGACCGATAAAATACAAAACATGCTCTGGGGATGGAGTATTCTCCACGGGGTGTGTTTTTCCCTGCTGGTTTTGGGTCTGGGATTGAATCCGCCGAATATTCTCATCAATAGCAAAACCGCCTATCTGGGAAAGACAACGTATTCGATGTATCTTCTGCATCCGCTGATCATTTTCAGCGTCATTCCTGTTTACCGCCGTCTCTATGAGTTCCTGCAAATTCCCTTTCTGGGATATACGGCTTCACTGGTCGTGACCCTGGGGTTGCTCATCCCGCTTTCGATTGTTCTTTACCGATACGTCGAACGGCGGGGCATGGCCCTCGGCGAAACCATCATCAGCAGAAATCAGTAACGCGTCACGTGATGCTCGGCCAGGCCGAAACAATCGGCAATGGGGTAAAGGCGGTTATGCTCATCCCTGAACCGGCCGTTGTACAGGCCGAAGGGCTGATGGAAATCGGACAGGATCAATCCCGCGTTGATTTTCTCGGCGCGCTCGCCGGAAGGAACAAACTGCAGATCAAGGGATCCCTCCGTTGTTTTAACCCGCCATGGACGCAGAACATTATTTTCGTCAAACGTGAAGCGCGCGGCCTTCAGGCAGTGAATTTTTCCGTTCACCCACATGCAGTTTTCGTTGGCGTCCTCGTCATCGGCAATCATGTTCTGGCAGAGGTTGAAGGCCAGAAGCTCTCCGTATTCGTTGTAACCCGCGCCCGTCGCCCATTTCCAGAAACTGACATACGGATAATAGGTTTTCTGCTCATCCATGAGAGCGATATCCCGCGTCCGTTCAATTCTCATTTCCTGCTCGCCAAGTTTAATGACGCCCTCCGCCGGGGCGGCAACCTTGTGCGTGTAAAAGGGACGGAAAGGCGTAATCGGAGAAACCTGCACCAATGGTTCGATATTTTGCAAGTTCTCTTCTATTGTGATTTCGCCCCTGACCGCGGGGTGATTTTTCCTGCCGGCAATATTGACGATGATTTTATGAAACCCTTCGGAAAGTTTGTTTTCAAACCGCAGGTAATAGCCGTTTTTTTTGAATTCGCAAAAGTCATCGTATACCTGCGCGGCGACGCGCGAGGCCTTTCCCGGAGCCTGCACGCCGTGCTCAAAGCGTCTGTTCTCCATCCGATCATAGGCATAGAAAAAGGAAACCCCCATGAATTTGGCGTCAAAAATCACCATGCCGAAATAATGCGATGTCGTGATGACGCCGAAGTGCTGCCATTCCTTCAGCCGGAAATGCTTCCAGCAGGCGGGAACTTTGAGCGATTCGTAAAGCGGCGCGTCCAGTATGTTGGCCTTGACAAAAGGCGACCGGAACGTCCCGAAATGAATCGTTCCATCCTTTTCCACCATACTCTCCGGAGTCGGTTCGATCGGCCTCATCCCGTCCCTCTTTGCATCGCCGGGTTTTACGCCGGTGAAAGATGCCGGAAATTCTTATCCAGAACGACATTCCACCTGGAGACCAGCTCTTCCATGCTTTGCAGAAGTCCGCTTGCGTCGCCCTCAATGGTCACGGCAATCATCTTGTCGCCCTGGACAATTTTATTGACCACCGCCTGATCTTCCTGACCCATCACTTCGCCAAACACCGTGTGCTTGCCGTCCAGCCAGGGAGTGGCGACATGCGTGATGAAAAACTGGCTGCCGTTGGTCTGCGGTCCGGCGTTCGCCATCGAAAGAATGCCGGGTTTGCTGTGGCGCAAATCCCTGACGAACTCATCCCCGAATCGGTAACCGGGACCTCCGCGGCCGTCCCCGAAAGGACATCCGCCCTGGATCATGAAGTCAGGAATCACGCGGTGAAACGTCAGTCCGTTATAGTAGCCGCGCCGCGCCAGATTGACAAAATTGCCCACGGTCATCGGCGTCTTGTCCGCAAAAAGTCTCAAATGGATGGTTCCCCTGCCGGTTTCCATCACCGCCCTCAATTCATTGTCCATGACGCTCTCCTTAATGTCGTTTTTAAAAAACTCTAAAGACTGCCCGCCGATAAGTCAAGGCAAAAAGGTGGCATTGCGATATTGCGGTGGATGGGATATACAAGCCGCGATGATGACGGATGCCGAAAAACTCAAAAGGTCTCTGAACCGCAAACTGCTGATCTGGTACAGACGCAACGGACGTTCCCTTCCCTGGCGTGAAACAAAAGACCCCTACCGCATCTGGATTTCGGAGGTCATGCTCCAGCAAACCCGGGTGGACACGGTGATCCCTTACTATCAGCTTTTTCTGAAAACCTTTCCCACGGTGGACGCGCTGGCCGGCGCCCCTCTGCATAACGTTTTAAAAGTTTGGGAAAACCTGGGATACTACTTACGCGCCAGAAACCTTCATGCCGCGGCCAAAATCATTGCGGAGAAATTCGGCGGCCGGATACCCGACACAATCAAAGAAATACGATCCCTGCCCGGCATCGGCGAATATTCAGCCGGTGCCATTTTAAGCATCGCCCACGGAAAGGCGCTGCCGGCGGTGGATGGAAATGTCCGCCGGATTTTGTGCCGGATCCTCGGCATCCGCAAACCTATGGATGACGCGAGAGGACAGCAGCAACTGCAAAAACTGGCCGCTGGGCTGGTTCCGCCGCGACATCCCGGCGATTTCAACCAGGCTCTGATGGATTTGGGAGCAACGATCTGCAAAGCCAGAAATCCCGAATGTTTGCGTTGTCCGTTAGCCGATCTTTGTCAGGCGCGAAAAAAAGATTTGCAAAACGCTTTACCGATAACCCGAAAATCGCCCTCAATTCCGCATCGGCAGGCGGCCGCCGCCGTCATCAGAAACGCAAAGGGCATGTTGCTGGCTGTTCAGCGGCCCTCCTCCGGATTGCTCGCGTCCCTGTGGAAACTGCCCGGTGGTTTCGTTGAAGCCGGCCAAGATATAAAAAAGTGTCCGAAACAAAGCGTTAAAGAAGAACTGGGCATAGCCATCCGTCCGGGAAAATATATAGCCTCGGCCAACCATACCTACACGCATTTCCGCCTGACTCTTCACGCGTATGAATGCCGTCTGCTCATGGGCGATCCCAGGCCGCTGGGCTGCCAGAACTGGCGCTGGGTCTCGCCGGCCAGTTTAAGAAAATTACCGTTGTCGAAGGTTGACCGAAAAATTCTTGCGGAAACAGGATTGTGTTTTAAAAAACAGACAAGGTCATCCAGCGTTGTATCCGTCTGATTGTCGAAGGCTTTTGGCCATCCCCCGAAATCATAAGAACCGACTGTTTTGAAACGCCGGATGAGCCGGCATCAATAACCGGCCCCTCCGGCATTGCCGTTCAATTTTATTTGGTTGTGCTGTCATATTCCGCCGAGGCGAGCTTGACGCACACGGCCAGAACTTCAATCGCCTTTTCCAGTTCGGCAACAGGAGGTCGCGTGGGCGATATCCGGATATTGGAATTTTTGGGATCCCTGCCGAAAGGATAAGTCGCGCCCGCCGGCGTGACGGCCACCCCCGCCTCCTTGCAAAGTTCGACCGCCCGTTTGGCAACCGGTTTTGCGGTATCCAGACTGATGAAGTAACCGCCCGCGGGCTTCGTCCAACTGGCCAGGTCCGTTCCGCCGAGTTCCCGGGTGAGCACTTTATCCGTAATGTCGAATTTTGGTTTCAGCAGTTTGGCGTGTTCTTTCATAAGACCGGCAACGCCGCCCGGGTAGTTGCCCAAGAATTTCACATGGCGGAGCTGTTCCACCTTGTTGGGGCCGATGAACATCGTTCCGAAAAGCTTCGCCATATAGGCCAGATTAGCCGTGCTGGCGGCCATGAAGCCGATCCCCGCGCCCGAAAAGGTGATCTTGGATGTCGAACTGAACAGATAGACACGGTTGGGATTCCCCGCCTGCTCGCAGGCGCGCAGAAGATTTTTGGGTTTGAGGGGATTGTCCGTCAGATGATGGACCACGTAGGCGTCGTCGGCAAAAATGGTGAAATCCGGCGCGGCCGTTTTCATGGCGGCCAGTCTCTCCACGGTCTTGTCGGAAACAGTCTCCCCGCTGGGATTGGAATAGGTCGGAACAAAAAGGATTCCCTTGACGTTTGCGTCACCGGCGGCGGTTTTTTCCACCGCGTCCATGTCCGGCCCTTCGGGGGTCATCCGCACCGGAATCATCTCGAATCCCAGCGCATCAAGCAGCGTAAAATGCCGGTCGTAACCGGGCACGGTGACGATCATCCTGGGTTTGTCCGTCTGGCGCCAGGGGGCGGGACTGCCCAGCACGCCCCGGAGCATCGCCCACATGAGCACCTGCGCAAGAATCTGCAGGCTGGAGTTGTTGCCGACCATCACCTCATCCGGTTTGACGCCCAGGACTCCGGCAAACAATTCGCGGGCCTCCGGCAGGCCCAGCACGCCGCCGGGGTAATTGCGGATGTCAAAGCCGCTGGGGGTTTTGATGTCGTTCTCCGTGACGATGCCAAACATCGCGTTGGAAAGGTCGAAATTCTCATCTCCCGGCTGGCCGCGCTCGATGTTGAGCTTCAGTCCAAGCCCTTTGAGCGCATCATAACGCTTTCGCAAGGCTTCCAAGGTTTCCATATTCACCTCCATCATTTTTTAATGGTGGAACAGACGCAGGCCGCAAAAGGCCATGACCATCCCGTATTTGTTGCAGGTGTCGATCACTTGCTGGTCGCGGATGGAACCGCCCGGCTGCACGATGGCCGTCACGCCGCTGCGGCGCGCGCGTTCGATGTTGTCTCCGAAGGGAAAGAATGCGTCGCTGCCCAGGCACACGCCGGTGACACGGCTCAACCATTTTTGCCTTTGCGCCCTGGTTAGGGGCTTGGGTTGACGCGTGAAGGTCCGCGCCCAGACGTCATCGCCGATCACATCCTCCGGCGTATCACCCAAGTAGACGTCAATGGCATTGTCGCGGTCGGGCTTGGCAACATCATCGCGGAACGGCAGATTCAGGACTTTCGGCATGTGGCGCAGCTGCCAGTTGTCCGCCTTCTGACCGGCAAGGCGCGTGCAATGAATGCGGCTCTGCTGTCCCGCTCCGACACCGATGACCTGGCCGTCCTGCACGTAACAGACACTGTTGGACTGCGTGTATTTCAGGGTAATGAGCGCCAGCACCAGGTCGCGCTTCTGCGCTTCCGTCAGCGTCTTGTTTTCGGTGACGATGTTCTCCAGCATCTGCTCGTCAATCCGGACGTTGTTTCTTCCCTGTTCAAACGTGATGCCGAAAACCTGCTTGTGCTCGATCGGCGCCGGCTCGTAGTTCGGATCAATGGCCACGACGTTATAATTCCCGCCCTTTTTGGACTTGAGGATCTCGAGCGCTTCCGGTTCATAACCGGGCGCGATGATGCCGTCGGAAACTTCCGTCTTGATGATTTTGGCCGTCGGCACGTCGCAGACATCGGACAGCGCAATCCAGTCGCCGAAGCTGCTCATGCGGTCGGCGCCGCGGGCGCGCGCGTAGGCGCAGGCAAGCGTGGAGAGTTTCATCTTCGGATCGATGTGATACATTTTGCGCAAAACCCGATCCAGCGGCAAGCCCAGCGCCGCGCCCGCGGGCGAAACGTGCTTGAAAGACGCCGCCGCCGGCAGACCGAGACTGTCTTTGAGTTCCTTCACCAGTTGCCAGCTGTTGAGCGCATCCAGAAAATTGATGTAACCGGGCTTGCCGTTCAGAACTTCCACAGGCAGATTGCCGCCGTCCGCCATGAAAATCCGCGCCGGTTTCTGATTGGGATTGCAGCCGTATTTGAGTTGAATTTCATTCATTGGTTATTCCTCCAGAGCCTTGTATTGATTGACGATCACGTCTTCATATTTTCCGGTTTTCAGATCAACGGCGCGCACAAACAGACTCACCTTATTGTCCTGATTGAGCGCCTTCCACAAACGTTCCGCCCATCGGCGGGGATTGTCTTCGTCGAGGACGACGCGAATCGGTTCACCCTCAAAACTCGGCAGCGGATTGCCGTTGCCCTGATAAGTGCTGATGAAGTGCCCGAAACCGGAAAGCGGTTGCGGATAGTCAAAAGTGAAACGCTGCAAACTGTTTTCGTCGCCGTGGTCGCTTTTCAAGATATGAAGCTTATAGGCGCCGGTTTTCATGTCCAACAGGCCGGAAATACGCGGCGTCCAGTTGGGCCGGTCATCCTCGAAGGTGCGGGTGGCCAGCGCCGCCTCAAAATTATAGCCCAGATGGGCATTGCGGGACAAAAAATCATAAATGGTGTCGGTCTGGTCGCCGTTGGTGACGATGGTCGCATCTCCGAACGTCAAGACCGGCCTGTAAATGATCAGATGCGGATCCGTCACCTTGGCGGGATCGGCCGCTTTGGTGCGGATGCCGCCGTCAATGGCTTCAAACACGCGGTTTCGGCTGTTTTGGCTCCGGCCCATGATAAAATAGGCAATCAAGGCTGTCTGCCCGCCGGGGGATTTCCCCAGGCAGATGCCTCGTCCGGGATAATCGTTTGAAGTCAGAAATTCATAGAAATTCACCGTCATTTCAATCATTCTCCTTCTTTGGGTTTTAACCGTGGCGGAGTATATTTAGAGAAACCCCTCCTGTCAACTGGATTTGGCAAAAAAATTAATTTTCAGATTGCAAATGTCCGCCCGATACGTTAGATAAAAATCAATAATGATACCCTCTACATGTAAAGGAGCCCTATGAGCAACAAAGCATCCGACGTTTTGGTCAGTGTGGTCATGGGCAGCGATTCGGACCTGCCCGTGATGATGGAGGCGAAAAAAGTGCTGGAAGAATTCGGCATCGGGCATGAATTAATTCTGACCTCGGCGCACCGCACGCCGCAGCGCACGACGAAATTCGCCGCATCCGCGGCGGGACGCGGCCTCAAGGTGATCATTGTCGGCGCCGGCGCGGCGGCTCATCTAGCCGGCGTCATCGCCGCGCAGACACCGCTGCCCGTCATCGGCGTCCCGATTGATTCCACCGCGCTCAACGGCCTGGACGCGCTTCTTTCCACCGTCCAGATGCCCGGCGGCATTCCCGTGGCCACCATGGCCATCGGCAAAGCCGGCGCCAAAAACGCGGCCCTGTTTGCCGTACGCCTGCTGGCGCTGGAAGACAGGACGATAGCGTCCAAACTCTCGGCCTACATGAAAAAAATGGCCAGGGACGTGGAGAAAAAACACAAAAAAATGAACGCTACCTGAATGGTTTGAATGGGCCGCGTCTGAAGCGCCATCGCGGAAATCCAATATTTCGAATCTGGGAAATCATTGATGCCGGAAATCCTCAAGCTTTTTGAAGAATCCTCCGAAGAAAAAATTGTTTCGAAAGCGGTGAAGATTTTGAAAGACGGCGGTCTCATCGCCTATCCGACCGAAACATTCTACGGTCTGGGCGTGGATGCCGCCAACGAACAGGCTATCGAAAAAATCTTTACCGTCAAGGGCCGCGATTTTAGAAACCCTATCGCGCTGATTATCGGCGGGCCGGATGATGTGAATCCTCTCGTCAAAGAAGTGCCCGAAGCCGCAAAAAAACTCATGGCCGCCCTCTGGCCGGGAGCGCTGACCATCGTTTTTTCCGCCTCAAACAACGTATCCTCACTGCTGACCGCCGGAAGCGGAAAAATCGGCCTGCGCCTCTCGGCTCATCCTCTCGCCCGAAAACTGGCCCGAAAACTTGGGAAACCGATTACCGCCACCAGCGCCAATCTCTCCGGCGCGCCGGAATGTTCCGAAGCCTCCGCGGTCATCACGCAAATCGGGCATAAAATTGACGCCGTGGTCGATGGGGGGAAAACCCCGGGCGGCATGCCTTCAACGCTGGTTGATATCACCTGCGATCCGCCGGCCATTCTGCGCGAGGGAGCCGTAAGCAGAGCAATCATTGAAAAACACATTCATTATTAAAATTATCTTGAGTCCATTTACACGGCCTTCCCGGTCCCAAAAACGTTTATACAATGACATCTGTTTTCGGTTGCATCCCGCAGACACTGTCCTTCTCCTGATAAGATTTTTTACCGACAGATTGAAGCTATAATTTGATTGACAGAAGGTCTTGTTGCGCCTATAAACAAAACAACACTAAAATCAGCTGATTCCAAAAATCTTCCGGCGGTCAGCAATGGAGGGGAAAATGAAAAAGTCAAGTCAAATCCTGTCAGGAACTACGGCAATATTGTTTTTTATCGTCACCATGTCTTTTATCGGCCTAGCGGCGGAGAGACAGCCCGCGGCAAGCCAGACCACGGGCATCAAGGCGATCCAGCCGCCCGTGGCCAATCTTGAAGTCTGCAAAGATCCCGCCGTGAGCAACTTCAACGTCACCAAAACCCTCGCAAACAATGTCGCGACTTTCACCATGACCGGCCAGGTCTGCAACAACGGGCCCGGCGATTATAATCAGCCCGACAACCCGTTGGAGGCGCATTTTAATGTTTATGCCGCCTACGGCCCCATGTTCAGCTATGCGGCCGCCGGTGATACAAAATTTTACACCAAACCCATCGGCTCGGTTTTGAAGAAGTCCCAATGCATGACCTTCACGCAGACCTACACGCGGGACAAGGTTCTGCACTGGGGTTTTCCGTCGCCCGCCGCGGCGCCCAAGCCCAACGAAAAACCAATGAAACTTCTCTTCGAATTCTTTGTCCGCGACGCGAAAGGTTTATTGGGAACGTCAAGCCAGCCGAAGTCCCTGGACTGCAATACCAGCAACAATCTACAGTCGCAAACTTACGAAATGACAATTAGCACGCCGTAAGCGTCATTTCTCAAAAACGAGAAAAAAGACCCCTGAAGCTTTGAGGGGTCTTTTTTTTGGGCTCCCGGCTGACTTGCGGACGACCTGCCTCGTCCGCCGTTTCAAGAAAATGCGATACGAGAGTCCCGCCGTTTCGCTCTTTTTAGTGCGGCGGCTCCGGATCTATTACGGAACGTTTTGTGGCATTGGTTTTGGGGTTTAAGGTGCTAAATGGCGGCTCAGGGTCGATAATCCCCGTTACCTGAAACGTCATGACAATGGGCAGCCAGGCAATATCGTCATCAATCTGAATGGAGTCCTGCGGCGGCAGCTTCAGCGCTTCATCGCGTTTGAGCTTCCTCAAGGTCAGAACCACCTGCCTGCCTTCGATGGATTTATGCGGCGGATTCGGATCCACAACTTTGACATATCCCGCCGTCCCTGTCCGGAAAACAAGCTGCCTCAGTTCAATGACCTGCTGATTGGGAAGCAGCAAACGGTAATGTCCCGGTCCGATTTTCTGCGCTTTTGTTCCCTTGGGAATGCTGACGGTTTTCTGCGCGGCATGCGCGGATGAGCTTAAAACAAAAGCCAGAAACGAAAAAAGTAGAATAAAAATCAATTTTCCTGTCTTCATCTTCCGACCTCCTTATGGATTTCTATTTCCACCAGCGAATCCCGAGGGCGTCCCCTGACATCAGAAATCGCCGATGGTATGTCTGAATTCTAAAAAAGAGTCTTCCCCTTTACAGGGGATCACTCTGTTATTTCGCGCCCGTGGGATGGATCCTTATCGCCTCCGTAGAGCAACTGCAGTTGTTGTTCTCATCTTTTTCTACGATCGCGTTGGCGGGATCAACTTTTCCGCAAATAAAATACGTGCCCGGAGGTATTCCGGCAATGCCGTATTCTTTCCTCGGCAACGGCGCGGCGCCGTAACGGAATCCGTCGAACGGCGGAATGCTTCCCGCAATGGCCACGCGTTCCAGCAGACGGTCATCGGCGGAGACTTTGCGATCCGGGGAAAGCAGCAGGTCCACCTGGCATCCCGCCGCGGCGGACCGGCCGCCGTTGAGCACTTGGCCGCTCACAAAAAACCTTGATGGCCCCATGCCGGGATTGTCCGGATAAAGATCCGCCAGTCCTCCCAGGCCGCTTCCGCTGATGGTCAGATACAAATCCGGTTTTTCGGGAAGAGCCGGCACCGAGACGTTGGGAAGGCCGCGTGACGGTGTCGCGGGCATTCCCGGATTGGGGCGCGGATCCGCCGCAAACCCGGCAAGTCCCGACAGACACACGGCGAGCAAAACGCCTTTCGCAACCATCGCCTTAAAATACTTTCGTTTCATGATCAGACCTCCTGTCAAAGACGGCAAAGGGTAATTTTTTTTCTTTACGACTCAAAAAACCGACGCATCTTTTTTGTGCAGGGATGCGCGGCATTCTGATCCTTTTATCATTTGCGCATCAGCGGCGCCGCCGGTTCGACCGCCCATGATGCCTTGACCATCTGGCTGCCTGACC
>DAOSZO010000009.1:0-48871 GCA_035382085.1 Smithella sp.
CAGGGATAATGGGACCGATCCCATTGAAGCGTCGCGACGCGCAGAGTTCAAGGACTTGAAAATCAAGGTCGCCTGCGGCGCTGTCTTGAGCCTGATCATCTTTCTCGGGTCCATGCAGCGGGAACTCGGTTTTTTGTCGGCCGTTCCCCGCCCGGTCATGCTGAGGGTGCTGTTTGTTTTGACCGCGCCCGCCGTCTTCTGGGTAGGCGGCCGTTTTTTTGTGGGTGCTTACAAGGCCGCTATGCAGAGGACATCCGACATGAACACGCTCGTTGCGGTGGGAGCCTTTTCAGCCTACGCCTATTCCGCTGCGGCGTCGTTCTTCCCGGATTTTTTCACCGGCGCCGGCGTCATGCCCCACGTTTATTATGACGCGGCGGCGATGATTGTCACGCTGATTCTGCTGGGCAGGCTTCTGGAGGCGGCGGCGAAAGGCAAAACATCATCGGCCATTAAAAATCTGATGCATCTCAAACCGAAAAAGGCGCACCTCATCAGAGACCGTCAGGAGATGGACATCGCCGTGGAGGAGGTGCAAATCGGCGATGTCCTTCTGGTCAAGCCGGGCGAGCAGATTCCCGTTGATGGCATTGTTCTGTCAGGCGCGTCAACCGTTGATGAAGCGATGCTGACCGGAGAAAGTCTGCCGGTCAATAAGGAGTCCGGGCAAAAAGTTTTTGCCGCGACCATCAACAAAACCGGAAGTTTTACTTTTCGCGCCACCGGCGTGGGCGCGCAAACCGTTCTGGCGCAGATTATCCGGATGGTCGAAGAGGCGCAGGGCTCCAAGGCGCCCGTGCAGCGGTTGGCGGATCGGGTCGCTTCCGTCTTCGTTCCGGCGGTTTTTGCCGTCGGTTTGGTCACTTTTTTGGTCTGGTATTTCATCCCCGCCGAATCCAGTTTCAGCCGCGCCCTGATCAATTTTGTGTCCGTGCTGGTCATTGCCTGTCCCTGTGCCCTGGGTTTGGCCACGCCGACGGCCATTATGGTGGGCACGGGTTTGGGCGCTCAAAGCGGCATTCTGATCAAGGGGGGCGAGACGCTGGAAAAAGTGGGAAAACTTTCCGTTGTGATTTTTGACAAAACCGGGACGCTGACCAAAGGAGAGCACGCCGTGACGGACATCGTCGCGGCTGACGGCCGCGACCCGGGGAATGTGCTCGCTTCCGCGGCGGCGCTGGAAAAAGTTTCCGAACATCCGCTGGCGCAGGCCGTCCTGCAAAAAGCAGCAGCCGAAGGCATTCCCGTGGCTTCGGTGGACCAGTTTACAGCCTTTTCGGGCATGGGAATCCGCGCTGTTCTGCACGGCAAAATATGCCGTGCCGGAAACCGGCATTTTATGGAAAAAGAAGAGATTGTAATGGGGAATCTCCTGGAAGCGGCGGAGACGTTTGCGCAGGAAGGAAAGACTCTGATTTACGTGGCCGAAGAAAAAAAAGCGATCGGTTTTATCGCCCTGGCCGACGAGCCGAAGGAGTCCGCGGAGACGGTTGTGGAACTTTTAAAGCGCGAAGGGCTGAAAGTTGCGATGATCACCGGTGACAACATGGGGACGGCGAAAGCCATTGCGCGGAAACTGGGAATTGAGCATGTCCTTGCCGATGTGCTTCCGGGCGGGAAAGCCGACGAAGTAAAAAAGATGCGACAGGCGGGAGAGGTCGTTGCCATGGTGGGGGATGGCATCAATGACGCGCCGGCGCTGGCGGCGGCCGATGTGGGTATGGCCATCGGTGCCGGAACGGACATTGCCATTGAGACGAGCGATATCACGCTCATCCGTCAAGATTTGATGGGCGTGACCGATGCCATCGCGCTTTCCCGAGCCACGATGAGAATCATCAAACAAAATCTTTTCTGGGCTTTCTTTTATAATGTCATGGGCATTCCCATCGCGGCGGGCGCCCTGTATCCTTTCTTCAAAATACTGCTCAATCCCGGATATGCCGCGGCGGCGATGGCGTTGAGTTCGGTTTCTGTTGTCGGCAATTCCCTGCGCCTGCGCCGGGTCTGGTCCAAGAGAGTGAAAATGACCTCGTGATGTCCCTGAAAAACCGCGCCGTTTATTTTCGCGTTGATTTTTTTGGAGCAGAATTTTGCCTACACGAAAAAGGGATCAGGGGCAGTCTTTCTTTTTCTGGGCCTTTTCCAGCAAGGCGCAGTTTCCCAGTTCGCATGCCTTCTGGGCGTCCCGACAGCCAAGCTCTTTATTCCCCAGCTTAAAATAAGCGCTGCCTCTGTTATAATACGCACTCGTCTCTTCCGGTTTGAATTGGATGACCGCGTTGTAGTCTTCGATGGCCTGCTGATGCTGGCCAAGCTCGCCGTAGGTTAACGCCCGGTTGTAATAGGCGTGCGCATAACCCGGTTTGAGGCGGATAGCTTCGTTGTAGTCGTCGATGGCTTGTTCATACTGTTTGAGATCGCTGTAAGCGTTGCCCCGGTTGTTATAGGCTTCGGCAAGATCAGGCCGGAGCTTGATGGCTTCATTCAGATATTCAATCGCCTGTTCGGGATTCGCGCATTTGCCGCTGCTGCAAAGCGCGTAGGCGTTTTTCATCAGACGAAAAGCTTCCTCGGATGTCGTTCCCGGCGTCGCGGCGGATTCCATCGGCGGCGCGGTTTCCGGCACCTCTGTGTTGAATGGGGCGGAGAAGGCGGGAGCGTCAATTTCCGGATTTTCGATGGGCAAGGCCTGCTCCTTATCGCTTTTTAAATTGGACATCTGTGAAGCTGCAAATGCGATGACCAACAGCAAGACGATTGATGCCGTGATAATTATTTTATGATCCTTCCAAATGTTTTCCAGGCCGCTAAACTTTTTTGGTCTGGCTTCAGTCTCTTCGACTTTTTCTTCACCGGGAATAAAGACAACCTCCACCGGGCCGCCGCAGTAGAGGCATTTGGTCACTTTATCCGAAAATTCTTCCCGGCACTTGCGACATATTTTCATAAGGATCTCTCTCTATCATTTCCTTTAGCACATTCTTTTTCATTCGCCCAAATATTTTTCCCTGACATGACGGGCAACGGCCGGGGAGGCGGTGATTCCCGGCGACTCAATACCCACCAGATTAATGAATCCGGGGAAGTCTTCCCGGATAACGAAGTCGCGGAAGCCTTCCCCCGGAGCTTGAAGCTTCGGGCGGATACCGGCCATGTCCGGGTGAATATTTTCTTTTTTCAAAAAAGGCAAAAATTTTTTGACGCTCCGATAAAAAATTTCCGCCTTACGCGCGTCCACGGAATAATCTTCTTTCCGGTCGATGTAGGTCGCGTCCGGGCCGAGTTTGAATCTTCCGTTGAGGTCCATGGTTAAATGAATTCCCAGTCCCATTGGATTTGCGTCGGGTGTCGGATAAACGAGCCTTTTGACCCTGCCGGGCTGGATTCCCGAGAGACCGCAGTAGCTGCCTTTGCAGAAATGAAGATGATAATCCGTCCCCATCATATTGGCGAGGGTGTCCGATTCCAGTCCCGCGGCGTTGATGACGACGGCGGATGAAAATTCAAAAATTTCTTTTTGGTCGTGCCGGGCGGCCAGCCGGTAATGGCTGCCCTCTTTTTCGATGTGCAGGACTTCCGTGCGATAAACCACTTGGGCTTTTCGGCTTTGCGCTCTGGTTAAATAAAAATTCATCAAATCATGAACGCTGATGATACCGGTGTCCGGTGCGTAGAGGGCGGCTTGTGCCTGAACGGAAGATTCCATGGCATCCACCTGTCTTTTATTCAACATCTGCAAATCTTTCGCCCCGTTTTCTCTGCCGTTTGCGTGAAGCTGTTCAAGCTCAACGGCTTCCCGCCGGTTTGTCGCCACGATGATTTTGCCCGTTTTGCGATGGGGGATTTTATGATCGGACGCGATGTTGTAGAGCATGCGGTTGCCCTCGACGCAGAGGGAGGCCTTGAGAGAATTTCGGGGGTAATAGATGCCGCTGTGAATGACCTCGCTGTTTCGGGAGCTGATTCCCCGGCCGTGTGTCGTGTTTTTTTCGAGAATAAAGACATTTCGATCCGGTCTCGATATTTCTGCGGCGATGGCCAAGCCGATGACGCCCGCTCCGATGATGGTGACCTCATTTTTTTCCATGGCTTTTTATACACAATTTTGTTGATTGTCGCAAAAAAACTTGAGTGCGATTCGGTGAAATGATATGAAATATTAAACTTTCGGAGGGATCGGCGATTTGAAAATTGCATCTTTCAATGTGAATTCCATCCGCTCGCGCCTGCATATTGTTTTGCCGTGGCTGAAAAACAACCGCCCGGACTTTTTTTGCATGCAGGAAACCAAGGTCGCCGATGACGCTTTCCCGGTTTTGGAATTCGAGGCTTTGGGTTACCATGTTGTTTTCCGGGGCGACAAGCAATACAAGGGGGTGGCCATTGCTTCGCTGTCAAAACCGCAAAAGGTTATTTACGGTTTTGACAGTGAGCCCGCCGACGCCGACCGGCTGGTCATTGCCGATTACGGTCTGCTGACGCTCATCAATTCCTACGTTCCCCAGGGACAGGAAATGGAAAGCCCCCAGTTTGCCTACAAGCTTCAGTGGTTCTCGAGAATGAAAGATTTTCTGCAGAGGCATTTCGACCCCCGGGATGATATTGTCTGGTGCGGCGATTTTAATGTCGCTCCGGAACCGATCGATGTCCATGATCCGAAACGGCTGTTGGGGCATGTCTGTTTTAATCCCGAGGTCTGGAAGGCGTATGAGGAAACAAAAAGATGGGGCTTTGTCGATGTCTTCCGCAAACACTATCCCGGCGTCGCCGGTCATTATACTTTCTTTGATTACCGTGTCAGAGATTCGGTCCAGCGTAAGCTGGGATGGCGTGTGGACCATATTCTGGCGACCCGGAAACTGGCCGAGAGCTCGAAGGACTGTGTCATTGATTTGTCATCAAGAACCGTGGAGAAGGCCTCCGATCACGTCATTATTTACGCGAAATGGTAGCGGGTGAACATGGGCGATAAAGAGCATATCGGCCGAGTCAACACGAGAATCGCGGCCGGATTTGAGAAGATTGAAAAGAAGCTTGCGCAGGCCCGAAGTCTCGTCGAGCTTTTTGAAATGCTCCTGGAGGAGGTGGAATTTCAATTTCAGGTGCCTTTTGTCTGGCTGACGCTGGTGGACAACGCAAAATCGGCGCCGGTGATTGAAGCGCTCCAATCTTCAGAATTCTTAAAAGAAAGGCTTAATCTGGTCAGTCCTGTTGATTTCAGGGAAATCTTTGCCCATGCCTTGAGACCCATTTTAGTCAACGGTAATCTGACCCGATATTTCCGGTTGTTTCCCGCCAATAGAAAATATTTTGTCAGGTCGCTCGCTCTGGTTCCCTTTAAAATCAACGAGGAAATCTGGGGAAGCTGGAATAACGGTGATAACTCGCCCAATCGTTATCTTCCGGAGATGGAGACGACTTTTTTGCAAAAATTCAACCGGGTTTTTTCACAGCGCCTGACGCATTTGTTCCAAGCTGGGAAATTCAAGTAATTTTTCCGGTAATAAGCGTTTTAAAAAGCCTCAAAAGGCGAGAACCCCGTACCAGACGGGGTTCTCAAAGGATATAGCTTAGAAGGGGAAAAGGTATTAGTTTATAAGGGCCTTTAGGGCATCAGCGACCGGTGAAGTAAACAGAGAAACCAAAACCGCATAAAGCGCAAAGGAGCCGATGGCCTCGCTCATGAAAAGCTTGGTGTATTTTCGTTTTAAAGAGACAATGATTAATCCGCCGACGATCAGGCAACCCAAGTGAAAAAACGGAAAGCTGTCGCTGCCGGTTGCGCTGAACTGGGCATAACTGAAGGAGGCGGTAACCAAAACCACAAAAGCTGTCAAAAAAGATGTCTGCATTATTTTTCTCATAGTCCCTATCTCCTTTTCGTCAAGATTAACTGCTCTTTTGCTGATTTAAATATGAAATAATTGTGCCATGACAATGAAAAAAGATAAAATAATTTATAAGTCTCTGTTTTTAAATTTAAATTATATTTAATTAATGTTTTGTGAAAAAGTGGCGATTAGAAAAAATGACCGAAAGTTTAAAGAAACGTTCAATCAGCTCAAAAGAAAACAAAAAATTATATTTAATAAATTGACGTAAAAAAGGTTTTGTAAAAATTTTATTTCTTGACAATTAAAATGTCATTCTGTTATTTGAATGCATATTCAAAATAATGAACAATTGTTCAAGGCGAGCCGCTTATGACGGAACGACAGGAGAGAAAAAAACGTGAATTTAATATGCGGCGTCGGGAAATTCTGAATCAAGCCGAAAAGATATTTGCCGCGAAAGATTACTATGCTGTTACCATGGCGGAAATCGCCAGGGCGTCAGGTTTTTCCATAGGGTCTCTTTATCATTTTTTTAATGGCAAAGAAGATTTATATTCGAGAATGATCAGTGAAAAAATGGACCTGATGTATGCGGAAACAAGGAAAGCCGTGGATTCCGTATCAACGGTTATGGAAAAAATAGAAATGTTTGTTGACGCCCATTTACTGTTTGCGGAGAACAACAGTGATTTTTGTCGTTTGTTTGTCCGTGGCGAAAGCGCGGCTCTGTCTCAAGTCATAAATTCCCTTCGGGAAAAACTGCTCGCTGATTATTTCGCTCACATAACTTTTCTTGAGAACTTGCTAAAAGATGGTATAGAAAAAAAACTGTTTCGGGATCTGACGCCGCGATTCATGGCCGAAGCCTTGTTCCATCTGATCAAGGCGTCGCTCTTCGAATGGATGCTGGATCCGATTCAGGCATCCCCGCGTTCTCACAAAAATCTGATTTTGAATATTTTTTTTGATGGGGTAAAACATCATGGGTCCGAAAATTAAGGCTTTTGTCGTCATTTTTTTACTGGCAATTTTTTCTCCCCAGAACCTTTTAGCCCAAGAGGTCTTGACGCTGAACCAATGTATTGAAATCGCGTTGAAAAACAGTCCGGGTATCCGGATTGCTCGAGAGGGGTATAAAAGCGCGGAGGCTCAAAAGAAAGAGGCTCTGACGGCGTTTTTACCCAAGTTCAGCACCTCCTACAGTTACACCCGTCTCAATGAAGAGCCGTCGTTCTTTTTTCCGGGATTGCCCCCCCTTATTCCTCCGGGAGATATTACCACCGGCACGGTCAATAATTATAACTGGGCGATTGAGGCGAAACAGCCCCTGTTTGCCGGTGGCGGCCTTCTGGCCAATTATGAGGCCAGCAAAATCGGCGAAGATGTCGCGGCATTGGAAGAACAGGCGAAAATTCAGGATGTGGTCCACGACGTGAAGCTTGCTTATTATAACGTTTTAAAAGCGCAACACCTTCAGGAGGTGGCTCTCCAATCGGTGGACATGCTCAAGGCGCATCGCGATGTCGCGGAAAATTACTTCAAAGTGGGCATGATTCCTAAAAATGATTTGTTGTACGCCGAGGTGGAGTTGGCCAACGGAAGGCAGGCGCTTGTTCGGGCGCAAAACGCGTCAATCATGGCCAAAACGCATTTGAACAGCCTTTTGAAACGGGATGTCTTTGCGCCGGGGGTGATTGCCGATGCCATGACGTACCAACCCTTTGGTTCTTCTCTGGAGGCGTGTATGGAAGCTGCGAAACAGTCCAGACCGGAGTTGAAAATTTCATTTCTGAAAACCGCGCAGGCGGCCAAAATGGTGAATGTCGCGAAAAGCGAGTATCTTCCGGCGCTGAATTTCGTGGGCAACTACACCCGTTTTGGCGATGAGCCTTCCGTATCCGGCAGCTCCTACAAAGATATGGAAAGCTGGTATTTAATGGCCGTCGCCAGTTGGAATTTCTGGGAATGGGGCAAGACGAAATTCAGGGTGGATGCCGGCAAGGCCAGAGAAAATCAGGCCTCGGAAGCATCCAAAGCGCTCTATGACCAGGTGGTTCTGGAAATCAAAAACGCGTATCTGCTGCTGCGGGAGGCGGAAAGTCAAATTGCCGTTTCTCAAAAGTTGATTGAGCAGGCCGAAGAAAATTTCCGTATCGCGACTGAAAGATACAAGGAAAGCATTGCGACCTCGACGGAGGTTTTAGATGCGCAGACGCTGTTAACCAGGGCCAAATCCGATTACATCAACGCGTTGGGTGATTATCATATCCATCTGACCCGTCTGCAAAGAGCCATGGGAACGCTGTGGCCGTAACCTTGTCGAAGCTGAGATGAACAGGACGTGACATGAAACGATATGTGGTTTACCTGATGTTGGCATTGGCAGGCGTTTTGTCGGTTGCGGCGCCGTCGATTGCGCAGGAATACACGCTTGAAGAGATTTATCAGAGGGCGTTGAAACATTCCGAAAAAATTGACATGGTGCGTGAAAACATCTACCTCGCGCAAATGAACAAGGACAAGGCGCTTTCCCTTCTCATTCCCCGGGTGACGGCTTACGGGACGTATAACCTGTTTTCCGAAGATAAGTACGCTTCGTCAGGTATCTTGATTCAGCCCGAACAGACGGGAAACTGGGGCATTCGCGCGGATCAAAATTTCTCGCTCAGCCTCCGTGAACTCGACGCGTTGAAAATCGCCGACCAGTCCGTCGCCAAAAGTGAATACGAGCTCAACGCCGCCCAAGCCGATTTTATTCTGGCCGTGGCGTCGGCTTACTATGATGTTCTCAAGGCGCAAAAAACGCAGGGCATCGCCGTGGCCAACCTGGAGAGGCTTTCGCAGTATCATCGCTTCGTGGAAAAAAGAGTAAAGGTGGGTGAGCTGACCCGCACCGCCCTGTTGCGAGCCGAAGGCGAATTGTCGGGAGCGCGGGCGGATTATCTGAAGGCCGGCAATGCGCTGCAGCTGGCGCGCGCCGCGCTGATTCGTCTGACGGACATCGAAGATGATTTTCAACTCAAGGAGGAGAAACCGTATTTATCCGATGTGTGCCTCGTTGACGACCTGCGCAAGACGGCTTATGAAGCCCGACCCGATCTGAAGGGCTACGAAATCCAAATCTCCATGGCCAGCCGTCAGGTGCAGTACAGCCGCGGTGCCTTTTGGCCCAGTATGGGTCTTTTTGCCGTGTACAACCGTGCGGATCAGGATCCTCCCGGTGCCACGCTCAACCGCGAGAGCGTGTTCGGGGGTGTTTCCCTGACCTTTCCCCTTTTCGAGGGCGGATTGCGTTTGGCCGAATTCCGGGAAGCGAAAGCCAGAGAACGCCAGGCGAAGCTCGCTTATGAAGATTTGAGGAAAAATATTGATGTGGAATTGCGGGCGGGCTGTCTGGATCTTGCCACCATGAAAGGGTCCCTGAAATTTCTCGAGGATCAACTGGTCTTTGCCAGAGACAATTACAATGCCGTTTTGAAACAATTTGAAAACGGTCTGGCGACCAGTTTGGATGTCATGGATGCCAACACCCTATTGCTGACCGCCGAGAAAAATGTGGCGGAAGCGTTATATAACTATCAGCTCGCTTCGTTGAAGGTCCGAAAGTCAAGCGGCACTTTATTGAGGATGGTTCTGCCTCATCCCTAAGACATAAACGCATACAGCCCAGGAGAAATAAAGATGATGTCGGCAAAGTGTATTACGAGATTCATGGGACGGGAAATGCCTTTGCGTTGTCGTGTCGTTAAAGGCATAGCGCTGGTATTGGCTGCGGCGGTATTTGCGGCGCCGCTACTGTCCTGCAAAAAGGAAAAAAAGATCGAAACGGAAAAGCTGGTGAATGTTGTCGTCGCGACTGCGCTGAAAAAACAGGTTCATCCTTATCTTGAAGTGACCGGAACGCTGATGCCGGATGAAGAGATCACGGTGAGTTCGGAAGTTGACGGCATCGTTAGGAGCGTCAAGGTTGATGAAGGATCGGATATCGTTCCCGGCAAATTATTGGTGGAGATCAATCCGACGGATTATCTGCTGGATCACAAAAGGGCGGAGGCCGCGTGGAAGCAGGCGGAAGCCTCTTTGGCCAATGTGCGGGCCGAGTATCAGCGTAAAGATGCTCTGTATAAGGAAGAGCTCATCACGCGCCAGCAATATGACGATATTTCCACCCGTGTGATTCTTGCCGAGGCGGATGTTGCCAAAGCGAAAGCCGCATTGGACACGGCCGCGGAAAGACTTGCCCGCACAAAAATTTATTCGCCGGTCCGCGGCATGGTCAAGGAGAAGAAAATTTCCACAGGAGATTTTGTGCGCGCCAGTTTTCCGCTTCTGCAGTTGATCAAAATCGATCCCCTGAAATTGAATTTTGCCGTCAGCGAGAAAGACATTTCGAAAATCCGGGACGGCCAGGACGTTGTGTTTACGGTCGATTCTTTTGCCGACAGACAATTCAAAGGAAAAATCAAAATCGTTTATCCCCACCTGGATGAACGGACCAGAACGCTCAAGGCGGAAGCCGTTGTGGCCAACGGGGATCGTTCGCTGAAGCCGGGGTTGTTCGCCCGTGCCGTCATTTATACGGCCCGTCCCCGCGACGCCATCTTGGTCCCGCTCATCGCCTTGTCCTATGATGGCCCGACGGTAAAAGTTTTTGTGGTGGAAGATCGTATTGCCAAGGAACGGATTGTCAAGATCGGCGACAAATATGGCGAGAACGTGGAGATTCTTGACGGCGTTCGGGAGAAGGAGGACGTCGTTGTCGTGGGTCAGAACAACTTGTCGGACGGGGTAAAAGTCAATGTGGATCGCTGATACATCGGTCAAACGTCCGGTTTTTGCCACCATGGTCATTCTGGCGCTGGTGGTGCTGGGTGTCGTCAGTTATCCGGGCATCGGCGTCGATCTTTTTCCCAAGGTTGATTTTCCGATTGTTACCATTACCACAACCCTCAAGGGGGCGAGTCCCGAGGTCATGGATGTCGACGTCGCGGACAAGATTGAAGCGGCCGTTAATACGATCAACGGCGTCAAGACCATCACGTCCACCAGCACGGAGAGCGTTTCACGAACCGTGGTGGAATTTGTGCTGGAGCGGGACATTGATTTGGCCGTTCAAGATGTTCGTGAAAAAATTTCGGCTATTCGCAATAAGCTGCCGGATGACATTGACGAGCCGCGGATCGAAAAGGTGGATCCGGATTCCACGCCGATTTTGTTCATGAATCTTTCCGGCGACAAATCCATTCGGGATTTGTCCACTTACGCGGATGAAGTTTTAAAGGAGCAGCTTCAGCGGATCAACGGCGTCGGGGCCGTCAACTTCTACGGACTGCGGCTTCGGCAGGTCCGCATCTGGCTCGACGCCGCACAAATGCAGGCGTATCAGATTGCTCCCTCCGATGTGGTCATGGCGCTCAAGCGCGAGAATGTCGAACTGCCGGGCGGACGCATTGAAACCGGCACCAAGGAATATACCGTCCGCATCAAGGGAGAATTTGCTCAGGCTTTGGATTTTGCCGATCTGATCGTCAGCTATTACAATGGCGCGCCCGTGCGGATCAGAGATATCGGCCGGGTGGAGGACGGGACGGAGGAACGACGGTCGCTCGCGCGTTTCAACGGAATTCCCGCCATCGGCATGGGGATTCAGAAACAATCGGGGACCAATACCGTGGAGATTGCCAATCGGATCAAAGCGGAAGTGGAAAAGATTAACAAAACACTTCCTCCCGGCATGAAGCTCAACATCGCGATGGACCAGTCCATTTTCATTGTCCGCTCCATCAGCGAGGTGCAACATCATTTAATTCTCGGCAGTCTGTTCGCGGTACTGGCGGTTTTCCTCTTTTTGAGAAATCTGCGCACCACTCTCATCAGCGCTGTCGCGCTTCCGGTCTCCATTATTTCCACCTTCGCCCTGATCAACGCGTTCCATTTTACTTTCAACAACATGACCATGCTGGCGTTGTCACTCTCGGTCGGTTTGCTGATTGACGATGCCATCATTGTCATAGAAAACATCTACCGGCATATTGAGGAAGGCATGACGCCTGTCGAGGCCGCGAAATTCGCCACGTCTGAAATCGGCCTTGCCGTGATGGCAACCACCTTCGCGATTGTGGCCATCTTTTTGCCCGTGGCGTTCATGAAGGGATTGATCGGACGGTTCTTTCTTCAATTCGCGTTGACGATTGTCTTCGCTGTGTTGGTTTCGCTTCTGGTTTCTTTTACGTTGTCGCCCATGATGGCGTCGATTTTTCTGAAGCCGCGAGGGTCTTCCACGAATCCGCCGGCTTTGGCCGGGGTTCCCTCTGCCGCGCGGCGTTCTTTTGGGAACAGGGCCGGTGATTTCCTGGAGCGAATCTATAAAAGGCTGGAAACTTTTTACCGGGCCGTCTTGGCATGGTCCTTGCGGTTCAGGAAAACTGTTTTGGTCGGCGCGCTGGTTGTTTTTATCACGAGTCTTTTGGTGGCCTGGCTCGGATTGGGGAAGGAGTTTGTGCCGCCCGAAGATCAGGGAAATTTCATCGTGCGGATGGAGGCGCCGATTGATTATTCCGTGGATCAGATCGAGCGATATTTCAGTCAGACAGAAAGAATGATGAAGGACATTCCGGGCGTGAAATCCGTTTTCTATGTTCAGGGATATGGCGGTTATACGAACCGCGGACTGATGATGATCGGTTTAAAACCCAAGTCGGAGCGGAACTACAGTCAGGAAGACATCAAGAAGATCGCCCGGATGAAGCTCAATCGGATTCCGGGCATCAAGGCTTCAGCGGAGGATCTTTCCCTGGTTGGCGGCGGCATCCGGAATGTGCCGATTCAATACAGCATCCGCGGCCAGGACCTCCAGACGCTGCAGCATTACGCCAAACAGATTACGGATGAATTTGCCAAGCTTCCGGGCATCGTGGATGTGGACACATCTCTGGAGGTCGGCAAGCCGGAATTCAAGGTTTTCATCGACCGCGACAAGGCGGCGGCGCTGGGTGTCGATGTCGCGACGGTGGCGGAAGCCATCAATCTGCTCGTCAGCGGTGAGCTGGATATCACCAAATACAAAGATGAGGTCAAAGGCAAACGTTATGACGTCAGGGTCCGTCTGAACGCCGAGGACCGCTCCAGCAAAGATTCCCTGCAACGCATTTACGTGAGGGCCCGCGACGGTAAGCTGATTGAATTGGGCAATGTGGTTCACGTGGAGGAGGGAACGGGTCCCAGCGTGATTAACCGCGTGGACCGCCAACGTGCGGTGACGATTTTTGCCTCTCTGGAAGCAAAGCCGCTTGGCCAGGCGCAAAGCGAGCTGGACGCCATTGCCGCGCGCATTCTTCCTCCCGATTATGTGCCCAAGTACCAGGGCATGGCGGAAGTGATGCAGGAGTCTTTCGGCTTTCTTTTGTTTGCGTTGTTGCTGGGCGTTGTAATGGCCTACATGATTCTGGCGGCGCAGTTTGAGAGCTTCATCCATCCGGTGACGATTTTGCTGTCCATGCCTCTTTCCTTCATCGGGGCTTTCGGCGCACTTTTTTTAACGGGCAAGACCCTGAACATTTTCAGCATGATTGGCCTGATTCTGTTGATGGGGCTGGTCAAGAAAAATGCCATTTTGCTGGTGGACTACACCAATGTCCTGCGTGAACGCGGTCTGTCTCGCCGCGACGCCATTCTGCAGGCCGGCCCGGTGAGAATGCGTCCCATCCTGATGACGACTTTTGCCATGATTTTCGGCATGCTGCCCATCGCTTTTGCCGTGGGCGAAGGCGCCGAAACACGCGCCCCAATGGGCATTGCGGTCATCGGGGGTCTGCTGACGTCCCTTATTCTCACGCTGGTGGTTGTTCCCGCCGCGTATGATTTATTCGACGATTGGCAGCAGTATTTCCAGAGAAGGCGTTCCAAGAAGACCGTTTAGGTTGATGACAAGCGCTTTAATCAAATCAACACAAGCCGGGAGGCGACGATCATGAAAATGTTTTTTGTCATTTACGCAACCGAAGCCGACGACGTTGTCATCAGCGCCTTCAAGAAGGCCGGCTTCAAAGCCTACACGAAAATGTGCGGCCTGATGGGCGAGGGAGAGGCGTCGGATCCCAAGCTCGGCACCCATTACTGGCCGGGCACCAATAATTCTCTGTGGCTTGCGGTCAGCGATGATCGTATCGGGTTGCTGTGCGATTTGGTCAGAAAACTGAAAGAGGAGCATCCCCGGGCGAATTTGCGGGCGTTCACTTTCCCATTGGAAGAACAGTGTGTCTAGACGAGGAAAAACATGGCCGGACAGAAAATCACCAGAAGACAGAAGGACATTTCCAGGCTTTTGCGGGACAAAAAATTCATGCCCCCTCAAAAATTCAAGAAAAGCGACCCTTTCCCCGGAAAAAAAACGTCGAAATAGTTCGGGAGACCGGTCGCGTTCCTGTCATCGTTTGCCGTGCAGGAGTTCGTCCCCCAGTTTGGTGATTTTGCCGGTGATGTTTTTCTTGCCCAGGATGCCCAGAATGTTGAGATCCGCCTGAAGCATCTTGAAGCGTTCGCGCATGGGCAAATTCCACTTGCCGACGACCGCCGCGATTCGATGCTGAAAGCTTTCGGCCAATTCATTGAAGATCAGCGTCAGGGGAATGGCGTAATTGTCGTGCTCGTCCATTTTGTGCGCCGCTTCACGCGCGACGACGCGCAGCGTTTCCAGCAGAGCGTCCAGCTCGCCGATTTCGCTTTGCACGGCTTTGTTTTCGCTGATCCGGTTTTTGTTGATTTCCAGAATCACATCCATCAGCTCCGCGCCCATCGCGCCGGACACCGCTCCCATGAGCACGACATTTTCCGCGTCGCTGAAAGGCATCACGATATCCGGAAAGGCCCTGTCTTTTTCGCCGAGAAGGGCGGCGGCGGGGACGGCGCAGTCGTGCAGGAGGATGCCGCCGTGCGGCGACGGCTTGAGAAAATCGAGCTTGATCTGCGGGCTGACGGTCAATCCCGCGGCCGGATGGTCCACCAGAAAAGCGCTGAATTGCTTTTGCCCCTTCGCCTCTCCCGTGACCGCGATGACGACGAACAGTCCGGCGACGGGCGCGTTGGTCAGATAGGTCTTTTCGCCGTTGAGCTTGAACCCCTGGCCGTCTTCGGCGGCGATGGTCGCCATGTATTTGGGGCGCCCGCCGTGCCTGGGTTCGGAGACGGCGAAAGACGCGATGAGATGTCCTTCGGCCATCGGCGGCAGGTATTTTTTGCGTTGCCTTTCCGTGCCGAAACCGGAAATCAGATAAACGGCGATCAGTTGCTGATAGAGCCAGGACAGGGCCAGTCCCATGTTGTAACTGCTGCGCACGAAAACTTCGCCGGCTTCCAGAAGCTGCTTGTAACCGCCGCCGCAGCCGCCGTAGGACGGCGCGATGCCGATTTTGAAAAATCCCGCTTCTCCCATTTTTTTCCAGAGATCGTGGGGGAAGTCGTCGCCCCGGCATAAATCGTCGCGGGAGAAGATATGTTCAATGGCAAAACGGGATATCCAGCTGTATGATTGTTCTTTCCTCGGGGTATTCATGTTACAGCACCAACTCCTCGATAAACGTGAATAACTGGTTGACATTTCGGCAGGGGCGCACCTCGTGGCAGTGCGGCATGTAGGAGCGGATTTCGCTGTCGCCCGTGCCCCAAAGATTTTCCTGCTCGGGATTGAGCCAGATGACGCGCCGGCAGCGCTCGCGCATCTGCCCCAGTATCGCGTCTTCCGGGTTCATATAGTTTGTGCGGCCGTCGCCGACAATAATCAGGGTCGTTTTCTTGGTCAGAAGATCCATATAGTCTCTCTTGAAATGGCGCAGTGTTTCACCGTAATCGGTGGACGCACCGTAGTGGATATCCGGTTTTTCCAGAACCAGTCGGATCGCCTCATTGATTTCATGGGCTTCGAAAATGGAGGTGACATCGGAAAGACGATCAACGAAGACGAAGCTGTTGACCTTGTCAAAGCAATCCTGCAGCGCGTAGAGGAGATTCAGCATGAAGCGCGCCGCCGCCCAGACGGACCCGGAAACATCGCACAGCGTGACGATCCGGCTTTTGCGCTTCGCCCGGTGCCGGTATCGGATGTCCAGGGGGACGCCGTTGTATTTTGCCGCCGCCCGAAGCGTTTTTTTGACGTCGAGATTGCCGCGGTTGAGAACCGCATAACGGCGGCTGACGATGTTCTTTAATTTGCGCACCAGTTTGTCGATGGCTTCGCGCATTTCCTCGATTTCCTGTCGCGTAAAGGAGGAAAAGGATTTCTCCCCCAGCCCTTTGATTTTCTGCTCTTCGGTTTGAGGCTTTCTGGCGCCGGATGGCTCCGCGTTCGGTTCGTGAACGAGCAGGGAGCGCGCCGCGGCGACGCGTTCCTCGAAATGAACGGCCAGTTCCCGCGCCATCGCCGGATTCGTTTTCGCGTAATGTTCCTCCACCAGCGCCTGGGCGGCGCGGGCGGCTTTGTCAATCTGCAGCATCACATTGAGTCTCCCGCCCAGGGGTCCGAGATTGAACCGCAGCATGGCCGCTTCCTCCTGGGTCTGCAATCGGCGTATTTCGCGAAGCAGGGCCTGCGGATTGCCCTGCAGAAAATCCGCGACGGCATCGTAAACAGGATCGTCGTGCGGCATCATTTTCAGAACGTCCGCCGTGTTCTTGATCTGGTCGGTATAGGATGCCGCCTGCCGGATGTCGGCGGTGTCCGTGCGCATTTCATGAAAGAAAAGGTCATAGAGCCGGTCGAAGTGACGGACGTCGCGTATGCTTTTGGCGAAGTTGGCGCGCAAAAGCGACCTGAACTGCGGCTCGTCCGTCGGATCGATCAGCCGCATCTGACGGAGGCTGTCGAGCACTTCCGCCGTGGAAATCCGCAGCCCCGCCGCGCGGCAGCAGGAAGCAAATTGCTGAATCAGGTTCACCATATTTTTTTACGACACGACACGGTTGATATTTTTGCGGACCTTTTCCAGATCCGTCTGATATTTGCAGATGATGTTGAGCGTTTCCGAAACGACTTCCGGCGTCAGTTCGTGAATCTGCAGGGCGATGAGCGATTGCGCCCAGTCAATGGTTTCGGAGATGCTGGGGCTTTTCTTGAGGCCGAGGTTGCGAATTTTGCGGATGGCGTCCACCAGGGCGTGACAAAGTTTCTCCTCGATGTCGGGAATCTTCAGGCGGACAATGGCGATTTCCGTTTCTCTTGCGGGATAGTCAATATAAAGATGAACACACCGGCGCTTCAGGGCGTCGCTCATGTCGCGGTAGTTGTTGGATGTCAAGAGCACGAAAGGAATTTGAACCGCTTTGCGCGTGCCCAGCTCGGGAATGGACACTTGAAAGTCGCTTAATATTTCCAGAAGAAACGCCTCGAATTCCGGATCGGATTTGTCCACTTCGTCCACGAGAAGCACAACGGGTTTTTCAGAGCTGATGGCCTGTAGGAGCGGCCGGTGCTGGATGAAACGGTCAGAGAAAAAGGCGTCTTCCTGTGCGGCGATCTGATCCACCGCCTGGGTCAGGGTGGAGGCGGAGGAAATAATTTCGTTGAGCCGGTCCTTGACCATCTGCGTGTAGAGAAGTTGCTTGGCATATTCCCATTCGTAAAGTGCCTTGGCTTCGTCGAGGCCTTCATAGCACTGCAGACGAATGAGTTCTCTGTCCAGCGACCTTGCGATGGCCTTGGCAAGCTCCGTTTTGCCGACGCCGGCCGGTCCCTCGACCAAAACCGGCTTCTGGGTCGCCGCCGCCAGAAACACCACTGTGGCGATTTCGCGGGAGGGGATGTATCCGGCCCGGGTTAGCTTCGTCTGCACGTCATCGACATTTTGGTATTCCATGGCAGGCTGCTTTCCCTATGATTCCTTTTCAAACTTCGACTTGTCTGCGCCACAGACCGGACAGGTCCAGGAATCCGGCAGATCTTCGAATTTTGTGCCCGGTGCCACAGCATTTTCCGGATCGCCTTTTTCGGGATCATAGACATAACCGCAGACGCTGCAGACGTATTTGTCCGCAGGCGCGACGGGCGCCTTGGCTTCCTCCTTGTGATAGGTGGGGGCTGTCTTGGGGGATTTTCCGCCCTTGACTTTCTGATAGTAGGCATATGTCATGGGTTCCGCGTCGCTCAGAATGTCGCAATCCACGATATTTCCGACGAATATCGTGTGCGTTCCGCAGTCGAGTTCTTTTTCCAGCTCCGCCTCCAGATAGGAGACGGCGTGTTCGACAACGATGGGCACCTTTGCCGCGCCGGTTTTGGTTTGGACGTTCTCCAGTTTGTTGACGTGCCTTCCACTCTTGAATCCGAACAGTCCGATGAAGGTCATCGGCGTGGCTTCGGAAAGGATGGAAACGGCGAATTTGCGGCTGCGTTTGATCAATTCGTGCGTGTAATTTTCCTTGTTGATGCTGATGGCGACGGTCGCGGGATTGGACGTGACCTGAAACATGGAATTGGCGATCTGTCCGTTGAATTTTCCGTCCTCTCCGGAAGTGACGATGTAAATGCCGTAACTGATTTTGTACAGGGCGCTTTTGTTCATCTTCGAATCTCCTTTTTTGAAAAACTTGGGTGTTTATAGCTTAAATTCGTCGCCGTCGCCATGATTTTTTGGATGAACCAAGCTAAAGTTGCCCCATTGGGGTTTCACGCCTGGACCGGAAGGGGTTTTTTCTTTTGACAAACGATGCCTTTTCCTATAATGGACTCAAGCGGCATAAAGAATGGACGCTTTTATGTATTTCAAATACTTACGGATGATTTTCAGAGGGGCTCCTTCCTGACCGGAAAAAGAAAAACGTCCGCCCGGGGAAGAAATCATGACTTATGAAGAATTTTTGAAACGGGATCATTTTGACTTTGAAGAATTACTGGCTTTCGCTTACGGGACGCTGATATCGGATCCGCCGGAGCATTTTGACGCGAAGCTGCCCCTGCCGCCTTTCCTGATGCTGGACAGAATCTTGCTGATTGAAAGCGACGGAAAGAAAGGGAAAATCATCGCGGAGCAGGACATCCGTCTGGACGCGTGGTATTTTCAATGTCATTTTTTGCGTGATCCGGTCCAGCCCGGATGTTTGGGTGTCGACGCGATATGGCAGCTGCTGGGCTTTTTCTGCGTCTGGAGCGGGTCTCTGGGCACGGGCAGGGCGCTGGGATGCGGCGATGTCTTTTTCAACGGCCAGATCCGCCCGTTCAACAAGTGCGCGCGTTTTGAGGTGGATGTCCGCCGGTATTCGCGGCTCAGGGAATCGGGCGCGAGCATTGTCATCGGCGACGGGCGGATTTATATCGACGGTGAATTGATCGCCACCGTCGGACAGGCGCGGACAGGGGTTTTCAAGGATATCGCTTATAAGGATTATCCTTTGCGGTCCAAATACTCCGTCGGCGGCATCATGGAGCGGTAAGGCGCACCGCATTTTTCGCCGGAACCTGCTTGCGGATCCGGAAGGAAAAGAGAAAGGATGTTTTTTAGGGCGGTATTTTGAATGTCATAAAAAAAGTGGGATTGTATTTCGCAAACAAGGAGTTCTGCCGGGCCGCGCTCTGCGACCGCGCCGACTTGAAGAGTATTTTCAGGGGGAAATTGTCCCCCTCGGTCGTCGCCGGTCTTGTTTTAATCGTGATAAGCTTTATCATCGGCATTCCGGCGATGGTCGTCGTCGGGGTGGCCAGCGCCTGGCTGAAAAGCCCGCTGATGGGCCTGGTCGGCATTCCCCTGGTGTACGGTATATCCTGGCTGATGCTGATGCTGGGTTTGTATCTGGCCGGCTCCCGGTACGGGATGGCCTTTTTGCGGTGGGCGACGCGGGTGATTCTGGAGAAAATCATCGGCGAGGAAGCAGAGAAAGTCCGGGCACCCGCGGAAGAGCGTCAAGGATAAAAAAGCGTGCCGGTCGCGCCGGCATAATCCAATTGAGGTGATGCATGAACAACGTCGAAACATTGATCAGTGAATTGAAAGTTAAAATTATCGACACACTGGGACTGATTGATGTCCGTCCCGAGGACATCAAGGACGAGGAGCGTTTGGTGGGCGGCGATTTGGGCATTGATTCCATTGATGTGCTGGAGCTGGTCATGATGATCGAAAAAGACTACGGCGTGAAGATTGAGAGCAAGGAAGTGGGGGTGAAAGTTTTCGCTTCCGTGCGCGCGCTGGCCACACATATCTTCCAGAATCAGAAAAAAAACAATTGATCCGTCAGGATCAACCCCTGGATTTTTGTTGATGTTTCTATGATCAAGGTACTGCTTGTCTCGGCCAACACGCTCAAGATTCCCTATCCGGTTTATCCGTTGGGTCTCGATTACGTGGCCGGCTGTCTGGATGACCGTTATGACGTGAAGATCGCGGATTTGAATGTGTATGCCGACGGGGATGCCTGGGAGGAGGACATCCGCAGCTTTTCCCCCGATTTTGTCGGCGTTTCCATCAGAAATATCGACAACACGGATGCTCTTCACGCCCGCGGATTTTTGCCCGAGTACCGGGCGGTCATCAGCCAGATCAGAAAGAATTCGCGGGCGAAGATTGTTCTGGGCGGCAGCGGCTTCACCATTTTCCCCGTCGAATACATGCGGGCGCTGGATGCCGATTACGGAATTGCCGGGGAAGGCGAGCGTCTGGCGCTTCTGCTCGATGCGCTGGAGAAGCATCAGGATGTCGCGCGGATTCCCGGCGTCCTGACAAAGGAGACGGCTCGCGCGGATTACCGGCCCTGGCGCGGAGAGATCACAAGGCGGTTCGAACCGGAAAGTCCTCACACGCGGTTTTATCTTTCGTGCGGCGGCATGCTCAACCTGCAGACCAAAAGGGGATGTCCGTTTCACTGCAGTTACTGCACCTATCCCCACATTGAAGGCCGCAACATGCGCCTTTTCCCGCCGCGGGACATTGCGCGCAAGGCGCGCGAGCTGGAAGAAGCCGGCGCCAGGTATATTTTCATCACCGATTCCGCTTTCAACGCCAGCTATGAACACAGCCTCGAGGTCGCCAGGGCGTTTGTCGAAGTCCGCCTGAGTATTCCCTGGGGAGGCTTTTTCGCGCCCACCGCTCCGCCTCCCGATTACTTTAAGACAATGGCGGATGCCGGGCTGACGCACGTGGAATTCGGCACGGAATCCCTCGCCAGGCCGGTGCTGACCCGACTGCGCAAGCCTTTCGCGGTGGAGAACGTTTTTGCCGCGCACCGCGAGGCGCTTGATGCGGGTTTGCACATTGCCCATTATTTTCTGCTCGGCGGTCCGGGCGAAGACCGGCAGACGCTGCAGACGACGCTGGAGGGCCTGGAGCATTTGCCCAGGGCCGTTTTTTTCTTTTTCTGCGGCGTGCGCCTTTATCCGCATACAGCCCTATATGATGAAGCGCTGAACGAGGGACAAATCGTCTCCGGGCAGGAACTGCTGGAGCCTTTGTTTTACCGCTCGCCGAATCTGACAGTCGGGGAGATCACGCGCACGGTCGAGGAAAAAGCCCAGGGCCGTCTGAACTGGATGATCGGCGCCGGCGAAGCCAAAGCCACCCGCGTTTTGCCCAAACTTTACCGGCGCGGTTTCACCGGTCCGCTGTGGGAATATCTGATTCAGTAAACAGCAGGATCATCGCGGGAGCCGCATGGCGGGGCCGTCTGAAACGGCCGATCCGGGAAGACGAGCTCCTGCTGTTGAGTAATCGTCCATGAAATTTAAAATGACATCCTTAAACCCCGCTCGGCTAACCGGAATCGCGCTGCTGGCGGCGGCGGCCGTTGTTTTTCCTTTCAGCCCGCTTCTGGCCGCCGGGTTGGCTTTTCTTTACATGGTTCTGTGTCTGATGGCGGCTTTTTTCCCGCAGAGCAATTTTTTTCTGCCGGTGATCAGCCGCGGTAAAACCGGGGAAAATTTTGTCGCGTTGACTTTTGATGACGGTCCTTCGCCGCTGACGCGGGACCTTCTGGATTTATTGGATCGTTATTCTGCAAAAGCCACATTTTTTGTTTCCGGGGTCAACGTTTTGAAGTATCCGGATGTCGTCGGCGAGATCATCGCCCGCGGCCACACCCTGGGCAACCATTCGTTTCATCACCATCCTTTTTTGATGCTGTGCAGTTATCGTCATCTTAAGGAAGAAATCTTCCGTGTCCAGGAAATCCTCAAAGAAATGGGCGTGTGTGTTTTTGCTTTTCGTCCGCCGGTGGGCATTGTCAATCCCAAGCTGCCCTTGGTTCTGGACAAACTGGGGATGTTCTGCGTCACGTTCAGTTGCCGGGCTTTCGATGCCGGCAACCGCCGCGTCCGGAATTTGGGCGCCCGCATACTGAAGAGGGTCAAACCGGATGACATCATTTTGCTCCATGACGGGCTCCCCGACGCTGGAGATCATCATCTTGTCATCGCCGAAGCGGAAAGGGTTCTGCGGGGGCTGAAAGACCGGAAATTGAAAATCCTTCCGCTGGCGGATCTGATCGGCAGGGATGTCATGGCCGAAATTCCGCAAGTTGTCAAATCAATTGACGTTATAAAAATATTTTGATTGAAAAATAAAATGGTGATATGCATTCGCGCATTCATCGGTTGATGAGCGGGTATCACCCCTTGAGGTGGAAGGCTTGGCAAATCAGTGGACTTTATTAAAAACAGTCGTCTCATCCGGCAACGGCAATATTGAGGCGACGGCGGAAGTTCCGCCCGATTCGCCCTGGTTTTCCGGGCACTTCCCCGGCGAACCGATCCTGCCGGGAATCGCCTTGATTCATATCGTGGAACAGACGATCGCACAAGAGGCGGCGGGCAGGGGCATCCTCCTGAAGCAGTGCGCGCTCAAGCGTGTGAAATTTATGCAGCCGGTGCGGCCGGGGGATGCGTTGTCCGTCAGCGTCAGGATCGAGGAGGCGGAAAAAAATTTTTTGTTTTCGTTTAAAATCGCTCATCGGGAAAATTTGGTTTGCAGCGGTTCTCTGGCCGCCAGAAAAATAAATCAAGAAGGAGGAGGCAGGTGATGCCTGCAATGCAGGATATTCAAGATATTATAAAGCGCGTGGCCGAAATCATCATTGACGAACTGAAGCTGGAGGATGTGACGGCCCAGACCTTCAACCCGGACATGGATCTGGTGGATGAGCTGGGGATTGACAGCATGGATTTGGCGACCATCGCGCTGGTTCTCCAGGATGAGTACAACGTGACCATTGACGAAGACGACTATCCGAAATTGAAGACCGTTCGCCTGATTTCGGAATATATTCGTGATAAATTGATCCATTGATGGGCGGATATCATCCGTATGCGCGTTGAAAATAAAACAGCTCCGGAATCTGTGAAGCCCCGGTTTTCCGATCTTCTGGCCCATCCCGATGTCAGGCGGAGATGGGAAAAGGTCCGGAAGTATTTTTTTCTGCGCGAATCCACCTACGACATGACGAACCGCTGCAACATCCGTTGCGACGGCTGTTATTATTATGAGGGCGAAAAACAGTTCGCCCGCGAGGTCCATGACGCGGACGCCTGGCGAAACCTGATGCGCGCGGAAAAGGAGCGCGGCATCACCTACGTGGTTCTCGCGGGGGCCGAACCGTCGCTGGTGCCGGAGCTGCTGGAAGTGTGTTATCAGGAAATGCCGCTGGGCAGCATCGCCACCAACGGCTTCAGGAAAATCCCGGAATCCGTCGGTTACAAGCTGCACATTTCCGTTTGGGGAAACGATGAAACCAGCCTGAGAATCCGGAATGCGAAAAATCTTCTGAAAAAACAAATCGAAAATTATGAAAAGGATCCGCGGGCGGTTTTTGTATACACCTTCACCCGGAACAACATCGGCGAGGTCGGAGAAGTCGCGGAGGAACTCGTGGCCCATGACTGCAAGCTGACCTTCAATGTTTTTTCCTCGCCGGTCGGTTATGCGGGCGACCTGCGTCATGATCGGGCCTCCCTCGCCAGGACGAGGGAAGTCATGATTCAATTGCTGCGGTGCTATCCGCGGAACGTTCTCTTTTCCGTCTACAATGCCGTGGCGCACACGCACGAAAAGGGACTGCACGACCTTTTCCGCTGTTCGTATCCCCGCCGGAATCCATCGCAGGATATCGGGCTGGGCCGGTCTTTCCGGCAATACCGAACGGATTTGAACTGGGACCGGTCGGTGGCCTGCTGCGTGCCGGATACGGATTGCGCCGATTGCCGCCATTACGCGGCTGGCTCCGCGGTGGTGACGGCGCGCCTTTACCGCCACGCCAATGATCTGGAGACGTTCAAGTCTTGGCTGGATTACGTGGATACTTACCTGGCGGTCTGGGTAATGGGCTACGAAAAGGGCGAAAATCTTTGTCATGAAATCATGGAGCCGCCCGGGGAGGCGCATTAGAAAGAAAGGCGATTCCCCGAAGGCCGTGACGGGGAATCTGGCAGTCTATATCGTTGGGCGGGGGGAAATTTTTCTCCTCGGTTTGCGCGGAAATGAAAGGATTGAGGTAAAACGTCGTTCATGAAAACGGTCAGTTCCCTGCTGGATCAGGAATGGTATGCGCGGTACAAACGCATTTCCAGTCTGAATATCCGCAGTTCCATTTACGATGTGACCAACCGCTGCAATCTGCGCTGCAAGGGGTGTTTCTTCTTTTCGTCCGGCGAGCATCAGGCGGCGCCGGAGGAAATGGATATCAGGAAATGGGAAGCGTTCATCGACCGCGAAAAAGCGCGCGGCGTCAATCTGGCCATCTTGATCGGCGGCGAGCCGACGCTGTGCATGGACCGCGTGGAGGCCTTTTACAAACGCCTGCCCACGTACTGCGCCACCAATGGTCTGATCAAAGTGCCCCGCGACAAGTTTCCCGACATGATGGTGGGAATTTCCCTCTGGGGCGGCGGCGAGGACGAAAAAATCCTGCGCGGAAAAGACACCTTCGCCATTTCCAGCAAAAATTACGAAGGCGATCCCTACACATATTATCTCTATACGATCACCCCTCGCCAGGTGGGCAAGATCGAGCCGGTCATCAGAAGGATCGCGGATGTCGGCCTGAAGGTCCATCTCCAGCTGTTGTCCAACGACGAGGGCGTGGACGGATTTTCCTGGCGCGAGGAGGAATTGAGGGATCTGCGCTTCGAGATGGACGAGATGCTCGACCGCTATCCGAACACGGTGATTTCCTGCAAGTACTATCACGAGATCATCACCACGGGAAAAATGATGGGCCGAACCTTCGGCTGGAGCGAATGCCCCTCCGTCACGGAGCAGCTGGACAACCGGCCGAACCGGCCGCGGCGGCTGATTCATTTCATCCGCTGGGCGGCGGACCTCAAAACGGTTCACCGCTGCTGCACCTCCGCGACCCGCGACTGTTCCACCTGCAAGGACGGGGCGGCGCACATGAGCTGGGTCATGGTCAACAAGCGCGAGCATCTCCGATCCGCTAAAGAGCTGCAGAACTGGATTGAAGTATACGAAATGTTCGCCAAGCTCTACCGTTTTATTCCTTGGTAATCCCCTTGAATATTTGATATGGATTTCATGCTCCCTTTGTTTTATAAACGGAGAAAAATTTTCTGTTGTTTTCGATTTCATGACGGGAAAAAGAACATTCATCATCGGTTATGACGCTGTTTCTCCGCTGGGTACCGAGCTGGAAACCCAATGGCAAAAAGCGGCCGCCGGAGAAAGCGGCATCGGGCATCTGACGAGATTTCCGCTGACGCCTGATTTCCCCGTGCGCGTCGCCGGTGAAGTTCCGGATTTCGACGCGACGCCTTATCGCTTTTTGCAGCCTCGCGAAATGGCGCACTGGAGTTCGCCGATTTTCAAGCACGCCCTTCTGGTGGTGCACCGTGCGCTCCAACGCAGCGGCGTGATAATGGACAAGGCCCTCGCGCCGAGAGTGGCCGTGACGTTCAGTTCCGCCGTCGGCGGCCTAGATGCGGTCCTGCAGGCGGATCGCCTCATGGTTCGCGAAGGCCGGCTGCCGCATCCCTTTACCAATCCCAATTCGTGCATCAACATGGTCGGCGGCAAAGTTTCCATGATGACGGGCGCGACCGGACCTATCTGTTCCACGATCACCGCCTGCGCCACGGGCATCACGTCTTTGATCATCGGCGCGATGCTTCTGCAGAGCGGCCGGGCGGATGTCGTCATCGGCGGCGCCGTGGATTTTCCGCTGGTGGAGCCGATTGTCGCAGGCTTTGCCACGATGAACGGCGCTTACCGGCCCAAGGAGGGACAGCCTCCGGAGCCTCCCGAAAAAACGAGCCGTCCTTTTTCTGCAAACCGGCGCGGCTTTGTGGTTTCCGAAGGCGCCGGCTGCGTTATTCTGGCGACGAACGAATTTGTCCGGGCGCACGGTTTGCAGGCTCAAATCGAGCTGGCCGGATGGTCCATGACCTCCGACGCCAGCCATTTTGTGGCGCCGCATCTGGCGACGGTTCAGCGGTGCATTGAAGAAACGGTGGCGCATGCCGGGCTGAAGGCGGCGGATATTGATGCGGTGAACGCGCACGCGACATCGACCAAAGTCGGCGACAAGGTGGAAGCCGATGCCCTGCGCAATGTTTTTGGCGGAAAGATTCCGCCGGTTTCGGCCAACAAATCGCAGACCGGGCATGCCATGGGCGCATCCAGCGCCATCGAAGCCATCCTGGCGATGGAAGGCATGATCCGGGAAACGCTGCTGCCAACCCTCAATTATGCGTCCGATGAAGAAATAACGCTGGACTGCGTGCCGGAGGGCGCCAGGAAGCAGCATCAGGAATTTGTTTTGAAAAACGCGTTCGGTTTCGGCGGGTGCAATTCCTGCGTGATTCTGCGGCGCATCGGATAGGGCGGTTTCATTATGAAGGCACCGAAAAACAGAAAGGTCTTTGTGGTCGGTTACGGTGCGGCGACGCCGCTGGGCAGTACTTTCGAAAAAACATGGAAACGCGCCGTGCGGGGCGAAGCCGGATTCCGAAAAGTCACCCGCTGTCAGGTGGAGTCCGCCTGCGATGTCGTCGGCGAGATACCGGATTGGCATCCCCTGGAACTGGATTTTACGGACGCGAAGGAGGTCTATAACTGGAACGCGGGCTTTGTGATTCTGACCATGGCGGTTTGCAAGGAAGCGCTGCAGAACGCCGGAATCACCATAGACGCGCGGATTGCGCCGCGGATGGCCTGCCTGATCGGGTCGGCGCTCAACGGCTCGGACGCCTTCCGCGTCGCCGTGCACGATCTGGAGCGCCGCGGGCCGCTGCGGGTCAGTCCCTATCTGCTGCCCAATCTCTGCGCGAATCTTCCCGCCGGGAAGGCGGGCATGCTGCTGAAATTCACGGGGCCGATCTTTTCGCCGCAGGGCGCCTGCGCCTCCGGCAATCATGCCATCGGCATCGGCGCGAGAATGATCCGTGACGGGGACTGCGATTTCGTGCTGGCGGGCGGCGCCGACATGCCGATTCTGCCGGAGCTGATTCACGGTTTTGCCAACATGAACGCCACCATCAAGGTGACGTCCAAAGACCGCGCTTATGAAAATCCGGCGCTGGCCTCCCGTCCGTTCAGCGTCGACCGGAGGGGATTCGTCCTTTCCGAAGGCGCCGGTGTGGTGGTTTTGGCGGCGGATGAAGTGATCAAGACCCATGGGCTCAAACCCAGGGCTGAAGTTTTGGGCGTCGGTTGGACATCGGATGCGCACCACTATACCAGCCCCAACATGCCGACCATCATCCGCGCCATCAGGGAAACCATCGAGGACGCGGGTCTGGAGCCGGAAGACATTCAATACATCAACGCCCACGGCACCTCGACGCCCAAGGGCGACAAGACGGAAATCCAGTGCCTGCGGGAGGTCTTCGGCAAAAAAATAGAAAAAATTCCGGTTTCGTCGAACAAGTCGCAGCTCGGTCACACGCTGGGCGCGACCGCCGCCATCGAAGCGGCCCTCACCGTCGAGGGCATGAGAAAAGGCCTGATCCTGCCCACGATCAATTACGAGCCGGATCCTGAATTTTCGGATATCGATGTGGTGCCCCATGAAGCCCGGCGGCAAAAATATGAAATTGCCCTGTCCAACGCGTTTGGATTCGGCGGAACCAATTGCTGTGTCATTTTCAGAGGAGTGTAGCGATGAAACCGAAACCGTTCAAACCGGAAATTTATCAAAACGACGGACGCTTTGTGCGTGACGCCACCACCGGCCTGATCTGGCACCGCTGCAGCTACCGGGTTTTGTATATTGATACCGACCGTTCCGAGGTCGTCTATCATTCCAATTACCTGCGTTATTTCGAGGTGGGTCGGACGACCTTGATGCGCGATGCCGCTTATCCTTACAAGGAAATCGAACAGAGCGGTTATGTCTATCCGATCTTTGATTTAGGAATCACTTTTTATCATCCGCTGTATTACGACGATTTGATGTACATTCACACCCGGCCGTCGGAGCTGGAGAGAGTGCGCCTGCGTTTTGACTATTTGATCACCCACGCGGAAAAGGGCGATATCATCTGCAGAGGCTTTACCAAACATTGCGCCTTGAATCTTTCAGGCGTTCCTGTGGCGGTGGACGAAAAGACGGTTCAATTATGGAAATCATTTCCGGCCTAAATCAGAAAGATCGCTGTTTGATGGATATCGAAGCGCATCTTTACCTTCAGGATCATCACATTGACGGGAAGGCGGTGATGCCCGCCGTCGAATCCGTAATCATCATGGCACGGGCCGCTCAAACCGTCTACCCCCAAATCCCAATGGATCTTTTGCGAAAAGCGATTTTTGCCCGGTTCCTTCCTTTGGAATCGGATAAGCCAAACCGGCAGATTTTTGTTGACTTGGAAAAAACCGCCGACGGTTCGATCAAGGCATATCTGATGACTTTCCTGAAATCAAAGACCGGCAGAGTCAGCCGAGATATTTTGCACGCCTATGTTGAATTCGCCGCGGAAGGCGGCCGCAAAGCGGCGTCGTCTCCCTTCCGTCATGTTTCCAGACTGGAGGGGGAATGCATCAGCATTCCGTCGGCGACCATATACCGGGAGCTCGTGACGTTTGGCGAGGCATATCAGAATATCATCGGAGATCTGGCGGTTTCGTCTCATGGCGCCCTGGCCTATGTTTCGGGAGGCGGGCACGAAGCGGATGAACAATGGCTCGGCTCGCCGTTCCCCCTCGATGCCGCGATGCACGCGGCCTGCGTTTGGGGACAGCGGTTCGCGGGCATTGTTGGATTTCCGGTCGGCTGGGAAGAGAGATTCATTTGCCGGAAAACCCAGAAAGGAAAGGATTATCTTGCGCGGGTGGCGCCGCTGACTGTTGCCGGAGATGAAATAACGTTCAATGCCTGGATTTACGATGCAAACGAGTCGCTGTGTGAAGTTGTCAACGGCATCAGAATGAAGGATGTTTTAAGAGGCCGTCTGCGCCCGCCGGAGTGGATAAAGGCGGAGGGTCAACGGTGAAGACGCTGTGGATTTTTCTTTTGGCTTATCTGGCCGGTTCGGTCAATTTCGCCGTTATTTTTTTCAAGCTCACGGGCAGGGAGGACCCCCGGCAGAGCTTCAGCGGCAACGCCGGCACGACCAACGTGTACCGTCAGGCGGGATTTTTATGGGCGGCCTTTATTCTGCTTCTTGATGTCGGTCGTGCCATGGCCGTCGCCTGGGTGTCCGGTTACTTTCTGCGGCCTTTCTTGATGCCGTGGGCGGCCTTTTTTCTGGTGCTGGGCAACCGCTTCCCGTGTTTCCATGGGTTCCGGGGCGGCAAGGGCGTGGCCAACTACCTCGGCTTCACGATCATGACCGCGCCATGGGCGGCGCTCGCCTCCGCGGCCGTCTGGGTGTTTGTTTACGGTCTGGCGCGCGTTCCCTTCATCGCTTCGTTTTTCATGGTGTTTACCCTGGCTTTCGGGCAGGCCAGTGCCTGCCAATGGCATATCACAGCGACCTGCGGCGCAATGGCCGCTTTCGCTCTCATTTTATTGAATCACAGGAAAAACGTAGCCGATTATCTCAAAAGGGCGGGCAAAGACGTCAGCCGTTGAGCCGCCGGTTGAATTCTTCCGGCGTGAAAGTGTATTCCTGCGTCCCGTAGGTTTCCACGGCAAAGGATGCGCAGATGCTGCCCATTTTGGCGCTTTCCACGAGGCCAAGCCCCCGCGCCAGACCGCTGAGCAGCCCGCCGCGGTATGCGTCGCCGGCGCCGGTCGGATCGACGACTTTCTTCACTTTGCACGCGGGAATGGCAACTTCCGCGTCCGAAGTCAATACCTGCGAGCCCAGCGCGCCCAGCGTCGTGATGATGGCCCGGGTCTTTTTCAGCAGCGCGTTTTTGTCGAGGCCGGTTTTGCTGATGATCAGACTCAATTCGTAATCGTTGACGATTAACAGCCGGGAACCTTCGATGGATTCGATCAGCTCGTTTTTGTCCCACATCGGCAGGGACTGTCCCGGGTCCATGATGTAGTCGATTCCGCGGTCTTTGCAGGCGCGCGGGTACTGGACCATGTCGTCGAAATTGCCGGGGGAAACAATCACGAGGGTGCCGCGGGTATCCAGTTTGTTAAAATCAATGATGCACGGATATTTCATGGCGCCGGGATTGAACCCCGTGATCTGGTTGTCCGCGCGGTCGGTGGTGATGTAGGCGCCGGCGGTGAATTCATCCGCGATGATTTTGATGTATTCGGTGGAAATGCCGTTTTGCTTCAACCACCGAAAATATTTTTCATGATCGTGACCGATGGTGGCGCAGATCAGCGGTTCCTCACCCAAGAGCCGGAGGGCGTAGGCGATGTTGCCCGCCGTGCCGCCGAAGTTTTCCCGCATGCCGTTGACGTGAAAGCAGACGTTGAGCATGTGGATTTTATCGGGAAGGATGTGGTCGGAAAAATAGCCGGGGAAGTCCATGATTCTGTCGTAGGCGAGCGAGCCGGAAATAACAATTTTCATAAATTCACCTTTCGATGTGAAGCAAAAAAATCAATCAATGCGGAAAAAATATAAAGAACCTTGGGCCGCCTGTCAAACACAATTTGACAGGGGTGACGGCCGGCCTAGCCAAGATGCTGATTCAGGATGTCCGCGGCGACTTTCCGCACATTCTTCATGGCTTCCCGGACGTCGAGGGTGAGCAGTTTCCTGTTTTTCATGATGATACGGCCGTTGATGATGCTGGCTTTCACATCCGCGCCGCGCGCGGCGTACACCAGATGCGAGTAGGCGTTGTAAAGCGGTGTCAGGTGCGGCTGATTCATGTCGATCAGGATCACGTCCGCTTTTTTGCCCTTTTCAATGGAGCCGGTGATTTTTTCGAGACCCAGGACCCTTGCGCCCTCGATGGTCGCCATCCGGCATACCGTTTCCGCTTTCATGACCGTCGGGTCCGCTGCTGTGACCTTGTGAACTTTTGCGGCCGTGTCCATTTCCCGGATCATGTCCATGTCATTGTTGCTGGCGCATCCGTCGGTGCCGAGACCGACGCAGACGCCCCTTTTGAGCAATTCCGGGACGGGCGCGACACCCGCCGCGAGTTTCATCGAACTTTCCGGATTGTGTGAAACTTTGACGCCGGCATCGGCCAGAACGCCGATATCCTCTGCGATTAGCCAGTTGCAGTGCACGGCGATGGTTTTTTCATCGAGGATGCCGAGATGGCGCAAATGATCCACCGGTTTTCTGCCGAAGCGCTGATAGATGACATCGGTTTCGTCGCGATTTTCCAGAAGGTGGATCAGATACAAAATATCTTCCTTGCGGGCGTCTTCTTTGACACGGGATAGGTTTTCAGGGGAGCAGGTATAAGGCGCGTGACAGAAATAAGCCGGCGTAATCATCGGCGCGTATTCCCGCCAGCGGTCGACGAAGTCTTTCGCCACGCCCATCATTCGATCGGCGGCAGCCCTGTCGGGCATGATGAAATCGGCGAATCCCTGGGCGACGACGGCACGCATGCCCGCGGACAGGGCGGCCTGCGCAACAGCGTTTTCATGGAAGTAGCCGTCGCAGAAAGTCGTTGTGCCGGAAAGAATCATTTCCGCCATGGCCAGCGTCGCGCCGTCATGAACCATTTTTTTGCTGACGAATTTTTTCTCTGCCGGCCAGATATGCTTTGTCAGCCACGCCATCAGCGGCAGGTCGTCGGCCATTCCCCGGAAACAGACCATGGGCAGGTGCGTGTGCGTGTTGATGAGGCCGGGCATGACCAGACAGCCGGAGGCATCAACGGTTTCTTTCGCGTTCAGCGATGCGCACTCGGCGCTGTTTCTGCCGCCGACCAGCACGATGTCTTCACCCCGAATGCCGATGAAGGCGTCCTCGATGATTTCCATGCTGTCGGACAGGGTCAGCAATGTCCCACCCGCTATCGCCAGATCCAAGACACTTTTTTCCAACTGACCGCTCATGTCCTGCATGCATTCAAATGTTATGACTTGCGCCTGAAGTTGCTCTCATTTTTTTGGGGGCACCGTCATTGACGCGGACAGGCTGCCGGACAAATTGCAGGTCGCGGTCGCTTCCAACGTGTCGCCGGGAACGGCCTCCACCTTGTAGGTGTAGGAGAAAGGAACCTCCCGTGGTTGCGTATCATAGTTGGTGGTGCTGACCACAACGTTGTTTTTCTTGATTTCAACCGTTTTGATGTGATGGAAACCGGGGAAAGCGGATTTATGGGTGATCGTGACAATCAGGGTCTGTGTCGCGGCGTCATACGCGATTTTGACGTCCTTGGGCGCGTCGGCGTAGGAAGAAGCAGGGTTCAGACCGAAAAACATCAAAGCGCATATAAGGACCGCGCCCGTCGTTGCTGAAATAAAATGGATTTTTCTCATGGCAAGCCTCCTTTGATTTTTTGGTTTGCGGTATGATAATACATTAAAAAGTTAAAGGATAGAAAAAAATTAACCGTTGAAAAATTGCAATTAATCCGTTAGTATGCACTCTCATCCAGGAGGTATGCATGAGCGCGCTTTTCCTTGCCCGTATCCAGTTTGCGCTGACCATCTGCTTTCATTTTATTTTCCCGGCCATGACGCTGGGCACGGCGCTGATTATTCTCATCTCAGAGACGCTTTATCTGAAGACGAAGGACGATAACTATAAAAGCATCACCGATTTTTTGGTCAAGCTGCTGGGACTGATTTTTGTGATGGGCGCGGCCAGCGGCATCGTGATGGAGTTTTCCTTCGGCACGAACTGGTCGGGCTATTCCCGCGCGGTGGGCGATATTTTCGGCCCGCTGTTGGCCGCCGAAGGCGTGCTGGCTTTTTTTCTGGAATCGGTTTTTCTCGGCGTTCTGCTTTTCGCGCGGAAACGTGTTTCTCCCGGAGTATACTGGTTCTCCGCGCTCATGGTTTTTCTGGGAGGGCATCTGTCGGCTTTCTGGATCGTCGTCGCCAATTCCTGGATGCAGACGCCCGCGGGCTACGCGTTGACGGAATCGGGGCGCATTGTCCTGGGCAATTTCGGGGAGGCCGTTTTTAATCCGTCGACCGCCGTCCGATATGTTCACACCGTTTTGGCGTCGTGGGTGACAAGTTCCGTCATGGTGGCGGGCATTGCCGGCTACTACGTGCGCCGGGGGCTCCATGGCCAAACCGCCAGAACCATGCTCAAAATCGGCGTCATCCTTTTCGCCGTCACGCCGCTTTTGCAGCTCGGCGCGGGGCATGCCCATGCCATCCGGGTAATTGATCTGCAGCCGGAAAAAGCCGCGGCGCTGGAAGGACACTTTGAAACCGCGCGCGGCGCCCCGATCTACGTCGCGGGATACGTGGATGAACCAAACCGAAAAACCTACGGCCTGTACCTTCCCGGGGGCTTGAGCTTTCTTTATAATTTCGACTGGAACTCCGAGATTAAGGGATTGAATGATTTTCCGGAAGAGCACTGGCCGCCGGTGAATTTTGTCTTTCAAGTGTATCACATCATGGTGGGCGCCGGAGTGGCGTTGATTGCGCTGGGATTGTTCGGCGGGTACCTGCTCTGGAGAGGGAAACTTTATCAAAACAAAGCCTATCTTTTCCTTTTGCCCTTTCTGATTCCCCTGCCGCACATCGCTCATGAGACGGGATGGATCGCGGCGGAAGTCGGCCGTCAGCCCTGGATCATCTACAAACTGATGAAAACAGCCGACGGCGTTTCGGTGGTTGTGGGGACGGGAGAGATCGCTTTCAGTCTGATGATGTTTTTAATGGTTTATGTGCTGCTGGCGGCGGTGTTTGTAAAAGTATTTCTGAAAATCGTCAGGAAGGGGCCGGCGGTTTAAAAATTTGTCGGAGATGGACAGATTCCGGAGGCATTATCCATGGACTATCTGCAAAATTATCAGAATCTTTGGTTCGTGATTATCCTGGTCCTTTTTGCTGGTTATTCTCTGCTGGATGGATTTGATCTGGGCATCGGGGCGCTTCTGGCCTTGCTCGGGAAGAACAAAGAGGAAAAGGACATTTTGATCCATTCCATCGCGCCGGTCTGGGACGGCAACGAAGTCTGGCTGATTACCGGCGGCGGCGCGCTGTTCGCGGCGTTCCCGCAGGCTTACGCCACGGCGTTTTCCGGTTTTTATCTGGCCTTGATGCTGGTGCTGCTGGCCTTGATCGGCCGGGCCGTTTCCATGGAATTCCGCGCCTACGACGAGGCCCGGGCCGGCTTGTGGGAAAAAATTTTCATCGCGGGCAGCGCGCTGGCGGCTTTCTTGTTCGGCGTGGCGCTGGGCAATGTTGTCTACGGCGTGCCGCTAAATGAAAAAATGGAATTTGCCGGAAATTTCTTCACCCTATTGAGGCCGGTTCCGCTGTGGTTCGGCGTGACCGGTTTCGCGGCGGTCCTGCTGCAGGGCGCCGTTTACGCCGTCAGAAAAACGGAGGGCGCCCTGCAGGAGCGGTGCTTCCGCGCGGCCCGCGTGTTGACCCTGCTCAATTTCGCAACCGCGACGGTTTATTTCGTGATGATGGTTTTGACTTTTGATGATGTGGTGACGAACTGGCTGTTCTACGTGGCAGTGCTGTGCACGATGTTGTGGTTGGCCGAACTTTTGTTTTCCCTCCACAGAAAACATGAATTCGCGCCGTTTTGGGAGGCCTCCTTCGCCTTTGTCGGACTGTGGCTGGCCCTGGCGGCGATTCACTTTCCTCATCTGATCAAAGCCAGCAACGATCCGATGTTGAGTCTGACGATCTACAACTCCTCCAGCAGCCTGCGTGCCCTGAAAATCATGACCGTCATCGCCCTGGTCGGCATGCCCGTGGTGATCGGCTACACCATTTTTGTCTATCGGATTTTCAAAGGCAAGACGAAAGCGTCGGGACCTTATTGATGCGGCCGCCTTCGCGGCCGTTCAAGAACCGCCGAGGACGCTCTTTATGTCCGGTCCAAAATTTTCATGATGGTTTGAATGAGTTTTTTCGTCCGTATCGGTTTGGGCATAATGTAGTTATTGCCGATCTTGCCCTCTTGGTTTAGCGAAAGATCATCATTGGATGCCAAAGCGGTGACAAACAGAATCGGAATATCGGCGGTTTCGGGATATTCCTTCAAGGCGTCGGCCACATCCTCGCCGGGCATTTCCGGCATGAACAGATCCAGCAGAATGATGTCCGGCCGTTCCGTCCGGGCGAGTTCAATGCCTTCCGTGCCGGTGGTCGCGATCAGCACGTCGAAAGGACCGCTCTGCATGAGATTGGTTTTGACGAAATAGCAGAAGTCGAATTCATCGTCGATCACCAGGACCCTGATGTCTGTGGGCATGTCATTCCTCCTGTTTTTTAATGAACTTCATTTCCGGTTGCAGTTTTACAAAAAACGTCGTTCCGACGTTTTCCTGGCTGGCGACATCGATGGTGCCGCTGAGCCGCTCAATAATCATGTGCGCGATGCTCAACCCGAGGCCGGTGCCCTCATTGACCGGCTTGGTCGTAAAAAAGGGTTCGAAGATTTTCGGCAGAACATCTTTCGGAATTCCTTTGCCCGTGTCCGATACTTCGACGACGACCATCTCATCGCCGATTCTGAAAAAGTCGGTGTAGCGGTAGCCGGTTTTGTAGCCGATTTCCGTGATTTTCTTTTTATAGGCGCGGATGGTCAGGATTCTTTCTTCCCGGTCCGCCATGGCGTCGGCGGCGTTTTCGAAAAGATTCAGGAAAAGATGTTCCAGCATGTTGTAATCGGCCGCCACTTCCAGCGATTCGTCGGCGCATTCCAGCCGCACCGCCACGTTTTTTTTCTGCAGGCTCTGCCGCGCCAGCTCCAGCGTGTTCTTCAACAGCTTGCAAATGGGAAGCTGGGCGATTTTCCATTCCGATTTTCGGGAGAACGATAGAATATTTTTGATGATGTTGTCGGCGCGGTTGGCCGCGTGATACATTTTGTCTATGGCTTCGCGGATCTGAACCTGATCGTCGGGAATGTTGTTTTCCAGATAATCCAGACCCATGTAAATGATTTCGAGAGGATTTCTGATTTCATGAGCGATGCCGGAAGCCATCCTGCCCAGCGCCGCCATCTTGTCCTGCTGCATGAGCTGGTCCCGCGTTTTGATCAGCAGTTCGATGGTGTTGTTCAATTTATTTTCTTTTTCGATGCGGTCGGTGATGTCCTTGGAAATGATGCAGACGGCGGAGACGTCTTTTGTCGCGGCGTCTCTGATCGGGCTCAGCGTGTGAGCGAACCAGATGCCGTGTTTTTTGTCGAAAGATTCATGGCGCGAGGTTTCATTGCGCTCGAAAACGGACTTGACCTGGCGGAGCGTCTTTTCGGCCTCCGTTTCGTCTTCACTGTAGAGCTGAGAAAGTTCCAGGCCGACAAGGTCGTCTTTGTTTTGGTACCCGTAGAAATTGATGATTTTTGGATTGGCGAAAATGATTTTCCCTTCGCGGTCAACGATGCACATGAAAACATCCGTGCCTCGGACGATTTGTTCGTAATAGGCCCGCACTTCATTGATTTTTTTGTCCTTGTCCTGCAATCGGGTGGTGACGAGGTATCCGTAAAACATGGCGATGACAAGAATGAAGGGAATCTGAATCCAGTAACCGGTGGCGTGAGGGCCGGTCAGAAGTCCTCTTTGGTATAGAAGCCAGGCGTAAAGGAAAGAGAAAAAGAAAGTGTTGATGATCAGGTAACCGAAGTGGGAACTCATCGTGGTCAGGGAAATGATGAAAAAGAACATCAGATACAAATCGGAACCGACGTATCCGGAGAGGTAAATGCCGGCGGGAAGCAGGATACTGTCGCATAAAATAAATCCATAGAAAATCCTGTCGTCGTAAAAGTATCTGTCCGGAATATAGGCGACAACCAAATTGGTCAGGAGGTAAAAAACGATGAATAAATAGCCCCATGTTTGCAATCCCTGCCCTCCTGACGGCGGAAAAAGCATGAAATAAACCGTTGTCAGGATGACCGTCAGGCGGACAAGAAAGATGATTCTCTTTCGGGAAAGAGGCGCTGCCATGTCCATCTCTCCGGGACGCAATTTTGTTGAGTCGTATTATATCACAAAATTGAATTTTGTAAATGAACGGGCAAAGATCGCCATGAGAATGTTTCGGGGCCGTTGCGCAACGGCGCAACGATTACCCGGAAAAATGCGTGTCGAAAACTTCCAGGGCGCGCGTGTCCGTGCGCACGTTGTTCGGCAGACCGTCCAGGGCGATGCGCACGTTGAAGGATGTTCCTCGATTGTACGTGGACAGCTCCATTTTACATCCGGTTTCCTGAATGGAGGGCGAGTGATTGAAGAGATCCACCTCTCTTTCCACGAGAAGGTATTTGTTGAGCCAGGTGTAGGCGCGCACGACGGCAAAAGCCAGGCCGTCCGCCCGCCAGTGCCGCTCCCACATCCATTCAAACTTTCTATCCAGCAGGTGATCAATCCTGACGCAGGCCAGTTTGAAACTTTTCACCGCTTTCTTCACCGGCGGAGGATCATCCGGACGGAGGATGTAGTGCAGATTGACGATGTCCTCGAGGCTGGTGTGACCGTGCAGTTCCGGGGGGATGTGGCTTCCTTCGAATCCGATTCGCAGGCTCGTTTTGTTGGGGTTGGTTTTCCAGGGTCTTAAGTCGACGATGATGGAAGCGCGCTCCAGATGAAGGCACAGCGCTTCCCCCATGGCTTGTCTCAAAATATCGACATACCGGTCGATGATGTGGTTGTCCGCCTGAATCAAAAAATTGTAGGTTTCATGATCCCATGTCCAGGTGAAATCCTCCTGCGGAGCAGACTGAAGTTTTTCCATGAGCGTTCTGAAGACGGCCAGCTCCCGCGAGGAAATTTTCTTTTGAAGGGAAGTTTTCAAACCTTTTCGGGTTTCCGGTGTAAACGAAGAATGGCTGTCATCCGTTGTGTTCATAAGCTCTCGGCCTGAAGTCATGAAATGAATAACCGCCGTCACTATAAGAAAGCGGTTTTTTGATGTCAAGGAATCTTTGCCGGGGGAAAACCTCTCCGGCCTTAGCTCGGGAAATTTATTGTTGTTGCTTTCTCAAAATGGAATCCATGGCCCGCTTGGCGGCGTAGCGGATTTTAACCGGGTAGGTGCCGATGCCCAAAAACGACTTGGCCTCATGGATTTCCTTGAGGGATTTTAAGGCGTCCGGGGAACCGATGGCGCCCAGCGCGTCGCAGACCTTTTCCTGCATCGCGATATCCTCGTCCTTGGAAATGAGGGATTTGTTTTTCAGAATTTCCAGGAGTTGGGGCACCGCTTTTTCGTATTTCAGCTTTCCGAGCATTTCAATGATGCTGACCCGGAATTCGCCGTCCACTTGCGGCAGAACGGAAAGGAGCAGCTGACCTCTCTGTGCGCCGCCGGTCTGGTAAATGCTTTTGAGCGCTTCCGTCTTGACCTTTCCGTGTTTGTGCAGCAGAAGCGGCTGAAGCACATAGGCGTTTTCCTCATTGCCGATGTGGCCCAGAATATAGGCGAGATTGCGCAAATAATACCAGGGCGCGCTCTCCTTGATTCTGCTCTTGACGGCGGGAATGGCTCGGGCGCCCATTTCGCGGATCAGATTGATGACGCGGACGCGCTCGTTGGTGTCGGTGGCGTCGCGGACGATATCCAGCAGTCTCTCCAAAATGATGTCGTCAAAAGCGACCAGAATCTCATGGGCGTCGTTCTGCTGTTTTCTTTTGTTGGTGCTGAATTCATTCAGCAGGAGCCTGATGTGGTCTTCCGTCGCCAGATTGTTTATCGTTCTTGAAACAGCTTTGCGGATGGCGTCGTTCTTTTTCAGGGCGCCGACGTTGATTTGATGCAAGACAGAAAAAATCGGAAGCGCTTCCGCGAAGCGCTCCTGCTTTAAAAAACTTTGCGCCTGTTCCCGGAGATATCCGCAGATGATGTCATATTCCGGCGTCGCTTCCGTTTCGATTTTCATCCACGCGATCAATTTGTCCAGCTCTTTGGAGACGAATCCTCTTTGCCATTCCAGCGGCAGGGGCTGCAGAAGCGCGGCGAATTGTTTTGACGCCTCCATTCTTTGTTCCGTATTTTCGCCCAGCATGGCGGTGAGCAGGCGCAACGCTTCCTTTTCGGTGTCGGCCAGCTTCTCGGCGCTCAAATTTTCCAGGGATTCTTTCTGGGGGGCCTCGCCTTTCTCGGAAATGATTTTTTGATATCTGTCCATCGAGATGAACACTTTTTCATCCAGATAAATATGATGGATTTTCTTGGCCCGCATGATATTGGTAAAACCGCCCTGATGTTTGATCTCCTCGGGACTTTTCGCCAGGCAGTGGATGAAGAAATCCAGTTCTTCCTTGTCGATGCCCCGGTCAAAGAAAATGCTCTTGATGCCGTGATTGAGCATGATGAAAATCAGGGTGGAAATCTGCACCTTTTCCAAATCTTTTGTGTCCAGCGTCTTTCCGCAGATGATCGCTTTTTTCTCCGCTTCGGCGATGACGATGGGCGATTCCTCTTCCAGTAAATTCAAAAGGACCGCGTAAAACTTTTCAATGGTGTTGGAAATGGAAGGGCTGTTCGGCGGATAGAGCTGCACGTTCTTGATGGCCGTGTGCATGATACCCAGCGCGTCGATGATCCTTTGCTGCAAATCCGTCTCCGACATGAATTCCCCCGTTCCGATATTTTATCCCAAATTCAGCTTACGGTTAAATATATAGAAAATATGCATTTCTGTGTCAAGCTAAAATACCTGCGAAGGAGGGATGGCCGCGACGGTTTCAGGTCTTGACGATTTGAAGGCCTTGGAGGATTTCGTTTTCTTTTTCCGCGGGCAGAATTTCAAAGCAGGCCATCACCGGTTGCGGGATGGAGCGGAGCCGGCCGGTCGCCGCGTCAACGAACACCCAATCGGTTTCTCCCTCCACCAGAATTTCCTGGTCCGCGATCCGGACGATTCTGTATTTTCTCAAAGAGCGCACCCGGCGGAAATTGGATACCCAGGTCAGCACGACAACGTCTTCGCCGGTGAACGCGGGGCGCAGATACTCGATGTAGTGGCTGCGGACCACCCAGGTGGCGCCCGCGGCGATGGTCGCCCGGGTGCAGCCCTGAAGATCGGAATGCAGCACGGCGGCCGTCTGCATCCAGCGCAAATATTCAATATTGTTTACGTGGTTGTTGATGTCCACGGCGTCTTCGGGGACCGTCAGCCGATACTGGTAAATTTGCGTCATGATTCCATTCTCCGTCACTGAATAATTCATTGACACAATAAACGCTGTTGTGCATATAACACACGCACTGATTTTGCAATACAGTATGCCGCCGTTGCTGCGGCTGCTCATAAAACATTTTCTTCAGGAGGCATTTCTATGACAAGCAAGGCAGTTCCTCAAAGCAATCTTGACGCGTACTACACGAAACCCAACAACCTGGTGGACATGTTCGAGGCAAGCGCGGCAAAACACGCTTCCCGCAACTTGTTCGGCACCAAAAACAAACAGACGAATCAATACGAATGGGTCACCTACGGCCAGGTGGCCGAGCGCGTGAACAATCTGCGCGGAGCCCTCAACAAGCTCGGCCTGAAAAAAGGCGAAAAGGTCGGCGTGATTGTCGGCAATTCGGTGGAATGGTTCGTGTGCGCCAACGCCACCCACGGGTTGGGCGGCGTGTTCGTTCCCATGTATGAAAAGGAACTCCAGAAGGTCTGGCAGTATATTATCAAAGACGCGGCCATCAAATATCTTTTTGTCAGCAATCAGAAAGTTTATGACGCCGTGAAGAGTTTTCAAAAAGACATTCCCACCCTCCGGGACGTTTTCCTGATTTACGGGGAAGGCGAGAATACGATGGCCGCGCTGGAAAAAATGGGCAAGGCCCATCCCGTCGCCTCCTACAAGCCGCATTGGTCGGAGACGGCCTTCATCATCTACACGTCCGGCACCACCGGCGACCCCAAGGGCGTGCTGCTTTCACACGGCAACATGACGCACAACGCGCAGGAATGCAAGGCGACGTTCGATTCGGAAGACGACGAGGTGGGTTTGAGCATTCTGCCCTGGGCGCACAGTTTCGGCCTGACCGCGGATTTGCACACCTACATTCTGGCGGGATGGAGGCTGGCGTTTGCCGAATCCGCCGACAAGCTGCTGGTCAATTTCGGCGAAGTCAAGCCCACGCACATGTCCGCCGTGCCGCGGGTATTCAATATCATTTACGACAAAATTCACCAGGGGGTGGCCGCGGACCCGGTCAAAAAACAATTCTTCGACGCGGCATGCGCCGAGGCAATCAAAAACCGCGGACTCAAAGAGAAGACGAAAGAGTTCCAGGACCTTGACGCTTTGGTTTTTTCAAAAATCCGGGATCTTTTCGGCGGGCGTCTCAAGCACGTTGTCACCGGCGGCGCGATGATGAAGCCGGAAATCGCCCTGTTCTTCAGCGACGTCGGCGTGCCCACCTATGACGGTTATGGCCTTTCGGAAACCTCGCCCGTCATTTCAAACAATTCGCCCATGCGGGGCAATAAGTACGGCACCGTGGGCAAGCCCTTTAAGGACACCAAGGTGGTCATCGATAAATCCCGCGTCGGCGAGGACAGCCCGGACGGCGAGATCGTCGTGTACGGCGCGCAGGTCATGCAGGGATATCACAACAAGCCCGAGGTGACCAAAGAGGTGATGATGCCCGATACCTGGAACGGTTTTCCCGGCATCCGGACCGGCGACCGCGGATGGATTGATGAAGAGGGGTATCTTCACATCACCGGGCGCTTCAAGGACGAATATAAGCTGGAAAACGGCAAGTATGTTCATCCCGAAGCCATCGAGAACGAGATCAAGCTTCTGCGCTACGTTTCCAACGTGATTGTTTACGGCGAAGGCCGGATGTACAACGTCGCGCTGGTGGTTCCGGATTTCGAAGCGCTCAAGGCGGATTCCCATACCGCCCAGTGGGCGCAGGGCACGCCGGAAGAAACCATTGCCAACAAGGCATGCACCGATTTCATTTCCGCACAGATTCAGGAGCACCTGCGCAAATCCTTCGGCGGCTACGAGATTCCCCAGAAATTCCTCTACATCACCGAAGATTTTTCCGTGGAAAACGGCATGCTGACCCAGACGCTGAAACTCAAACGCCGCAACGTGATGGAAAAGTACGGCGATCGGCTCCGCGCCCTGTACGAGAATATTTGACAAGCTTCCGGCGCGGTCAGACAACACGGATGAAGGCATCAGGGAGGGAAGATGATGAGCAACAAGGACGATGTGGTCATTGTCAGCGGTGTGCGCACGCCCTTCAGCAAATTCGGAGGCGCGCTCAGAGAAATTCACAGCACCCATCTGGGGGTGATTGTCATCCGGGAGAGCCTCAAACGCGCGGGACTCAAGGGAGAGGATCTCGACGAACTCTACTACGGCATGTGCGATCAGGCCGAAGCGGCGCTTTATGATAACGTCAACGGGCGGCAGGCGCTTTTGCGCGCGGGCCTGCCCGACACGCTGGTTTCCCTGACCATTGACCGCGCTTGCTGCTCCTCGCTTTGCGCGGTGCAGCTGGGGCGCCGCTCCATCCTGCTGGGCGAGGCCGATACCTGCATGGCCGTCGGCGCGGAAAACATGAGCAACACCCCGCTTTTAATCAACGGCCACCGCTGGGGACAGGGCATGAAGCCCCTGCTGGTGCAGGATTATCTCAATCCCATCACCTACCGCGAATACACCCCGCTCGGCCGCGACGCGGGCGAAATCGCCATCGAGCACGGCATTTCCCGTGAAGAGCAGGACGCCTGGGCGCTGGGCTCGCATCGGAAATGGGCCGCGGCGGACCAGGCGGGAAAATTCAACGATGAGCTGGTCAGCGTGGAATTGCCCCCGAAAAAAGGCCAGCCGGTTTTCTTCACCAAAGACGAACTGCCCCGCCCCGACACCACGATGGAAGCGCTGGCCAAACTCAAAACCATTTACGGCAGTCCGACCGTCACCGCGGGCAACGCGCCCGGCCTGGACGCTGGCGCCACGGCCGTAATCATCATGCGCCGTTCCCGGGCGGAGGAGATCGGGGTCAAGCCGCTGGCGACGATTTTGTCCATGGCGAGTTCCGCCGGAGAGCCGCGGCGCATGGCGGAACTTCCCGCGAAAGTCATCGGTCAGGCGCTGCAAAAGGCCGATCTGACCATTGACGACATGGACGTCATTGAAATCAATGAAGCCTTCGCGGCGGTCACGCTCGTGTCAACAAAAATGCTGGCCGGCGGCGACGAAGCGAAGTGGCGCAAACTGCTCGAAAAAACCAATCCCAACGGCGGAGCCATCGCCATCGGCCATCCCGTGGGCGCCAGCGGCGGCCGCATTCTGATGACCATGATGTATGAATTGAGACGCCGCGGCGGCGGCTACGGCGTCTGCGGCATCTGCGGCGGCCTGGCGCAGGGCGACGCGTGCGTCATCCGGGTGGACGGCAAATGATTCAACCTCATGGGGAGTCCCCGCGAGGGATTCTTCGAAGAGACGGGCGGCGCATTCGGAGGAGGGCGTTTCCCATTCCAACAAGGAGGTCACACATCATGAAAGACGAAAAAGGTGTTTCGGCGTGGGCGGTGATTCTACTCATCGCGCTGTTGATCGGAGCCGGCTGGTTGTGGGCGAAATACTTCGCCGAACCGACTGCGACCGTGATGATGCAGGGAGCGGATCAGGCAAAGCCCGCCATCGAAAGAGCCCATCGGGCCGGCGATGCCGTTGACCAGGCCAACAAGAGAACCGAAGACGCGACCAAACAGATGGAGAATAACTTGCCCGGAGAGAGTGCCGAATAAAGGGTGAAGGGAAGGCGGGATGGAGCAATTCTCAGCGGTTGTGAAGCAGATAAGTGATTTTATGTGGGGATGGCCCCTGCTGATCATGTTATTGGGAACGCATCTTTTTTTTGACCTTCCGTTTGCGCTTCATTCAGCTTTTACACGCCCAAGGCCATCAAACTGTCCGTTACCCGAGACGAGGGATCCGAAGGCGAAATCAGCCAGTTCAGCGCGCTGGCGACCGCTCTGGCCGCCACCATCGGCACGGGGAATATCGTCGGCGTGGCCACGGCGGTGGCGCTCGGCGGTCCGGGGGCGGTTTTCTGGACATGGATCACCGGCGTTCTGGGTATGGCCACCAAATATTCGGAAGGCGTCCTCGCGGTGAAATACCGCGTCAAAAACGAAGACGGTTCCTTCTCCGGCGGCCCGATGTATGCCCTGGAGCATGGCCTGAAAAACAAACCGCTCGCCGTTCTGTTCGCGGTTTTCACGGCCGTGGCCGCGCTGGGCATCGGCTCTTCCATCCAGGCCAATTCCCTGACCGCGTCGGTGCATGAGACCTTCCATTTTCCGAAAGCCTATATCGCCGTCGTCGTTTTTATTCTGGCCGCCGCCGTGATTCTGGGCGGCCTCAAGTCCATCGCGCGGGTTTGCGACGCGCTGGTTCCCTTTATGGCAGTGTTTTACGTGTCAAGCTGCCTTTATATTCTGATCCAAGGGTACGACACCCTGCTGGACACCTTAGTCACGATATTGACCACCGCCTTCACCGGCCAGGCCGCGACCGGCGGATTCATCGGCTCGACCATCATGATGGCGGCGCGCAGCGGCGTTGCCCGCGGTCTGTTTTCCAACGAATCGGGATTGGGTTCCGCGCCCATTGCGGCCGCGGCGGCGCAGACCCGGAATCCCGTCCGTCAGGGGCTGGTTTCTTCGACGGGAACATTCTGGGACACGGTTGTCATCTGCGCCCTGACAGGCCTGGTGCTGGTCAACACCGGCGTCTGGCAGAGCGGCGCCTCGGGCGCGGCGATGTCCAGGCTCGCCTTTGAGCATATTCCGCGTTTCGGCGGAATTTTCCTGTGCGTGGCGCTGGTGACCTTCACCTTTTCCACCATCATCGGCTGGTCATATTACGCCGAAAAGGCGACCGAGTATCTTTTCGGGCGCAAGGCCGTTTTTTTCTACCGCCTGATTTATCTCGCAACCGTTTATCTGGGGTGCCTGCTCTCGATGGACCTGGTATGGAATCTGGGCGATGTCTTCAACGGCCTGATGGCCCTGCCCAACCTGGTGGCCCTGCTTTTCTTAAGCGGTGTCGTTGTCGCTGAAACGAAAAAGTATCTCTGGAGCGGCAATCTGGACGCCGACGCGCAGGAGGAGATCAAAAAATCCGGACCATAAAGAGATCATGGCATATCGTTTCTTCGAGGCCGGTCGCGTCACTTAAAAGTCGCAGATTCCAGGAGAAGGAGAAACGGACTTCGGTGAAACAATGCCCAGCGGGGATGCGCCGCCTTTTTTCGCAAAGATTATTTGATTGACAGGGAGGCGGTTGCTCCCTATACTCTCCGGCCATGATTCATTTAAACAACGTGACGAAAATATACGGTTCTCTGACGGCGGTGGATCATGTCTCTTTTTCTGTCGCCGCGGGGGAATATTTCGCGCTTCTCGGGCCCAACGGGGCGGGAAAGACGACCATCGTCAGAATGCTATTGGATTTCACGTCGCCGACTTCGGGGACGCTTTCCATCAACGGGATTTCCAGCAAGAAATCCTCCAGCCGGGCGGCGGTAGGCTATCTGGCGGAGCAAAACCGCATCCCTCCGCACCTGACGGGCTGGCAATACCTGATGCGTTGCGCGGAGCTGCTCAACATGCCCCGTGTCGAAGCGGAGAAGCAGTGCCGTCTGATTGTTGAAAAAATCGGGATGCAGGGCAGGGAACACACCAGGGCGCAGACCTATTCCAAGGGCATGATCCAGCGGTTCGGGCTGGGAGCGGCGCTGGTGGGGAATCCCCGGCTTCTGATTCTGGATGAGCCGACAGCCGGCCTTGACCCCATCGGCATCCGGGAAATCCGCGGGCTTCTGGAATCCTTCAAAAGCGAGGGAGTGACCGTTTTTTTAAACTCGCATTGGCTTTCGGAGGTCGAGAAAATCTGCGATAACGCGGCCATCATCAGCCGCGGCAGGCTTTTGGTGAAGGATAAAATATCCTCGCTGGTCCGGGAAGGCGACACGCTGGAAGATGTTTTTGTCCGGTACGTGAAGGGGGAGGGGTGAACGCATTGAAGCCGAAGACTTTTTTCCCGTTTCTGAAGGTCGCGAAATACACCGTCCGGGATGTGGCGTCCCAGAAAAGTTTCCTCGTCATCTTTGCTGTTTCCATCCTTGTCGTTTTCGGGGTGCGGGGATGCTATCAGGGCCATTACATGATCAACGGACGGGAACTCGAAACGGCGGCCGTGGTGGGTACGGTCTCAAAGATGACCTTTCATGTCATTGCGGCGGCGGCGATGATGATCGCGGCGCTGCTCGCGATGCGCGTTTTCCGGCGCGACCGCGACGAGGGCATGCAGGCGTGCGTTTTGTCCAAGCCGATGACCCGCAGGCAGTACGTCCTGGGCAAGGTTTTTGGATTGTGGATGCTTTCGTCTGTTTTCATGTTCGTTTTGCATGCCGTGATTTTCCTGACCGTGCTGTTCAAACTTCACGTTGTCATGCCCGGTTATCTGGGGGCTTCGCTTTTGTGCACGGTCAATCTGCTTTTTGTCGTGACCGCCGTCCTGCTGTTTTCGCTGATGATGCCGGATGTGGCCGCCTTTCTGCTGGCCATGGGCATCGGCGCCGTCAGTTTCACAGCCGACGCCGTTCATGCCGTCAGCCGCAGTCCGATGGCCCAGGCGGTGATGAACAGACAGGGCGTCCCGGAAGGCCTGACGGGATGGAAAATCGTTTACTATTTATGGCCGAAAATTTTCGGCAGCCAGAGTTTCGCCTCGACGTTCATCCACGGGGAGCGGCCGGGCCTCGACGAAATGTATCCGCTTCTGAACGTCATCCTCTGGTGTGTCGCGGCGGGGGCGTTGCTTTTGTGGCGTTTCGGGAAAGAGGAAATCCGTTGAGCCGGGTCCGGGGTTTTGTTTGGGGAATTATTTTTGCATCATTTTTGATTTTGCGGGGAGAATGAAAAATATGCGCGCCAGAATTTGCCTGAGTTCAAATTTCATCAAGGGTATGATGGGACTGCTCGCGCTGGCCGTATTCGCCGTCAGCGGCTGCGCCACCGCGCCGAGCGTCGCGCCTCCCCGGCCGGCGAAAATCGCCGTTGTGCTGGGCGCGGGCGCTTCCAAGGGATTCGCCCACATCGGCGTTCTCAAGGTTCTGGAGGCGCATCAAATTCCCATCCACATGGTGGTGGGCACCAGCGCCGGCTCGCTGGTGGGCAGCCTCTACGCTTCGGGGAAAAACGCCTTTGAACTGCAGGCGATCGCGATGAAGATGGAGGCGGACAAGGTTGTGGATTACGACTGGAGAGTCTGGAAGGGCGGGCTCATCAAAGGCGAAAAAATCGAGAAATTCATCAACGAGAATGTCCGATATGCGCCGATTGAAAAGCTGAAAATACCTTTCTTCGCCGTGGCGACGAATGCCGCAACCGGAGAGGAGGTCGCTTTCGGCCGCGGCAATACCGGCATGGCGGTGCGCGCCAGCTGCGCCGTGCCGGGCGTTTTTCATCCCGTGAAAATCGGCAATACAACCTATGTGGACGGCGCCGTGGTCAGTCCGGTGGCGGTTGACGTGGCCCGCAGAAACGGCGCGGATATCGTCATCGCGGTGGACATCTCGGGGGGCTTGAGCGCCGACATTCCCGAGGGCATGGTGGATGCGCTGCTCAGGGCCAAGGACATCATGTATGCCCGAATCGCCGAGTATCAGATTAAAAACGCCGACGTGGTGATCCGGCCGAACATGAAGGGCATCGGATCCACGGAGATTGAGAAGTTCAACGAGGCCATTTTTGAAGGCGAAAAGGCCGCGACCGCGAAAATTCCGGAGATTCTGCAGATTGTGGAGAGACTCAAAAAAGAAGGACGATTATAGGCGTTTTTTATTTATTGAAAATATTTGAAAATTTTCCTTGACAAATTATTTTTGTTTCATTAAAAGTCTTCGCACCAAGCAAAAAGGTTTGTCACGATGGACAGAAAAATGCATGTCAGCGGCAATGATTACGGGTATTGGTTTTATACCTACTTTACATCGGTCTGCCCATCGCTGAGGAGGACCTGTTAGGATAGTTTAAACCAAACAGCCATGGGTAGATCGAAAAATCGCCCATGGCTTTTTTTATGTCCAGAGCCGGGGCGAAAAGAAAATCGCTCCGGCTTTTAATTTTTAAAGGGGGAAATATGATTATTGTCATGAAGAGTCACGCGACCGAAAAACAAATCGAGGATGTCATCAAATGGGTGGAGTCCGTGGGCTACAAGGCGCACCCTTCCATCGGCGTGGAACGAACGATTATCGGCGCCATCGGCGACAACCGCAACAAGGAGATTCTCAAGTACGCGGAGTCCATGCCGGGCGTGGAAAAAACGATGCCGATTTTAAAGCCGTACAAACTGGCGAGCCGGGAATCGCGTGAAGGCGACACCGTGGTCTGCGTCGGTTCGGTGAAAATCGGCGGGCCGGATTTTGTCGTCATGGCCGGACCCTGCGCCATTGAAAGCGAGGAGCAGCTTCAGGAATGCGCCTACATTGCCAAAAAAGGCGGGGCGCACATCGTCCGGGGCGGCGCCTACAAGCCGCGCACGTCGCCTTACAGCTTCCAGGGCCTGGGGCGCGAGGGGCTGGAA